>CAXTKM010000052.1:0-19141 GCA_964244795.1 uncultured Enterovirga sp.
CATTGGTGGCCGATATTTCCTCGCGCTCGCTCCGGCTCAGCCGGCGGTCGGGCATCGGCGTCAGCCACACATCCGCGTCGAGACCGAGCTGGTGCTAGGCGTGACCGGTCAGCATCGGGCCGCCGCGCGGCTGCGACATGTCGCCGACGAGGAGGCCCGGCCAGCCGTTCACGGCCGGGACCCGGGCGGAAAGCCGCTCGAGGAACGAGACCATCGCGGGATGACCCCAGTTCCGGTTCCTTGAGAGCCGCATGACCTGCCAGGTCTGGCCGTCGATCGGCAGCGCCGCCCCGCCCGCGAGGCATCCCCGCGAGTAGAAGCCGATCGCCCGGGCCTCGAGCGAGACCGGCTTCGCCTTGCGGCCGAACAGCTCCTTCGCGGGCGTCGCGGGATCGTTCGGCCGCGCGAGCGGCGGCAGCGCCTTCGGGTCGAGCGTGCCACGGTCCTGGGCCATGGACGGGCCGGCTGCGGCGAGCAGGAGAAGCCCGGCCGACAGGACCGCGGCCGAAAGGCTCGGGAGACGCCGTGAGGCTGGATGATTCGGGCTCATCTCTGCGGTTCTACCCCCGGGCGCCCGCGTCGTCATGACCGGCCGTCGCCGGTCGGCTACTTCACGGCGAAGACCTGGATGGCGGCCGGCGTCATGATGACGACGAAGAGCACCGGCAGAAAGAAGAGGATCATCGGCACGGTGAGCTTCGGGGGCAGCCCCGCGGCCTTCTTCTCCGCCTCCATCATGCGGCTGTCGCGGCTCTCCTGGCTCAGCACCCGGAGAGCGGTTCCGACCGGCGTCCCGTAGCGCTCAGCCTGGATCAGCGCGGTCGTGATCGACTTCACGGTGTCGAGCCCCGTGCGGGTCGCGAGGTTCTCGTAGGCCTGCCGCCGCTCCTGAAGGTAGGAGAGCTCGGCCGTCGTCAGCGTCAGTTCCTCCGCGAGCGCGACCGACTGGGCGCCGACCTCCTGGCTCACGCGCCGGAACGCCTGCTCGATCGACATGCCGGCCTCGACGCAGATCAGGAGCAGGTCGAGCGAGTCGGGCCAGGCCCGCCGGATCGAGAGCTGGCGCTTGGTCGTGAGGTTCTTCAGGAAGAGCTCCGGCGTCTTCACGCCGAGGAAGGTCGCCGCGATCACTCCGCCCACCTTGGCGAAGAACGGCAGCCCGAAGTCGTTCACGACGAAGAGATACAGGGCCGACGCGACCATGAAGCCGATCGGCGCGATCAGCCGGAAGAACAGGAAGGTCACCTCGGATTGCGCGCCCCGGAAACCGGCCATGACGAGGTTGTTCTTCGCCGTCTCGGTACCGAGCCAATCGCCGAGCCGGAAGCGGTCGACGATCTGCTTCATGTAGACCTTCGGGGCCTGGCGCAGGACCACCTTCTGCGGCTGCCCGCGCGAGATCCGCTCGCGCTCGCGCACCCGGATGCGCTCGCGCTCGTCGGCGACCCCCTTCATGCGCTTGCCGAGGCTGTCGCGCTCCAGGACCGGCAGGGCCAGCGTGATCACGGTCGCGGCCGCCGCGAGCGCGGCCAGGATCGCGGCCAGGAACTGCGGGTCGGCGAGCTTGAGGAAGAGCTGGGACATCGGCGCTTTCGCCTCAGAAGTCGAAGTTGATCATCTTCCGCATCACCCCGATGCCGATCGACATCCAGATGGCGGAGAGGACCAGAGCGATCTTGCCGGTCGACGTCGTCCAGAGGAGCGACACGTAGCTCGGGCTGGACAGGTAGGTCAGGAGCGCGACCACGAAGGGCAGCGCCGCGATGATGCCGGCGGAGGCCTTCGCCTCCTGGCTCATCGCCTGGACCTTGCCCTTCATCTTCTTCCGGTCGCGCAGCACCCGGGACAGGTTGCCCAGCGTCTCGGACAGGTTCCCGCCCGACTTCGCCTGGATGCCGATCACGATCGCGAAGAAGTTGGATTCGGGCACCGGAACGCGCTCGTAGAGCTTGCCCACGGCCTCCGCGACCGAGATCCCGAGCGTCTGCTGCTCGACGATGAAGCGGAATTCGGACCGGACCGGCTCGGCCGCCTCGGACGCGATCATCCGGAGGCAGTCGTTCAGCGGCAGGCCTGACTTGATGCCCCGCACGATGACGTCCATCGCGTTCGGCAGTTCCTCCAGGTAGCGATGGATGCGCCGCTTCTTGAGGTAGCCGAGAATCCAACGCGGGAGCCCGAGCCCGCCGACGAAGAGGCCGCCGAGCGCCCCGAGCGGCTGGCCCGTGATCGTGAACAGGACGAAGGCCAGGCCGAGCCCGAGCCCGGCGCTGATCAGGAAGAAGCGCCCCTTGGTCCAGGTCAGGCCGGCTTGGGCGATCCTCGCCTCGAGGGTCAGCTTGTGCCTGGTCTTCTCGCGCTGCTCGAGGTCCTTCAGGCTCTGGGCGACCTGGTCGCGACGGCTCACGCCGCCGCCCGCCACCCTGTCCGCGCGCCGGTCGGTCTTGGAGGCCACGAGGGCCTTCTGGCGCTTGCCGGCCCGCGCCTCGCCCGAGAGGAGCGGGTAGAGCAGCACGTAGCCGATGCCGAGGAGGCCGGCGGCGCCCAGCATGAGGGCGGCGAGCAGGCTCTGGGTCATGACCGGTCTCCCGAGGCGGGGTCGGCGCCGGACGCGCGGTTCATGCCGCCCTCTCGGCGTCGACCACGTCCATCGCGTCGAGGGCGGCCGCGAGCCTGTTCTCCTCGCCGTAATAGCGGGCCCGCTCCCAGAATTTCGGCCGCCCGATCCCGGTCGAGCGGTGGCTCCCGGAGAGGCGCCCGGCCGCGTCCTCGCCCGTGATGTCGTACAGCACGACGTCCTGCGTCGTGATCACGTCGCCCTCCATGCCGATCACCTCGGTGATGTGCGTGATGCGGCGCGAGCCGTCGCGGAGACGCGCGGCCTGGACGATCACGTCGATCGAGGTCGCGATCATCTCCTTGATGGTGCGGGACGGGAGCGAGAAGCCGCCCATCGTGATGAGCGATTCCATGCGGGACAGGCATTCGCGCGGGGAGTTCGCGTGCACCGTCCCCATCGAGCCGTCATGGCCCGTGTTCATGGCCTGGAGCAGGTCGAAGGCCTCGGGTCCGCGGACCTCGCCGACGATGATCCGCTCGGGCCGCATGCGGAGGCAGTTCTTGACGAGGTCGCGCATCGTGACCTGGCCCTGGCCCTCGAGGTTCGGGGGCCGGGTCTCGAGGCGCACGACGTGGGGCTGCTGGAGCTGCAGCTCGGCCGCGTCCTCGCAGGTGATGACCCGCTCGTCGCGCTCGATGAAGTTCGTGAGGCAGTTCAGCAGCGTCGTCTTGCCGGAGCCCGTTCCGCCGGAGATCACGACGTTGCACCGGACCTTGCCGATGATCTCGAGCACCCGCGCGCCCTCCGGCGAGATCGCCCCGAAGCGGACGAGCTGGTCGAGGGTCAGCTTGTCCTTCTTGAACTTCCGGATGGTGAGCGAGGGACCGTCGATCGCGAGCGGGGGGGCGATCACGTTCACCCGCGAGCCGTCGGGCAGGCGCGCGTCGCAGATCGGCGACGACTCGTCGACCCGTCGGCCGACCTGGCTCACGATCCGCTGGCAGATGTTCATCAGCTGCTGGTTGTCGCGGAACCGGACGTTGGTCAGCTGGATCTTGCCCGCGACCTCGATGTAGGTCTTGCCGGCGCCGTTCACCATGATGTCGGCGATGTCGTCGCGGGCGAGAAGCGGTTCGAGCGGCCCGTAGCCGAGCACGTCGTTGCAGATGTCGTCGAGCAGATCCTCCTGCTCGGAGATCGACATCACCACGTTCTTCAGCGCGATGATCTCGTTCACGATGTCCCGGATCTCGTCCCGGGCCGAATCGGCGTCGAGCCGCGAGAGCTGGGCGAGGTCGATCGCCTCGATCAGGGCGCCGAAGATCATGCTCTTCGTCGCGTAGTAGTCGTCGGACCGGTGCCGTTCCGGGGCGGCCGCCGCGATCGCGATCTCGGCGACGGGCTCCTGGTGCCGCTTGGCGAGGTTCGGCTCGGACAGGACCGGGACCGCCGCGACGGGCGGCCCCCCGTCCCGGGCGGCCGGCCGCGGCGGAGCGGCGGGAGAGCCGGTGGTCGAACGCTTGCCGAACATGAAGGGTGCTCCGGTTCGGCTCAGGACGCCTTGCGGCGCGACAGCTTCGACATCAGCGGCTCGAAGATGCTGGCACGTCCGCGCTTCGGCTCGACCCGGCCGGTCAGGGAGGACGCCAGCGCCGAGAGGATCTCCGCGTGTTTCGAGGCCGGCTGCACCTCGGCGATCATCTGGCCGTTGTTCGCGGCCGTCCCGAACAGGAGGGCGTCGTGCGGCAGGATCGCGGCGAGCTCGATCGACAGCGCCTTCGCGAACTCGCCGGCCGCGATCTCCGGCCGCTTCGGCAGACCGGTCTGGTTCAGGATGACCCGGGGCATCGAATCGTTCGGACGCACCGACTTCAGGTTGTCGAACAGGTTCTTCGTGTTCCGGAGCGAGGCGAGGTCCGGGGTCGCGACGAGCACGATCTCGTCCGCCGAGACGAGCAGCCGGCGCGACCAGGCGGTCCAGATGTGCGGGATGTCGAGCACGATGGTCGGGACGGAGGAGCGCAGGATGTCGATCAGCCCGTCCAGCGCGGTCTCGGTGAGGTCCGTCGTCCGGTCGAGCACCGCGGGCGCGGCCAGGAGCGAGAGGTGGTCCGAGCACTTCGACAGGAGCCGGTCGACGAGGTTCGTGTCGAGCCGGTCCGGCGCGAAGATCGCCTCCGCGATGCCCTGCGGAGGGTCCTGGTTGAAGTCGAGGCCGGCCGTCCCGAAGGCGACGTCGAGATCGACGATCACCGTCTGGGCCTTGAGGTTGCGGGCGATCGACCAGCCGATGTTGTGCGCGACCGTGGAGGCCCCGACGCCCCCCTTCGCGCCCACCACCGCGATCGTGCGGCCGAGCGGGACCGCGCCCGGCACGGTGAAGAGCTCGGAGATCGCCCGCACGAAGGACAGGATCGAGACCGGCGCGATCAGGTATTCGCTGACCCCGCGCCGGATCATCTCGCGGTAGAGCAGGATGTCGTTGACGTGGCCGATCACGACGACCTTCGTGCCGGCGTCGCAGACCGAGGAGAGCTGGTCGAGCGAATCCAGGATCGCGGCGCGATCGCTCTGGAACTCGAGCACGACGACGTTCGGGGTCGGGGCCTGGCGATAGGCCTCGACCGCGGCCGCGGCCCCGCCCATGTGCACCTTCACGTGCGCCTTCTGCATGCGGCGGTCGTCGGCCGCGCCCCCGATCGCCTCGGCGATGCCGGGCGTCTCGCAGAAGGCCTGCAGCGTCACCCGCGGCACGGGCGCGATGAGGTCGCTCGCCCCGTCCAGTGCGTCAGCCATGGTGCTCGCCTCTCTCGACCGGCCGGGCCGGGTGTCCGTCGCGTTGCCCATCAGCGCACCTAGTTCGAGATGCCGGAGCTGACCGAGACGGCCTTCTGCTTCCAGGCCGTGGACGGATCCTGGCCCTGGCGGATCGCTCCGAAATTGTACATCCGGCGCCCGGTATCGGGCGGCGTCTCGGCCCGGCCGCGGACGAGGTCGACCGGATCGGCCACCTGCGAGGCGAGGTTCGCCTGCGCGGCGCAGCCGAGGTTCCAGTACTGCTCGTTCTTCCAGTCCGTTCTCGCGTCGCTGACGCCGAGATCGTCGGGCCAGAGGCCGCAGCGCGACCCGACCTTCGCCTGGAGGCGCTTGAAGGTCAGCCGGATCGGCGACGCGACGGTCGGGTCGTTCGGCTGGTAGTCCGAGATCGACAGCCGGTTGCCGGAGCCGTCCCGGATCTGTGCGAGCGCGCTCCGGGTGCCCGGATTCGTGCCGTGGCCGACCGGGACCTGGGCCAGCATCGGGCCCGATCCGTGGCGCCGGTACTCGGCGAAGAAGTCGCCGATGTCCTGGCGGCTCCGGCTCACGAGACCGCGCGGCCCCTCGACGAAGACGTCGAGCACGCGCGGGCCGTCCGCGAGCACGATCGGATGACGCTCCCGGTAGTCGCTCGGGAAGATGGAGCCCGTGATCTCCTTCTGGGTCTGGCAGCCGCCGAGCGCCGGCAGCGCCGCGGCCGCGAGCAGGAGGGCTCCGGCCCGGAGGCACGAGGGAAGGCTGGGTCTCGGGAACGGCATCGCTTGTCTCCGCGGGCGGGCGGTCTGCCGCGCCTCGGCTCGAGTTCCGGACATGTCAGTCGGTGATGAAGCCGAAGCGGCCGGGGGTTCCCCTGGCCGGGCCACCGGGACCCGCGACGCCGTAGAGACGGTTCAACCGGCCGAGCAGAAGGGTCTGCGGGTCGGACGCATCCTGGTAATGATCGTCGGGCCGGACGGCCTGGGCGGCTTCCATCGGCTTCGCGAGGTACGGGGTCACCATGATCATCAGCTCGCTGTCGCGGCGCTGGAAGTCCCGCGACCGGAACAGCGCGCCGAGGATCGGCAGGTTGATGAGCCCCGGCACGCCTGTGATCGTCTGGTTCGACTGCGAGGAGATGAGGCCCGCCGTGACCATCGTGCCGCCGGACGGCAGCTCGATCGTGGTGGTGGACTTGCGGGTCCTGAAGCCGGGCGAACGCGTGACCGCGTCCTGGTTGTCGCGATCGATCTCGCTGACCTCGGTCGAGACGTTCAGGCTGATGCGGCCCTCCGACAGCACGATCGGCGTGAAGCCGAGCGAGACGCCGTAGGGCTTGTAGGAGACGGTCGGCGTGCAGATCGAAGCGCTTCCGCCCCCGCCCCCCGCGGAGCAGGAGTTGATGACGATCGGGATCTCGCCGCCGGCCAGGAAGCTCGCCGATTCGCCCGAGATCGCGACGAGCGTCGGCTCGGCCAGGATCCGCGAGACGCCGGCGCGCTCGAGCGCCTGCAGGGTGCCGCCGATCGTGGCGCCTCTGCCGACGTTCGTGGAACCTTGGAGCTTCAGTCCTCCGCCATCGCCTCCCGCCGTCGACGTCAGGATGCCTGTGCCGATGCCGACCAGGCTCGACGCCGGATTGGTGTATGTCGCGACCGCCGTCGTGGCGGCGTCGATGACGTTCCAGTTGCCGCCGAGATTGACGCCGAGCTGCTTCACGGCGGTCCGGGCCATCTCGATCACGGTCACCTTGAGCATGACCTGATCGCGGCCGTTGATCGTGATCGCGTTGATCACGACGCCGGCCGTCGCCCCGCCCGCCGCCGCGCCGGCGCCGGCCGCACCGCCCGCCGGAGCGCCGCCCGCCGGGGCGGCACCACCGCCCCCGGCCGCGGCAGCCGGGCCGCCCGACTGCCCGACGAACGCGCGCGCGATCTCGAGCGCCTGCTGTGCCTCTCCGGCAGCCGCCACCTGCCCGGTCAGGAGGATGGAGTCCCCGGCTGCCGTGACCTCGATCCGGCCCCTCGGGATCACCGTCCGGAGCGTCTGGCGCAGCACGCTGAGATCGCGCCCGACATTCACCTCGAAGGCCGCGATCTGGCGTCCCTCGGGATCGGTCGCGAAGACGGAGGTCGCCCCGTTCGCGACCCCGATGAGGAAGATCTTGCGGGCCGAGCGCACGACCGCGTTCGCGACGCCCGGATTGGCGACGAAGACCTCCTTCGCGTCCCGCGGCAGGTCGATGATCACCGAGCGCCCGACCGAGAGGTCGAGGCGGCGCGCGCCTGCGGAGGGATCGGTCGTCCCGTAGCCCGGGGCAGCGGCGGGCGCATAGCGCGGCACCGTGCGGTACGGCTCGGCGCCGAACGCCGCGACGGGCAGGAGGACCAGGGCCGCGAGCCCGGAACCGACGGCTCGGGTGCGCGCCGGACGGGAGCGTTCACGTGTCATGAGCTGCATCTTCCCCTCGGGATCCCGGGCCGTCAGCGCCGCGAGACCTGGCGGGCCACGCCGTAGCGGACCACGGTCAGGCCGCCGTCGTTCTTCTCTTCGCGGACCGTCTCCGTGACCGCGGCATCGGCGAGGCTGCGCAGCGCGAGCGAGAGCTGGCCGGTCTTCTGCGCCAGCGCCAGCGCCTCCGCCTGGGCGGGCGTCACCTCGAGCGTCGCGGTCTCGCCCGTGACGACCTTCTCGCCACCGCGCTCCTGGATGTTCTGGCCGATCGCCAGGACCCGGATGTTCGGCAGGATCGTCTCCGAATTCTGCACGTCGGCGCCACCGGACTTCGACGACTCGTCGTCCCGGTAGGTCCGGATCACGTCGACCCGATCGTTCGGCAGCACGAAGCCGCCGGCCGAGGTCGCGCCCCGCGTGTCGATCGAGATCGCGACCGCCCGCATTCCGGCCGGCAGGATCGCGGACATGAACGCGTTCGAGTTCGCCCGGACGAGCTTCTCGCGCCGGATCGGCTCGCCGACCAGGAGGCCGTTGCGGACGATGGAGCCCTCGATCTCGGCGGTGACGGCCTGACCGTCGCCCCGCGTGACGACGCCGGCCGGCACGTAGTCGCTGGGCCAGGGCAGCCAGCGGATGTCGCCGGGCTTGATGGTATGGCCCGTCGGAAGCTCGATCGCGGCCACGAGCACGTCCGTCGTCCTGACCGGCTCCTTCCGTTCGACCACCACCGTCTCGGACGGAGGCGTCTGGAGGATCAGCATCGCGGCCCCGCCCGCGGCCAGGACCGCGACGGCGAGAACGATGATACGGGCTGGTTTCATGGGCGATCACGTCCCGACGCAACAGGTCTTCGGCTCCGCCCACCTTGCCCGGCCAATGGTCAAAACATGGTTAATCGGACCTCCCGGAAGCCGCTCCCGAGAAACGGTCCATTTAGGATAGAATTCGATGGAGTATTGAAGAGGGAGGTATCGCGAGATGTCCTGGGCCGCGACGATGCTCGTCGCCGGTACCGGCAGGAGGCCGGCCGAGCACGAGGCCCATGAACGCCGGGGACCAGGGGTGAACAGGCCGCGAGATCGCGTCGGCGACGCCGGCGGTCACGGGTTCCGTCTCTCGCGACGCGAAGACCCGGACCGACGGCCGAAGTCCGGATCGCTCGCCTGCCGGCGAGGCGATCCGAACAGGGAGGCGACGCCTATTCCTTGCCCAGCGCCGCCGTGGCGCGCTCGATCGCGGCCGCGGCTTCCGCGCGCGGCGGGAGGGTGGCGTCGCTGATATGGGCGATGTTCTCGGGCGGCGTCTCGGCCTCGGTCGCCTCCGTCGCGTCGTCGGAGGTGAAGCCGGACGCGAGACGGGCCGTCTCCGCGTCGCCGGTCGGCTCCGCCATCAGTTGCGTCTGGACGTCGTCCACGCGCGCCTGATCGGCCGGGTTGTCGGTCAGCCGCTGGCCGTTCTCGTCCCGGTCGGCGTCGAAGGTCCGGAGGCTGTCGTTCTTTCGGGTCTCGGCGCTCATGCGGCTCTCCTTAATGCTGGAGAACCCGCCAGGGCCGTTTGGGTTGCGGGCGCCGTCGATCGACCCGCGTGCCGCTGCCGCGATTCAGCCGATCCCCTCGAACAGCGCGCTCGATATGTAGCGCTCCGCGAAGGAGCACGCGATCGTCACGATGCGCTTGCCCTGCATCTCGGGCCGGGCCGCGATCTCCAGCGCCACCGCGACGTTCGCCCCCGTCGAGATCCCGCCCGGGATTCCCTCGACCCTCGCGAGAAGCCGGGCCGTCTCGAACGCGGTCTGGTTCCCGACCGTGACGATCTCGTCGTAGACCTTCGTGTCGAGGACGCCCGGAACGAAGCCGGCCCCGATGCCCTGGATCTTGTGCGGCCCGGGCTGTCCGCCGGAGAGGACCGGCGAATCCTCCGGCTCCACCGCCACGATCCGCACGTTCGAGAGCCGCGACTTCAGCACCTCGCCGACGCCCGTGATGGTGCCGCCGGTGCCGATCGCGGACACGAAGACGTCGAGCGCGCCCCCCGTGTCGTTCCAGATCTCCTCCGCGGTGGTCTTGCGGTGGATCTCGGGGTTCGCCGGATTCTCGAACTGCTGCGGCATCACGGCGCCCGGGATCTCGCGCAGGAGCTCGTCCGCCTTGGCGATCGCGCCCTTCATGCCCTGGGGACCGGGCGTGAGCACGAGCTCGGCCCCGAGGAAGGCCAGCATCTTGCGCCGCTCGATCGACATGCTCTCCGGCATGACCAGGATCATGCGATAGCCGCGCGCCGCCGCCACGAAGGCGAGCGCGATGCCGGTGTTGCCCGAGGTCGGCTCGACCAGCGTGCCGCCCGGCTTCAGCCGGCCCGACGCCTCGAGCGCGTCGACCATGTTGACGCCGATCCGGTCCTTGACACTGGAGATCGGGTTGAAGAATTCGAGCTTCAGCAGGATCTCGGCGCCCACGCCCTTCTGCTTCGTCAGGCGATCGAGCCGGACCAGCGGCGTGTCGCCGATCGTCTCCGTGATCGAGCCGTAGACCCGGCCTCGGCCGGGCACGCGGCCGGTCGCGGCGGCGGGGTGATGTGCGGTCTCGGCCATGTCTGCTCCTCCACGAAGCCAGGCTGTCTCGCCTGGCCGTCTGCCTAGCTGTTCACCGATGAAATGTCGATGTTCTTCGCAATCAACACGTCTATATTGTGAAATCGAGCGTGCCGGTCTCGATGCCGGCGCGGCCGGCCCTGACGCAGAGGTCCTGGACCGTGATCCGGTCGAGCCCCGCCAGGAAGGCGGCCTCGACCTCCTCGAGGGCCGGCGCGATCGCGGCCGCGACGAGGCCCGACGGGTTCCCGTCATCAGGACCCTCGCGGCTCAGGGCGCGAACGATGTCGCCGACGGAGATGCGCCGACGCTCGCGCGCGAGCTCGTAGCCGCCGCGCGGCCCGCGCACGCCTTTCAGGATCCCGGCCCGCACGAGCCCGTGCAGCACGGGCTCGAGATGGCGCGGCCCGACCCCGTGCCGGGATGCGAGCGCCTTCGCGGCCACCGGAACCGGACCCGCCAGCAGGGCGACGTCGACCACGGCCGCGACCGCGAAGAGGGAGCGGCGGGACAGCAGCGTCACCGCGCGCCCGTCCCGGTCGACCCGAACCCGCCCGCTCCCCTGTCCGACGCGCCGGAGAAGGTCTCGACGACCGTGAAGGCGGGCCGCGCGACCGGGACGAAGATCATCTGGGCGATGCGCTCGCCCGGCCCCAGGACGATCTCGGCCGCGTCCGGGCCGGCGTTCCGGTTCCAACAGGAGATCAGGATCGCGCCCTCGTAATCGGCGTCGATCACCCCGACGGTGTTGCCGAGCACGAGCCCGCGATGGCCGGAGCCCGAGCGCGGCACGACGAGCCCACACCACCCGGCCTCGCCGATCCGCATCGCGAGACCGGACGAGACGAGCACGGGCGGCGCGCCGGGGCGGAGATGCAGCGGCTCGTCGAGGCAGGCGTGGAGGTCGAGCCCGGCCGCGAGTGCCGAGCCCCAGCGAGGGAAGCCCCAGGCGGTGAGGCGCGGGTCGAGGATCCGCAGGTCGACGTTCATGACGACGCCGGCGCATCGTACGCGACACCCAACCGTCGGGCCACGACGTGGAGCCGCCGATCGCGCGTCCAGAGGGCCGCACCATCGCTCAGTCGTGTCGCGACGATCAGATGCGCGTCCACGTAGCCGATCCCCGATCCGTGAAGCGCGTGGCGCTCGATGAAAGAGAGCACCTCCGCGTCGAAGGCGAGGCGCACGTGCGGCGGCCTCGCCATGTCTCCCAGCAGCCGCCTGTCTCGAAGGTTTCCCAACGACATCTCGCCGATCACGAAGGGATGCGTCGCGACCTGTCCCTCCCGCAGCAGCCGAGCGAGCGACGGTTCCGGCCGGGCGATGTGATCGGCCCAGATGACCGTATCGACCAGGATCACGCCGGCTTGGAGCGGCGGCGGGGCGCTGCCTGGAAATCGGGCTGGGAACCGCCCAGCTTCGCGAGCCGAAGCGCGGACTCGCGCTGGATGAGGGCCTTGAGCGCCTCGTGGACGAGCGCCGACGTCTCGATGAGTCCCGTGTATTCCTGAGCCGTCGAGACGAGCTCGTCGTCGAGCGAAAGGGTGGTGCGCACGGACCTGAGGCCTCCAGCAGGAGCGAAAGATCGCATCCGACGATCCCGGCCGCAATGCCGGCGCGCATGGTTTCGGGCACGTCGACGGCTGCCGAAATCCTTGCGGACCAGGTCTCCCTCTGCCATAAGCCGCGGCTTCGACCCGCCCGGCTGATCAGGGCTGCCGTGGCGGGTCGGCATGCTCCAGCAGCATATCCGCGCCGGTCCGACGGGGTCTCCCCGCAGGGCGGCGCATCATCGGCCACCCTGGCCGACAGGAGAGCGAAATGCCCAAGCTGAAAACCCATTCGGGTTCAAAGAAACGTTTCAAGATCTCCGGGACCGGAAAGGTGATCATGGCCCAGGCCGGCAAGCGGCATGGCATGATCAAGCGGACGAACAAGCAGATCCGCAATCAGCGCGGCACCACCGTCATGTTCAAGGGCGATGCCGACAACATGAAGAAGTTCTTCCTGCCGAACGGCTGAGCGAGACCTCTTCGACCGCTTCCTACCCGCATTTCTGGAGATCCATCATGGCCCGTGTCAAACGCGGCGTGACGAGCCACGCCAAGCACAAGAAGGTTCTGGACGCCGCCAAGGGTTACTACGGCCGGCGCAAGAACACGATCCGTATCGCCAAGCAGGCGGTCGAGAAGGCGATGCAGTACAGCTATCGCGACCGCAAGAACCGCAAGCGCACCTTCCGATCGCTCTGGATCCAGCGTCTCAACGCGGGCGCCCGCGAGCACGGTCTGACCTATTCGCGCCTGATCGACGGTCTCGCGAAGGCCGGCATCACCGTCGACCGCAAGGTCCTGTCGGACATCGCGATTCACGAGCCGGCGGCCTTCACGGCGATCGTCGAGCAGGCCAAGGCGGCGCTGCCGCCGGACGTCGAGCAGGCGGCGGCCTGAGGGGTCGCCCGCGGGGTCTTGGACCTCCGAGGGAACCCTCAAGGGTTCGACCATGCAGGGCCTGAAGGCCGACCTCCTGCGCGGACTCTGGTACGTGGCGGCGCCGGGCTCGGCGCTGCGCCCGGGGAAGACGCTCGCGAAGACGATCCTCGGCGAGCCGATGCTGTTCGGGCGCGTGCGGGATGGTGCGGCATTCGCGCTGAAGGACGTCTGCCCGCACCGCGGCATCCCGCTCCGCTACGGCCGCTTCGACGGCGAGACCGTCCAGTGCCCCTACCATGGCTGGCGGTTCGACCGGACCGGGACCTGCGTCGCGATCCCGTCGCTGCGCGAGGAGCAGGACGTCGATTTCGGCAAGATCCGCTGCGGCGCCTATCCTTGCGTCGAGCGGCAGGGTCTCCTGTGGGTCTTCGTGCCGCGCGATGGCGAGACGCCGGCCGAGGCGGGGCATCCGGAGCCGCCCCGCATGCCGCATTTCGACGACGCGGCCGCCCCGAAGCTCGGCATCTCGCTGCCGTTCCCGTGCTCGACGGACCATGCCGCCTTCGGGCTGATGGACCCGACCCATGCTGCCTTCGTGCACACCTCGTGGTGGTTCAAGAAGGATGCGACCCGGCTCCGGCCGAAGGAGAAGCATTTCGAGCCGACCGCGCTCGGCTGGCGCATGGTGCGCCACCGTCTGCCGCCGCAGAGCCTCGTCTACCGGCTTCTCGGCCGTCACGTGGAGACGGAGATCTCCTACGAGCTGCCCGGGCTCCGGATCGAAGAGGTCCATGGCGAGCGCCACACCGTCGTCGGCCTCACCGCCATCACCCCGGTCACGGACGAAGCGACCGAGGTCTACCAGTTCTTCTGGGCGACGCCGCCCTGGGTCACGGCCCTAAAGCCGCTGGCGGAGCACCTGATGACGACCTTCCTCGACCAGGACAGGCGGGTGGTGGTGCAGCAGCGCGAAGGGCTGATGCACGCGCCTCGGCTCATGCTCGTGAACGATGCCGACACCCAGGCCCGCTGGTGGATGCGGATCAAGGACGAGTGGCGCGCGGCCCAGGCCGAGCAGAGGCCGTTCTCGAACCCGCTGACCGCCCGCACCCTCCGTTGGCGGAGCTGAGCGCCGCACCATGTCCGACCGAACCGAAATGTCCGACCGAGCCGAAATGTCCGATCTCGCCGCTCTGGAGCGCGACCTCGTCGCGCAGGCCGAATCCGCCCCCGACGAGGGAGTGCTAGAGGCCCTACGGGTCTCCGCACTCGGCAAGAAGGGACGGGTGTCCGAGCTCCTGAAGACGCTGGGCCGGATGAGCCCGGAGGAGCGCCGGGAGCAGGGGCCGATCATCAACGGGCTCCGCGACACCGTCCAGGCCGCGATCTCCGGTCGCCGCGATGCGCTCGCGGCCGCCGCGCTGGACGCGCGGCTCGCCTCCGAGCGCGTCGACGTCACGCTGCCGGTCCGGCCCGGACCGGAGACGACGGGCCGCATCCATCCGATCAGCCAGGTGCTGGACGAGATCACGGCGATCTTCGCGGACATGGGGTTCCGGATCGCCGAGGGGCCGGACATCGAGACGGACGAGCTCAACTTCACCGCGCTGAATTTCCCGGTCGGACATCCGGCCCGGGAGATGCACGACACGTTCTTCCTGCAGCCGGATCATCTCGGCCGTCGCAAGGTGCTCCGGACGCACACCTCGCCCGTGCAGATCCGGACCATGCGAACGGTCGCTCCGCCGATCCGGGTCATCATCCCGGGCCGCACCTACCGCCACGATTCCGACCAGACGCACACGCCGATGTTCCACCAGGTCGAGGGGCTCGTCATCGACGACCGCGCGACGATCGCGAACATGCGCTGGGTGCTGGAGGAGTTCTGCCGGGCCTTCTTCGAGGTCGACGAGGTCAAGATGCGGTTCCGGCCGTCCTTCTTCCCGTTCACGGAGCCCTCGGCCGAGGTCGACATCCAGTGCCGCCGCTCGGGCGACGAGATCCGCTTCGGAGAAGGCGACGACTGGCTCGAGATCCTCGGCTGCGGGATGGTGCACCCGAACGTGCTCAGGAATTGCGGTCTCGACCCGGATCAGGTCCAGGGCTTCGCCTGGGGCATGGGGATCGACCGCATCGCCATGCTCAAATACGGCATGCCGGACCTGCGCGCCTTCTTCGACGCTGACGTGCGCTGGCTCGAGCATTACGGATTCCGTCCGCTCGACCTGCCCAGTCTGGTCGGCGGGCTGACGGGGTAGAC
The DNA here is from genome assembly GCA_964244795.1 of uncultured Enterovirga sp. Taxonomy (GTDB): domain Bacteria; phylum Pseudomonadota; class Alphaproteobacteria; order Rhizobiales; family Beijerinckiaceae; genus Enterovirga. The sequence continues at coordinate 15,093 of CAXTKM010000052.1, forward strand.
GGAGGAGCATAGCCATGATCAGCGCTCAACGCCGCGAAGAGATCGAAGCCGTCCTCCGTCGGGAACTCGGGCGATTCGGCTATCTGTCGTCGACGATGGAAGACAGGCGCGACAGCGTCGGGGAGCCGGCCATCTTCATCGTCGCGAGCTTCGCCGACCCGTCAAAGCTGCCGCCGACGCATGTCACCACGGACGCCATGCTGGCGCTAGGAGATGCGCTGCGCGCCGAGGGAGACGAGCGCTTTCCTTACCTCAACTACAGGTACCCCGAAGAGCCGATCGAGGACGAGGCGGCCTGATGCCGAGGCCCAACCACCTCGTCGATCACCTCCTGCAAACTGCTGCCTTCCTGGCTGACGGTGCGCCGAAGACGAACCTGGGCAAGGCGCGTCGCCGGCGAGCCATCAGCACGGCCTACTACGCGGTCTTTCAAGCGCTCTGCTACATATTCACGGATCAGGTTGTGAGCTGGACGACCGGTGGCGACTCCATCGAACCTGTCTTCAGGAGCCTTGATCACAAGGCTGTTCTGAAGGCTTTGAGGACGGCCGATGATCCTGATCTCCGCAAGATCGGAGAGATCGTCGCGCTGTTGCAGGAGCGGCGGAACGACGCAGATTATCGGCCGCCAGGCTACAATCCTGGTGCAGTCGAAACGGCCGATGTCATTCAGATGGCGCAGGAGGCGGACACGCGCATCCACGCCCTCACCGCCCTGCAGCGTCGTCGGCTGGTGGCAACCATCATCTCGAAAGCGCGCTGAGCCAGTCTCATGAAATTCACCCTCTCCTGGCTCCGCGAGCACCTCGACACCGCGGCCCCTCTCGACGAGATCACCGCGACGCTGACCCGGATCGGGCTCGAGGTGGAGCGCGTCGAGGACAAGGCGTCTGCGCTCGCGCCCTACGTCGTCGCGGCCGTGCTGACGGCCGAGCCCCATTCGAACGCGGACCGGCTCCGAATCTGCACCGTCGACATCGGATCGGGCGCGCCCGTGCAGGTCGTGTGCGGGGCGCCGAACGCGAGGGCCGGCATGCGGTCCGTCTTCGCGCCGCCCGGCACCTACGTGCCCGGCAAGGATCTGACGCTCGCGGTCGTGAGCGTTCGGGGCGTCGAGAGCGCCGGGATGCTGTGCTCGGCGGCCGAGCTCCAGCTCTCCGAGGACCACGACGGCATCCTCGATCTGCCGGCCGACGCGCCGGTGGGCGCTCGCTACGCCGATTGGGCTCGCCTCGCCGACCCGGTGATCGAGATCAACCTGACGCCGAACCGCCCCGATTGCACTTCGGTCCGGGGCATCGCGCGCGACCTCGCGGCGACCGGGATCGGGGCCCTGAAGGCGGACCGGATCGAGCCGGTGCGCGGAACCTTTCCGTGCCCCGTTCGCGTCACGCTCGATCTCGCGCCCGAGGATAAGGGGCTCTGCCCGGCCTTCGCGCTCCGTCTCGTGCGCGGGGTCAGGAACGGGCCGTCCCCGGAGTGGCTCCAGCGCCGGCTCGCCGCGATCGGGCTCCGGCCGATCAACCGGCTCGTCGACGTCACGAACCTCCTGACCTTCGATCGCGGCCGGCCGCTGCACGTCTTCGACGCCGCGAAGGTCCGGGGCGACCTCACCGTTCGGCGCGGCCGGGCAGGCGAGGAGATCCTCGCCCTCGACGGCCGCACCTACCCGCTCGACGACGACCTGGTCGTCATCGCGGACGAGAACGGCCCGGAATCGATCGCCGGGATCATGGGCGGAGAGCACAGCGGCTGCGATGAGAGCACGACGGACGTGCTGGTCGAATCCGCGCTCTGGGACCCGCTCGTCATCGCCCAGACCGGCCGTCGCCTCGGGATCATCACGGACGCCCGCTACCGGTTCGAGCGCGGCGTCGATCCGGCCTTCACGCTGCCGGGGCTCGACCTCGCGACGAAGCTGATCGTCGAGCTCTGCGGCGGCGAGCCGTCGGATCTCGTGTTCGCGGGCGCGATCCCGGAGCGCGAGCACGCGATCGACTTCCCCTGGACGGAGGTGCGCCGCCTCTCGGGGCTCGACCTGCCGCGCGCCGAGGCCAAGGTGATCCTGCAGGAGCTCGGCTTCACGGTCGCGGGCCCGGGCGAGCGCGCGAAGGTGCTGCCGCCCTCTTGGCGGCCCGATATCGAAGGCAAGGCCGATCTCGTCGAGGAGATCGTCCGGATCGCCGGGCTCGACCGCATCCGGCCGCAGCCGCTGCCGCGGCTTGATCCCGGCGTCGCCCGGCCCGTCCCGACCGTCGCGCAGCGTCGCGTCTCGGGCGCGAAGCGGGCGCTGGCCGCCCGCGGCCTGGTCGAGGCCGTGACCTGGTCCTTCATCGCGCATGACGAGGCGACGCTGTTCGGTGGCGGCTCCCGTTCGCTCCAGCTCGCGAACCCGATCGCGTCCGACCTCTCCGACATGCGGCCGAGCCTCGTGCCGGGTCTCCTGAAAGCGGCCGGCCGGAACGTCGACCGCGGCTTCCCGGACGTGGCCCTGTTCGAGGTCGGGCAATGCTTCGCGACGGACGAACCCGAGGGCCAGACCGTCCGGGCGGCCGGACTGCGGCGCGGCACGGCCCGCCACGCCGGCCAGGGCCGGCACTGGGACGGCGCGACCCGCCCTGTCGACACCTTCGACGCGAAGGCCGACGCGGTGGCGCTGCTCGCCACGCTCGGCCTGCCGGCGGGCGGGCTGCAGGTCGCGGCCGGCGGGCCGAACTGGCTCCACCCCGGCCGCTCCGGCACGCTCTCCTTCGGACCCCGGACCGTGGTCGGGCATTTCGGCGAGGTTCATCCCGGCATCCTGGCCGCGATGGACCTCAAGGGCGCACCGGTCGTGTTCGAGATCACGCTCGACCTCCTGGCGCTCCCGAAGCATCGGCCGACCAAGATGAAGCCGAAGCTCTCCCTCTCGGGCCTGCAGCCGCTGACCCGCGACTTCGCCTTCGTGCTCGGCCGAGACGTCCCGGTCGCCGAGCTCGTGCGGGCGGTCGGGAACGCCGACCGGGCGCTCATCACCGCGACCGAGGTGTTCGATCTCTACGAGGGACCCGGGATCGCCGAGGACCGGAAGTCGGTCGCGCTCGGGGTCACCCTCCAGCCGACCGACCGAACCCTGACGGAGGCCGAGATCGAGGCCGTCTCGGCGAAGATCGTCGAGGCCGCGGCCAAGCGGATCGGGGCGGTCCTCAGGACATGAGCGGCTGGAGCGACATCCCGGGCGCGGGCCGGGCGAACCTCGTCGAGGCGCTGTCGGTCGCCCGCGACCTGCCGGCCGAGGCGCTGGAGCGGGCCGTGCGGGAACCCGCCCGGATCGCGCCCGACGTGCTGCGGGTCGTCGAGCGGGCGGCGGCCGGCGCGTCCCTGACCGACCGCGAGACGAACCTCCTGTTCTGGGGCATCCACGTCCTCGCGGCCGCCCGCGACACCCGTCTCGCGGCGCCGCTGCTCCGGCTGCTGCGCCGGCCCCTCGAGGAGGTGGCCAACGTGATGGGAGACGCGGTCGCGTCGACCCTGCCCCGGATCGTGGCGAGCGTCTTCGACGGCGACGTCGACGCGCTCGAGGCCGCGATCACCGACCGCGAGGCCGACGAGTTCGTCCGCTGGAGCCTGCTGGGCGCCCTCGCCTTCCTGACGGTCCAGGACCGGATCGCGCGCGAGCGCACCCACGCTTTCCTGGTCGCGTTCGACACGGACCGACCGGCGCGTGCGGGAGACGCCGCCTGGAACGGCTGGGAACAGGCGGTGGCCCTCCTCGGCTTCGCGGACATGGCGGACAGGGTCGACGCGGCCCGCACCGAGGCACGCCTCCTCGACGACACGAGCGATCCGACCTGGTTCGCCGCGACCCTGACCGAGGCCGAAGCGCACCCGGACGACCTTACCCGCTTCCGCGAGCTGGAGCTCGGCCTGATCCAGGACGTCGTGGCGGAGCTGGAGGAGGCGCTGGAGACGGAGGACGAGCCGGAGCCCGAGGCCCCGGTCACGAACCCGCTCCGTCACGTCGGCCGCAACGACCCCTGCCCCTGCGGCTCGGGCCGCAAGTTCAAGCA
>CAXTKM010000053.1:0-18835 GCA_964244795.1 uncultured Enterovirga sp.
CGATCAGCCATTCCCAGAACGGCAGCGGCTTCGTGTGCGGGTTGTCGACCCGGAAGATGCGGACGCGCTCGGTGCACCAGAACAGGACCGCGTCGCGCAGCGCATACCAGAGCGAGGGGATCGACTCGCCGTAGAACGTGACGTTGTAGATGTCCTCGTACTTCTTCGGCGGATTCTCGGCGTATTTCATCGTCCCGTCGGGACGGTGCTCGAACCACTCCGGATGTTGCTTGATCCAGGGATGGTCGGGCGAGCACTGCACGGCGAAATCGAGCGCGATCTCGAGCCCGTGCGCGTGCGACGCCGTCACCATGCGCCGGAACCCGTCGATGCCGCCGAGATCGGGATGCACGGCGTCGTGGCCGCCGGTCTCGTCGCCGATGGCGTAGACGGAGCCGACGTCGCCCGGCCCGGCGGTCAGCGCGTTGTTGCGGCCCTTCCGGTTCCGGAGCCCGATCGGGTGGATCGGCGGGAAGTAGAGGACGTCGAAGCCCATGCCCTGCACGTAAGGAAGGTGGGCGACGACGTCGTCGAAGGTGCCGTGCCGGTCCGGGTCGTGGCTCGTCGAGCGCGGAAACAGCTCGTACCAGGCCGAGAAACGAGCCGCGAGCCTGTCGGCCACGATCGGGACCTCGACCGGGTAGCGCGACAGGTTCAGTCGCTCGGCATGGCGGGCGATCAGCTCGGCGCCGTGCGGCTCGAGCATCGGGGCGAGCTGCGCCTCCGAGCCCTCACGGGCCTCCGCGAGGCGCCGGACGAGATCCGCGAGCGCCGCGCCCTCGGCTCCGGACCCGGACCCGGCATTCGCCGACGCCCGCTCGGCGATCCGGAACCCCTCGATCGTCTCCAGCCTGACGTCGACGCCAGCGGCCCGCTTCGCCTCGATCTCGTGGCGCCAGGACGCGAAAGGGTCCCGCCAGGCCTCGATCGTGAAGAGGTGCCGGGCGTTCCTGTCCAGCGGGAAGGCGCCGGCCCAGCGGTCGTTGTCGACGAACCGCATCGGAGTGCGGCGCCATTCCTGTTCGTCGGCCGGACGGTACAGGATCTCGGCCGCGATGATGTCGTGCCCGTCCGAGAAGATGTCGGCCTCGACCGCGACCACGTCGCCCACGATTCGCTTCGCGGCGCTGCGACCGCCGTCGATCTCCGGTGAGACCGCCTCGATGATCACCCGGCCGCCGCCTTCCGGCTCCCGCTCAGGATGCGTGGCGACGCGGGGCCGCTCGCCGGTCAGGATGAGGACCTGGCCCGGCGCCAGCATGACCGGCCGGCCGGGCTCGAACACGACAGGGACCTCGTCCGGCGTCCGGTCCACGAAGAGGCCGAGCACGCCGCCGGTTCGGGCCACGACGTCGCCCGGCTCGATCGTGACCGCGGCGTCGCCGGGATTGGCGAGGATCAGCACGCCGGCCCGGGCCGCTGCGGCGTGACCCGCGTCGAGCCGCAGGAGGGCGAGATACGGCGCGTCGGGCGCCGAGAGCCGCAGGATCGCGCCCTCGACGATGGCGGGCGCGATCTCGGCCTTCAGCCGGTTGATGGCCGCGATCCGGCCGGAGATGTCGATCCCGGTCTCCCGCTCGCGGTCGGCCGGCGTCGTCTCGACGACGTGCAGCTTCCGCCGGAAGCCCCATTCGTAGCCGATCGGCATGAGGACGCCGGACGCGAAGAAGGCCGCGATGGCGTACCGCATGGCGAGATCGCGGGCGATCCGGTCGGTCTCGGCGGGCGCGAAGCGGGACGCGGCCCGCTCGGTGTCGTGATTCTCCGGGAAGGAGATCGAGGGGGCGAGGAGCCGCATCTTCGCATCGCTCTCGATCGCCCAGCTCTCGCGGAAGTCCCACCAGGCGAAGGAGTTGAAGAGGTAGTCGAAGCCGGCCCTCGCGGTCGCGGCCGTCTCGGCGTCGCTGCAGCCGAGCGTCTCGGCCGCGAAGAGACAGCCCGGATCCCGGGCTTTCGCGTCCGCGATCAGCCGCGACCAGGCTTCGGGCGGCACCTTGTAGGCCGCGTCGCAGCGAAAGCCCGCGACACCCAGGCCCTGGATGCGGGCCATGTACGTCCCCCAGTAATCCAGGAGGTATTCGCGGGCCGCCGGCTCGTGCCAGTCGAACTCGGCGAGGTCGCCCCAGACCGTGCGCTTCGAGGGGTCCTCCGGATCGAGCGCGAAGGGGCTCTCCAGCTCGCCCCACATGTTGCGGAGAAACGCGTCCGGACGCGTCTCTGCCAGCAACGCGTCCTTCGAGGCGTGGTTCACCACGAGATCGGTCATGACCTTCAGGCCGAGCCCGCTCGCGGCCTCGACGAAGGCCCCGATCTGCTCGTCGTCCGGTACCTCGCCGGGGTCGCGCAGCCGCGGATCGAGGCGCTCGGGGTCGCGGGTCGCGTAGAGGCTGCCGGAAAAGCCCGCCTCGTGGAACGGGTTCACGTAGATCCAGTCGAACCCCATCGCGGCGATCCGGGGCAGCTCGTCCGTCCAGGCCCGGACCGGGCCGACGAGGAGCGGGAACAGGTTGTAGATCCTCGGGCCGGCCCGTCCGGCCGTCTCCGGGCCGGCCTGTCCGGCCGTCTTGGGGCCGGACGCGTGGATCGCCACGCTCCCTTCGCCTGTCCGATTCTTGACCTTCATCCCGTGCTCCTCACCACCGCAACGGGCAGATCGGCGAAAAGCTCCCGGACCGAGACGCCGCTCGCGCCGCCGGACAGGGTCCGACCGCTGAGCAGGTCCCGCCAGGTTCCCTCCGGCAGGGGGACGCGGGTCTCGCCCGAAGACGATCCCTCCGTGAGGCCGAACCGAGACACGATCGTGACGATCTCGTCCGGGCCGGCCCGGCGCGCGAAGGCGAGGACGTGCTCGGCTCCCGGACCGGACGCCGCGACCGGCCGGTAGTCGCCCTCGGCGTAGAGCTTCGGCGAGGCGGCCCGGTCGGCGAGGAGCGCCGCGAGGACCGCCTGCTTCACCCGCCCGTCCTGCCAGTGCCGGACGAGCTCCGAGGGGGAACCCCCGCGCTCCAGCGCGGCGAGCTGGCCCGCGTGGTCGACCGGCCGCCGGTTGTCCGGATCGACGAGCGAGAAATCCCAGAACGCGGTGCCCTGATAGATGTCCGGCACGCCCGGAAGCGTCGCCTTCAGCGCGGTCCGGACGAGGCCGTTCCGCATGCCCGCGAGCGCCAGCCGGGCCGCGAGCGGGCGGAAACCGGACAGGAAGGCCGAGCCCGGCGCGAGCAGCGCCGTGACCAGGCCCTTCGCGGCATCCTCGTAGGGCTCGTTCGGGTTGACCCAGCTCGAATGGCGTTTCGCCTCGCGCAGCGCCTTCTCGACGAAGCCGTGCATCCGGTCCGTGAAGGCCCCGAGCGCGTCCGGGTCGTCCCGCTCCAGCGCCTCGATCGGCCAGGAACCCAGCAGCGACTGCAGGAGGATGTATTGGTCGTTCGCGTCCGGCGCCGGCGTCCCCTCGACCTCGGTCAGCATGTCGCCGACGTGTTCGGTCCAGCGGTCGAGGGCAGCCTCCCACTCGTCCGGGATCCAGGACAGCGCCGCGAGCCGGGCGCGGGCATCCTCGCCGCGCTTCGTGTCGTGAGTCGCGGTCGCGATCATCGCGTCCGGCCAGAGCCGCGCGCGCTCGGCGTTGGCGTCGTGGAAATGCTCGGCCGCCATGCCGAACTCGGCCGGATCGCCCCCGACCTCGTTCAGCGAGATCAGCCGGCCGTAGCGGTAGAAGAGCGTGTCCTCCAGGCTCTTCGCCATCACGGGGCCGGTGAGCTGCTGGAACCGGCGCCGGAAGCGGGCGACGTGCTCGGCCGTCGGCCGGCCCGGGCCCGCCGTCTCGATCCGGCCGAGGAGACAGGCGGCCGCGAAATCATGCACCGAGCGGTCCGGCAGCGCCGAGCTCCGCTTCGCGGCCGCGACCGTGTCCTCGATCAGGGCGACATCGGCCGGCGAAGGCTCGGCCTCGGTCAGGTACGAGCGATAGACCGGGAACCGGGCGATGATCTCCGAGAGCGCGATCCGCATCCCGTACACGGTGTAGTCGCGCGTGCGGCGGTCGCCGTCCGCGATGCGCTTCAGGTCCGAGATCAGGACCTCGAGCTCGCTCGCGAAGGCGGATTGCAGGATCTCGGTCTTGGCGGCGCGAAGGAGGTCGAAGTAGCGGCCCTCGATCCCCGAGAAGGCCCGGTAGATCGCCTCGAATCTCTCGCCGTTCGCGGTCGCGACCAGCACGCCGTCGATGTGGTTCAGGACGTCGTAGCCGGTCGTGCCGGCGACCTGCCAGGGCCGGAGCGGCTCGCCCGGCTCCAGGATCTTCTCGACGACGACGTAGAAGCCCGGCCCGACGGCGGCCTGAAGCGACCTGAGGTAACCCTCGGGATCCGCGAGCCCGTCGACGTGATCGATCCGAAGGCCCTGGATCCGGCCCTCCCGGACCAGCCGGAAGACCAGCTCGTGCGTCGCCTGGAACACCTCAGGGACCTCGACCCTGAGGCCCGCGAGACCGTTGATGTCGAAGAAGCGCCGATAGTTGATGTCGCTCGCGGCCACCCGCCAATGCGCCGGCCGGTAGCTCTGCATCTCCAGGACCCTGTGCAGCGTGCCGAAGCTCTCCGGCAGGCCCGGCACGCCGTTCACCACGGCGACCGCCCGCTCGATGGCACGTCCGAGGTCCGGCGAGGCCCCGACGGCTTGCGCCAGCCGGCGCTTCAACGCGTCGCCCTCCTCCGGGAACGCGACGCGCCGGTCTGGCGCGCGCTCGTCCGCCATCGATCGCAGCCGCTCGGAGACGGCGATCACCTCGGCATGGCCCTCGATCGAATCGAGCGCCGCCAGCGCCCGGTCGAGCACGAGCGGGTAGGAGAGCGGCGAGATCGGGAGCGTGTGCTCGTGGTGGTGCACCCCGAAGGCGCCCTCCTCTGCATCGAACCGGAGCCGGAGGTCGCCCTTCTCCAGCGCCTCCCCGTAGCGGTCCCCCAGCACCGGCACGACGAGGTTGCCCCCGGCCCCGAGCCGCTCCCAGTCGATGTCGAAGGCCCTCGCGTGCGGCGACAGCTCGCCCCATTCGAGCACGGAGAGCCAGACCGCGTTGTCCGACCCGCCGACGCCCATGTGGTTCGGCACGATGTCGAGGATCAGCCCGAGCCCGTTCCGGCCGAGCGCGTCCGAGAGGCGATAGAAGCCGTCCTCGCCGCCGAGCTCCGGGTTGATCGCCGCGTGATCGACGATGTCGTAGCCGTGGGTGGAGCCCGGCCGGGCCTTGTGGATCGGCGAGGCGTAGACGTGGCTGATCCCGAGCGCCACGAGGTAGGGAACGGCCCGGACGGCATCGTCGAACGTGAAGTCTTTGTGGAACTGGAACCGGTAGGTGGCGCGGGGTGGCGGCGCGGCGAGCGGCATCGTGGCGGCCCGGCGGCCGCGCCCTTCGGCCGAGACCGCGGCCGCGATCTTGGCGAGCGGCCCGCCGGGTGCGTCGATCGTCGCCAGTTCGGCTTCGAGCTTGCGGCGCCAGTTCGGGTGACCTTCGGTCGTGCCCGGCATGTTCGGCTGGTTCAGGGAGCCGAGGACGTCCTCGTACTGGATCGCGTTCAGGGCAGAGGGCGTCCGTGCCAGGAACCGCGTCGCGGCCTCCAGGGGAGGGGCGTCCGGCGGGCCGGCGAGTCCCTCGGCCGCGAGCGCTTCGGTGAGACGGGCGCGCTCGACGACGCGCTCGGCTCGCTCCCGATCGCCCTGCTCCGGGTCGTAAATGCCGAGAGATTGGCGGAGGTCCGTGTCGAGGCCGCGCCACCAGCCGGTGAAGGTCGGCAGGTCGTGCGTCGTCACGACGGTCATCGCGGCCCGCGGATAGGCGGAAGGCGGCTTGAAGGCGCCGTCCGGCTGACGCTCGAAGGCGAGGACCCGGTAGCTGAGGACCCCGGACGCCATCACGGCGTCCGAGAACCCCTCCGGACCGGTGCCGAGGTCCTCGGCGATGACGAGCGCCTCGGCCCGGTGGCTCTCGAGCCGGAGCACCGCCAGCATCGCGGCGAACGGGTAGTCGACATAGGCGCCGGCTCCGCCGCCCTCGCCGACCGGGATGACATAGAGGCGCTGGAGCTGGAACGCGTGGTCGATCCGGATCGCGCCGGCGTGCCGCATGTTGGCCTGGACGAGCGCCCGGAAGGCCGCGAGCCCGTTGGCTTCGAGGATGAGTGGGTTCAGGGGCGGCAGGCCCCAATCCTGTCCCTGGGGCGCCAGGAGGTCCGGCGGCGCTCCGATCGACAGCGTCCGGCCGAAGCGGTCGGGGGCCGACCAGAGCTCCGAGCCGCCGCGATCCGATCCGACCGCGAGGTCGCGGTAGAGCCCTACGGACATCCCGCCGGTGCGGGCCGCCGCCGCCGCCGCCGCGAGCTGCTCGTCCGCGACCTGCTGCAGCCAGGCGTGGTAGCCGACCCGGTCGGCCTTCTCGCGGACGAAGGCCCGGACCTCTGCCGAGGCGCAGTCCCGGTAGGGCTCCGGCCACTCGCCGAGCCAGGACCGACCCTCGTGCCGGAACCGCTCCGACAGGGCCTCGAAGGTCGCATGCGCGTCGAGCGGGTTCCCCTGGTTCCTCCGGAACGCCCCGAGGCCCGACGCGAAGGCGTCGCGTCGCTCGAGCCAGAGCGCTTCCAGCACGGGCGACAGCTCGGCCCAGACGCCCTCGTGATCGACCAGGGCCGTCTCGCGCAACGCCCCGATCCTGCCGGCCTTCTCCGACAGGAGCCGTGCCGCGCGGCTGCCGGCAAAACCTCGAACAGCGGTCGGGTCGATGTGGATCGTCTCGAGGAACAGCCGGGAGGACGGCGAGTAGGGCGAGACCTTGGTCCGGTCCGCCGAGAACAGCGCGTGGACGGGGGACAGGCCGAGGAAGGCCGCCCCGAGGGGTGCTGCCCCCATCACGGCTTCCTTCACGTCGCCGTAGCTGCCGATCCCGAGGTTGGTCGCGGACCGGAAGGCGTAGATCTGCGCAGCGAGGCCCCAGGCGCGCGCGTCCTCGCGCATCCAGGCGGGCTCCCAGCAGCGCGCCGGCGCCGCAACCACGGTCGCCCGGGCCTCGACGCCTCCGACCGCGAGGTCGAGCGCGTGATAGCCGGCCGCGAGGGCCGGAAGGGTCATGGCCGCGCGCCCGCCATCGTGCCGGACCGCCGCGCGGCCACCGCGGCTCCGGCCGGCCTCGTCCGTCACGCGCCAGACAGCCTCGTCGCCGGATCCGGCCGAGAGCGCGATCTCGACCGGACGGCCGGCCTCGGCCGCGACGGTGCTCGGGAGCAGCATTCCGCGGAGCGTTCGAGCGCGCAGGATGCTGTCCTCGGCCTCGGCTTCGGTCGCGCTCGGGAAGCCCAGGTGGTCGAGGATCCCGCGTCGGCGCCCGAGCCCGACCTCGACGGGTTTCCCGAACGCATCCCTGTAGCCGGACGGGATGCCGACCAGCGCGGCGAGGCGTTCGACCGCGACGTCGGCCGTCATCGGTGGGGTTCCACGGTCACGAACCCGGTCCAGGGCGGCAGGACGGCCCGGCCCGCCTCGGCCCGGAAGCCCGGGGCATTCCATACGACGCGGCTCTCCGGCGGAAGCGGCATCGCGAGGTCACTCTCTCCGAGATGCGCCGCGAAGCGCAGCGTTCCGCCCTCGTAGCGCCACCGGATGTCCAGCGCCTGCTCGGCCGCGGACATGTCGTCGGCCCCGAGGAAGCGGGTGAGGGTCAACGGCAGGACGGCGTCGCGGCGGATCGTCAGGAGCGCGTGAGTCTCGGCCAGGATCGCGTCGTGCGGCGCTGTTCCGGCCTCCGAGGGATCCAGGGTCGAGGCCCGGTACGTCGTCTCCGCGGTCGGGTCCGGGATCGTCTCGGCCGTGCTCGGGTCGGCGAAGGCCGCGAAATGCCGGAACTCGCGCCGCCGACCCTCTCTCACCGCGCGCGCCAGGTCCGGGTCGTCGTCGTAATCGACGAAGAACTGGAAGGGGGTGCTGGTCCCCCATTCCTCCCCCATGAACAGCATCGGGATCTGGGGCGCGAGGAGGAGCCCCGCCCGGGCGAGCCGCATCCTGTCCGGGTCGGCCGCGAGGCGGTCACCGACGGCCCGATTGCCGACCTGATCGTGGTTCTGGAGGAAGTTGACGAAGGCCGATGGCGGCAGATGACCTGACGACGTCCCGCGCGGCTTGCCGCCCGCGTGTCGCGACGGCTCGCCCTGGTAGATGAAGCCCTGGGCCAGCCCGCGCCGCAACCGGCCGATCGGGTCGTCCACGAAGTCCTCGTAATAGGCCTCGCGCTCTCCCGTCAGGAGGACGTGCCAGGCGTGGTGGACGTCGTCGTTCCACTGCGCGGTGTGGAGCGGCGGGCGTCCCGTCCCGTCGCGCTCGAGCCAGCGCGCCTCGTTGTGCTCGTTCTCGAGGATGAGATGGACGTGGCGGTCGGGCGCGAGCGCGCGGCAGCGTCGGGCGAGCTCCGCGATCAGGTGCTCGCCGGAATCGTCCAGGATGGCGTGGACGGCGTCGAACCGCAGCCCGTCGAACCGGTACTCCTCGAGCCAGAAGAGCGCGTTCTCGACGAAGAAGGCCCTGACCGGCGCGCCGTCGGGTCCGTCGACGTTGAGGCCGTCGCCCCAAGGGGTCCTGTGCCGGTCCGTGAAGAAGCCCGCGGCGTATTTCGAGAGGTGATTCCCGACCGGGCCGAAGTGGTTGTAGACCACGTCGAGGACCATCGAGATCCCGACCGCATGCGCCCGGTCGACGAGCCGCTTCAGGTCGTTCGGCGTCCCGTAGCTCGCATCCGGCGCGTAGGGCAGGACGCCGTCGTAGCCCCAGTTGCGGCGCCCGTGGAACTCGCCGAGCGGCATCAGCTCGATCGCCGTGACCCCGAGCGTCGCGAGGGCGGGCAGGCGTTCGGCCAGCGCCGCGAAGGTGCCCTCGGGCGTGGCGGTGCCGACATGCACCTCGTAGAGGACGCTCTCTTCCCAGGGCCGCCCGCGCCAGCGGTCGTCCGACCACGCGAAGCTCTCCGGGTCCACGACGGCGCTGAGCCCCCCGACGTCGTCCGGCTGGAACCGGGAGGCCGGATCGGGCACGACGTGGTCGCCGATTCTGTAACCGTAGCGCGCGCCGGCCGCGACGCCCGGGAGGGTCAGCACCTTCCAGCCGCCCGCCACCTCGGTCATCGCGTGATCGGTGCCGTCGAGAACAAGCCGAACGTCCGGTGCGCTCGGCGCCCAGAGCGCGAACCTCGCGTCGCCGTCGGCACTCTCGGCCCCGAACGGCATGGCATGCCGATGCCGCATCTCACCCCGCCCCATCAGATGTCGTGCTGGAGAAAAACCAGCGAACGGGGCGCGAGAGCGAAGGTTCCGCCGCGTTGCAGCAAAGGTCGGTCCCGCACGAGGCCGGTCGGTTGGGTGCTGTCGAACACCAGCCGCCACATCTCGCCGGGCAGGTCGGGGTCGAGCGCGAAGGCGACCGGCTCGGGCGAGCCGTTCACGAGGACGAGGCAGCGCGCGCCGTCCGGCGCATCGTTGCCGAGCTGCATCCCGAGCACCTGTCGGGACGTGTCGGCCCAATCCTCCCCGGTCATCTCGCGGCCGGAGGGAGCGAGCCAGTAGACGTCCCGAAGCCCCGTGCTCTCGGCCACCCGACCGGTCAGGAAAGCGCTCCGTCGCAGCCCGGCGAAACGTCGCCGCAGCGCCGCGAGGTTCGCCACGAAGTCCGGCAGGTCCGGATCGTAGGCGCGCCCCGCCTCCCAATCGAGCCACGTCGTCGCGTTCTCCTGGCAATACGGGTTGTTGTTGCCGCCCTGCGTCCGCGAGAGCTCGTCGCCGGCGAGCAGCATCGGGACGCCCTGCGACAAGAACACGGTCGCGAGCATCGCCCGCACCGTGCGGGCCCGCGCCGCCCGGATCGCAGGGTCCTGCGTCTCGCCTTCGACCCCGTGGTTCCAGGCGTGGTTGTCGTCGTGCCCGTCCCGGTTGCCCTCGCCGTTCGCCCCGTTGTGCTTCCGCTCGTAGCTCGTGGCGTCGCGCAGCGTGAAGCCGTCATGCGAGGCCACGTAGTTGATGGACGCGAGGGGCGTGCGGCCGCCGGCCGCGAGGATCTCCTTCGACCCGGCGAGCCCCTGCGTCAGCCGTGGAAGCTGGCCCGGATCTCCGCGCCAGAAGCGCCGGACCGTGTCCCGGGCCTGGTCGTTCCAGCTCGCCCAGCCGGTCGGGAACTGGCCGAGCCGGTAGCCGTCCGGTCCGACGTCCCAGGGCTCCGCGATCAGCTTCAGGCCGCCGAGCACGGGATCGAGCGCGAGCGCCTCGAAGAAAGGGGAGAGCGGGTCGAAGCCGTAGGGTTCGCGGGCGAGGGCGGGCGCGAGATCGAATCGGAACCCGTCGACGCCATAGGCGTCGGCCCAGTGGCGGAGCGAATCCACAGCGAGCTGGCGCACGCGCGGCTGGCTGAGATCGAGCGTGTTGCCGCAGCCCGTCACGTCCCAGTAGCGCCCGGGCTCGCCGGGCCGGTGCTTGTAGTAGCTCGCGTCGTCGATGCCCCGGAAGGAGAGCGTGGGCGCATCCTCCTCGCCCTCGCAGGAGTGGTTCAGCACGACGTCGAGGATCACCTCGATCCCGGCCGCATGCAGGGTCCGGATCGCGGCCCGGAGGCCCTCCGGCCCCGCGGGCCCGAGATAGCGCGGCTCCGGCGCGAAGTAGCTCAGGGTCGAGTAGCCCCAATGGTTGACGAGCCCGCGCGCGATCAGGGCCGGCTCGTCCGCGATCGCCTGGATCGGCAGGAGTTCGAGCGCCGTCACGCCGAGCCGGAGAAGGTGCGCGATCACGGCCGGGTGGGCGAACGCCTCGCAGGTGCCCCGGATCGGCTCCGGGATCTCCGGATGGAGGCGGGTCAGGCCATCGACATGCGCCTCGTAGATCACGGTTTCCGACCAGGACCGACGTGGGCGATGGTCCTGGTCGGGCACCGGCGGCGCGACCACCACGCCGCGCGGCGGCGTCAGCGAAATCCGGCCGTCCCGGGTCCGGAAAGGGCCGGACAGGAGCCGGGCATAGGGATCGAGGAGGATGGTTCCGGGGTCGAAACGGTGGCCCGCTTCGGGCGTATGCGGCCCGTCGACCCTGAAGCCATAGACCTGGCCGGCCCGGAGACCGTCGACGCGGCCGTGCCACACGTCTCCGGTCCGACCCGGAAGGAGAAGGCTCTCGGTCTCGACGATGCCGGCCGCATCGAAGAGGCATAGCGTCACGGCCGTCGCGTGCGCGGAGAACACGGCGAAGTTCACGCCCTGCCCGTCCGGGTAGGACCCGAGAGGCGAGGGCACACCCTCGCCGAGCGTCCGGTCGCTCACGCGGATCGCGATACGACTGCGATGAAGACGTGGATCAAGCCGTCGCGCCGACGCTCGCGACCGCCTGAGCCTCTTCCTCCGGCGGAGAAGACGCCAAGGTCTCGACGAAGCTACGCCACCAATGATTGACGGAGTGACGTTCGAGCACGTCCATCATGGCCCGCCAACGCTCGCGCCGTTCGCCGAGCGGCATCGCGAAGGCCTTCGCGATCGCGGCCGCGGTTCCGACAGCATCGTAGGGATTGACCAGCAGCGCCGCCTCGAGCTCGTCGGCGGCACCGGCGTAGCGCGACAGGACCAGGACGCCGGGATCGGTCTCGTCCTGGGACGCCACGTATTCCTTCGCGACGAGGTTCATGCCGTCCCGCAGCGGTGTCACGAGCCCGACATCCGCCATCCGGTAGAGCCCGGTCAGGGTCGCGTGCGGGATGTTCTGGTTCAGGTAGCGGATCGGCGTCCAGTCGAAGTCGCCGCAGGCCCCGTTCGCTTCGCCGACCTGGGTCGCGACCTGTTGCTCGAGCGCGGCGTATTCCGGAACCTCGGACCGGGATTTCGGCGTGACCTGGAGATAGGTCACCCGGCCCTTCTCTTCCGGATGAGCGGTCAGATAGGTGACGAAGGACCGGATGCGCTCGCGCAGGCCCTTCGAGTAGTCGAGCCGGTCGACCCCGATCACGAGGCGCTTGTCGGCGAGGCTCGCCATCATGCGCTTCGTGCCCGCGAGCCCGACCGACTTCCGGGCCGCCTCCGCGACGCCGGCGGTGTCGATCCCGATCGGGAACGCCGCGACGTGGCAGCGGTTCGAGCCCGTGTCGAACCGGCCGTCCCCGAGCGAGGTCGCGAGCCCCTCCTCGAGGAGGCACCGACCGAAATGCTCCGCGTCCCGGGCTGTCTGGAAGCCCACGATGTCATAGGCTGCAAGCCCTTCGAGCAGGCGGCGATAGCCCGGCAGCGCGCTGACCACCTCCGGCGGCGGCCACGGGATGTGGAGAAAGAAGCCGAGCCGGTTCCTCACGCCCCGCCCCCGGAGCGCCGCTCCGAGCGGGATCATGTGATAGTCATGGACCCAGATCAGGTCGTCCGGCTGGACGAGGCTCACGAGCTTTCGCGCGAAGAGCTCGTTCACGCGGAAATAGGCCAGCATCTCCCGCTCGCTGAACCGGGCGAGATCGAGCCGATAATGGCAGACGGGCCAGAGCGCCCGGTTGGAATAGCCGAGGTAGTAGTCGTCGACGTCGCGCTTCGTGAGGTCGGTCGTCGCGAACGTGATCGGGCCGACCTGCTGCGTCCGGATCGCATCCGCGTCGATGGCCGTCCTGGCTTCGCCGGACCAGCCGAACCACACCCCTCCGCTCGCCTTCAGGGCCGCTTCCAGCGCAACCGCCAGCCCGCCCGCTCCCACCTGCCCTCTCGGGTTCGGAGCGGGGACCCGGTTCGACACGACGATCAGGCGTTGCCCGGACCCTTTCGGACTCGCGAAACGTCGGTTAGGCCCTCCGGGCGTACCGGCACCCGCCTGGAGGGCGGAGAGCACGTCGCCTTCCGCCCGGCGAATCGGGAGCGGCTTCTCGGGCCCCTGCAGCAGCATTCTACCGGCTTCGACCGTCATACCCGAACCACTCCGAAGCTTCGCAGGAGACAACCTGACGGCTGCGCGATTGTTCCTGGTCAAGCTTAGCTTTAGCCCGCTCCGGCGCAAGGCCCGTATCGGTCGATCACGCCGGATCGAGGTCCTCGGGAGACGCGGTCCCGGCGGCCCACGCGAAAAGCCAGTGGCGGAATGCTGCCGCCGAGGGAACCCGGCAGCGGGCCTCCGTCGCGCCCGGACCGACCTTGATGGACCGGCCCCCGATGGCGTCGACCACCAGGAAGCCATGCTCGTCCGTGCGGTCGTCACCGGCGAAGACGGGCCTGCGGCCGAGATAGGGCGGCCGCTCCATCAGCGCCCCGATGGCCTTTCCCTTGCCGGCCGCGGCAGGGACGATCTCGCGGACGGCCTTGCCTTCCTGGATCCGGTAGCCGGGTCCGAGCCGGGCCGCGAGCGCCGACAGGGCGGCGACCGCCTCGGCCTCCTGCTCCGGGGCGAGACGCCAATGGACCGCGACCCCGACCCGCTTGTCCTCGACGAGGACGCCCGGACAGCCCGCGAGGCGCACCCGCAAGGCATCGATCTCTGGTCCGAGCTCGGCCAGCCCGGCCGGGCGCGAGAGGTGACCGCCGATCCGCCGCTCGAGACCGTGAAGGCCGCAGATGTCGATTCCGAGATCGGGCAGGAAGGCGTCGATATCGGCCACCGTCCGGCCCGTCACGAGCGCGACAGCTCCGCCGAGCGCGTCGTGCAGCGCCCGCAGCGCGGCCGGCAGGCCGGGCTCGACCACGACCGCGTCGGGTGTCGCCGCGAGATCGACCAGCGTGCCGTCGAAATCGAGAAGGAGAGCCCAGCCGGCCACGGCATGTGGCTCGCCCGGGTCCCTGCCCGTCACCCGGGTCGGCCGCAGCGGAGCATCGAGCCTTCTCAGGCCTTGGGAGATGCCGCCGTCGGGCGTGCGCGCGCCCTTGACGGAACGGGCGCCTCGGACGGAGCGGACGGCTTCTTCGACGCTTTCGGCGCTGCGGTGGTCGCCCCCGTGGTCGACGCCTTGGCCTTGGCCGCCTTCGGAGATCCGGACGGTGCCGTCGAGAGTTCCCGCTCGGCCTGGGTCCAGTGGTCCTGGGCCTTGCCGTGCTGATGGCCGCTCTCTACCCAGAGATGGTAGGCCCGCTCGCGGACGGTCCGGTCCTGGTCTGTCGTCATGCTCGCCTCCGCTGGTCGGAATGTTCGGCGCGGACCGCCGAACGGAAGGGTGATTCGATCGTCGCATGATATCCGGTCACGGCCGGTCCGCGACACCGGTCTCCTGGCGCCGGCCACCCAGGCTGAAGCGGACGGGAAGGCGAGGGTTCCCGTGACCGTTATCATCGACCCCGACGACCCTCGGGTCGAGCCGTATCGGGCCGTCCGCGAGCGCGATCTCGCGGGCCGCCACGGCCTGTTCCTCGCCGAGGGCGAAGTCGTGGTCAGAACGCTGCTCTCGCGCCGCTCGCGGTTCGAGGTCGTGTCGATCCTGCTGTCGGAACCGAGGCGGACGGCGCTCGCGGACGTCCTGGCCGACCGGGCGCGGGACGTTCCGGTCTACGTCGCGGGCCGGGCCGTGCTGGACGCGATCGTGGGCTTCCCCATCCATCGCGGCGTCCTCGCCCTCGGGCGTCGCGATCCCGGCATCGACGAGGGCGCGACGCTCGCGCCATCGGGCCCGGCGTTGGTGCTCGGGCTCCTCGGCCTCGCGAACCACGACAACGTCGGCGGGGCGTTTCGGAACGCCGCCGCCTTCGGGGCCGATGCCGTGATCCTCGACGGCGGCTGCTGCGACCCGCTCTATCGGAAGGCGATCCGGGTCTCGGTCGGGGCGGCGCTGACGGTGCCGTTCGCGCGCGGCGGGCGGCCGGAAGAGGTCGTCGAGGGGCTCGCGTCGTCCGGCTTCGAGGTCTTCGCCCTCAGCCCGGCCGGCGCGGAGCCGATCGAGCGGATCGCCTGGCCGGAGCGCCGCGCGCTTCTGGTCGGCCAGGAGGGGCAGGGCCTTCCGGATCGCCTCCTCTCGCGGCTCCGCACCGTCCGGATCGACATGGTACCAGGCTTCGATTCGTTGAACGTCGCGACCGCGGCGGGGATCGCCCTGCACGCAGCGCGCTCTCCACCGACCCCGGCCTTCAGCGTGCCTGATCGGACGGATGGTTCCGATTGACGGGCGGCTGCACCGGACACACGGTGTCAGGCCGCACGAACCGGAGGGTGGAGACGAGATGGCGATCAGGGTGTCCGGCAAGAACATCGACGTCGGCGACAGTCTCCGCAACCAGGTCGAGACCCGGGTCACGGCCGCGCTCGCGAAATACGCGGAGGGGAGGGGGTCGGGCCATGTCGTGGTGTCCCGCGACGGATCGGGCTTCCGTACGGAATGCGTCGTCAATCTCGGCTCCGGGATGACGCTCGAATCGGCCGGCACCGCTCCCGACGCCTACGCGAGCTTCGACCAGTCTGCGATCCGGATCGAGAAGCGGATGCGGCGGCACAAGCGCCGGATCAAGGACCGGCTCGGCGACGGGCACCGGGGCGGGCCGCCCCAGGGCGCGCCCGAGGACGTGTCGCCCGCCAGCGCCTACGCGATCCTGAAGCCGCTCGACGAGGATCTCGACGACACGGAGTACCATCCTGTCGTGATCGCGGAGACGACGCGGCCGCTGAACCGCATCTCGGTCAGCGAGGCCGTGCTCGAGCTCGATCTCTCCGGCGTCCCGGTGATCGTGTTTCGGCATGCTGGCCATGGCCGGGTGAACGTCGTATATCGCCGCGGCGACGGGTCCATCGGTTGGGTCGATCCTCCGTCGGCAGAGACCTAGACGCCCGCTGGCCGGAGGATTGCTTCGGGGGCGGGATCAGGCGCGGCCTGACGGGATCGAAGTAGACACAATGCCACTGCTCGACTTCCTGTCACCCGAGGCGATCGCTCCGGCGTTGCGGGCCAGTTCCAAGAAGCAAGCGCTGCACGACATCGCCGCCCAGGCCTCGCGCCTGGTCGGTCGGGACGAGCGCGAGATCTTCGACACGCTGCTGCAGCGCGAGCGGCTCGGCTCGACCGGAATCGGCGAGGGGATGGCGATCCCGCACGGAAAGCTGCCAAAGCTCGAGCGGCTGTTCGGCCTCTTCGCGAGGCTGGAGCGGCCGATCGATTTCGAGGCGATCGACGGCGAGCCCGTCGACATGCTGTTCCTCCTGCTCGCCCCGGAGGGAGCGGGCGCGGACCACCTGAAGGCGCTGGCCCGCATCGCCCGCATGATGCGCGAGCCCGGCATGCACGAGCGGATCCGCACCGCCCGCGATGCAGGAGCCCTCTACGCTGTCCTGACGCAAGAGCCGGTGACGCGAGCCGCGTGAGCGGGGGTTTGAAGGCCGCCCGGGGTCGACACGACGCACAATCTCCAGACCGGCGTGACGCACGCAGTCTTCAACATGGACGCCGTGGTCGCGAAGGCTCGCGAGCGCAGGATTTCGCGGTCGGCCAGATCACGAAGGGTTTCGGCGCCGGTCTGTGATTTGACCCCGTTTTAGCACCGCATGCGGCCCGGTCGGGGGCATCCGGCCGGGCCGCATCGCGACGGAGACCGGCATTTACGCGTTCCCGTCCCACGCTTAGGAACGGAGCGGGAAACGACCGGGAAACGGCTACATCATGGACAGACGATCAATCCTGGCCGGGGCGGGGCTCGGCGCGGTCGCTCTCGCGAGCAGCGCGAGCGCTCAGGGGCAGCCCGAGATCCGCTGGCGGATGGCGTCGAGCTATCCGAAGAACCTCGACACGCTCTACGGCGCGGGCGTGCAGATCGCGAAGCGGGTCGCCGAGGCGACCGACGGCCGGTTCCAGATCCAGGTCTTCGCGGCGGGCGAGATCGTCGGCGGCCTGCAGGTCCTCGACGCGGTCGGGAACGCGACCGTCGAGTGCGGCTACACGTTGTCCAGCTTCTACGTCGGCAAGGACCCGACCTTCATGTTCGAGGCCTCGGTCCCGATGGGCCTGAACACCCGCCACCACAACGCCTGGATGATCCATGGCGGCGGGTTGCAGCTCGTCCGGGACTTCCTGTCCGACTTCAACGTCGTCAACTTCCAGGCCGGGAACACCGGCGCCCAGATGGGCGGCTGGTTCAAGCGCGAGATCACCTCTCTCGATGACCTCAAGGGCTTGAAGTTCCGCATCGCCGGGATGGGCGGGCAGATCTTGTCGCGGCTCGGCGTCGTGCCGCAGGTGCTGGCCGCGGGCGACATCTATCCCTCGCTCGAGCGCGGCACGATCGATGCCGTCGAATGGGCGAGCCCCTACGACGACGAGAAGTTCGGCTTCGTGAAGGTCGCCAAATACTATTACTACCCGGGCTTCTGGGAGGGTACGGCCGGCACGTCGCTCTACGTGAACAAGGACAAGCTCGCGACGCTCCCGGCGAGCTACCGGGCGATCCTGGAGGCGGCCTGCGCCGAGGCGAACGGCTGGTGCGTCGCGAAATACGACGCCGAGAACCCGGACGCGCTGCGACGCGTCGTGTCGCAGGGGGCCATCCTGAAGCCGTTCCCCCGCGAGATGCTGGAGGCCTCTTACCGCGAGGCGTTCAAGCTCTACGGCGAGATCGCGGCCAGGAACCCGAAGTTCAAGCTCATCTACGATCACTGGAACGCGTTCCGGGAGAAGGAATTGCAGTGGTTCCGGATCGGCGAGTTCCCGTTCGACTACCTCATCTATTCGCAGCGGACCTGACGGTGGCCGGCTGGCGGCTCGCCCGGGGAGTGACGAGCCGCTTGCGGCTGAACGAGGCCGCACCGCTCTTCACGGTCGCGCTTCTGGGACTCGCGGGCCTGGGGTTCCTGGCGCTCGCGGGCGAGGTCGTCGAGGGCGACACGCTCGGCTTCGACCGCGCGATCCTGCTTTCCCTGCGGGAGGCGGGCGACCCCGCGAACCCGATCGGGCCGACCTGGGTGCAGGAGAGCGCGCGCGACGTGACCGGCCTCGGTGGACATGTCGTCCTCGGGCTGATCACGCTCTCGACGATCGGCTATCTCTGGATGACGGACCGCGCGCACGCGGCCGTGCTGGTCGCGGCCGCCGTCGGAGGCGGCATGGTGCTGAGCGCGCTCCTGAAGCTCGGTTTCGACCGCCCCCGCCCCGACCTCGTGCCGCACGCCGTCCGGGTCTACACGGCGAGCTTCCCGAGCGGCCACGCGATGCTGTCCGCCGTGACCTACCTCACGCTCGGCGCGCTTCTCGCCCGGATGCACGCCTCGGGCCGCGTGAAGCTGTTCTTCCTCGGGCTCGCGGTCGCGCTCACGCTGCTGATCGGCGCCTCGCGGGTCTATCTCGGCGTGCATTGGCCGTCGGACGTGCTGGCCGGCTGGTGCGTCGGGGCCGCCTGGGCGAGCCTCTGCTGGTACGTCGCGCTCCTGCTGCAGCGCGAGGGCAAGGTCGAGCGTCCGTCCCCCGCTCCGGCTTGACCGCGCCTCGCCTGATCCCGGTCAGGAGACCGTGACGAGCCGGGGCGGACCCTCCCCGCGTCGCCGAGGGTCGTGCGCCAGCAGCGCGCGGCGCCGGTCGTCGATCGCGGACCGGGACCCTTCCAGGGCCAGCACGAGCGCGCTCGTGCCGTGGCTCCCGGTCGCGCCCGAGCGGGCGTGTTCCACGGCCACCCTGAGGATCCCGTCGACCTCGTCGGTCAGCCGGTCCAGCGTGTCCAGGTCCTCGGCCTCGCGGGCGTCCTTGAGGATGCCGAGCAGCCGGTCCAGGACGTCGTCGATCACCTCGCGGCGGTGGCGCCGGAAGCGCTGCACGAACCAGGCGAAGGCCGAGATGACGCCGGACCCGAAGAACGCGCCCAGGTAGATCCAGTCGCCGTAGCGATCCATCACGCTCTGGGTCTCGCGCTGGA
>CAXTKM010000054.1:0-4984 GCA_964244795.1 uncultured Enterovirga sp.
GATCTGGCCGCGGCCGCCATAGGCGATGCGGGCCTCGGCGATCTTCGACGAGTCGATCGTGTTGTCGGCCTCGATGTCCTCGGGCCGGATCACGCCCGCGACGATCAGCTCGCGGACCTCGAAATTGACCCGGATCTCCTGCTTGCCCTCGATCACGAGGTTGCCGTTCGGCAGGACCTGCGTCACGACGCCGGCGACGCTCGTCACGAGCTCCTCCTTGCGGCTGACCGAGCCGGTGCCGTCCGAGGACGAGGTCGAGCCGGCATCGAGGAGCGCGTCGGCCGAGGCGCCGGGCAGGATCTTGCCGCCGATCTTGCTCTCCGCGCCGAACAGGTTCTTCGTCCCGAAGGTCTCGGCGTTGGTGCGCGAGCGTTTCGTCTCGTTGTTCAGGTCCGCCTTGTCGGTCACCTTGACCCGGACGGTGACGAGATCGCCGACCTGATGCGCGCGCTGATCCTTGAAGAACCCGCGTGACCCGGTCCGCCAGAGCGAGTTCGCCGCGTAGGAGACCGGCTCCGGCGTCGGCATCGGCATCCGGACGGGCTTGTAGCCGGGCTGCGCGGTCGGGTCCTGGATCGCCGAGAGGTCCGGCGTCCGGCCGACATTGGCGAGGCGGTCGAGGGACCCGCAGCCCCCGAGCGCGAGCCCGCAGAGCGCGAGGGCGGCGAGGGGGCGGAGAGGGGTCCGGAGGCAGGGCATCAGACGGGTCCGGGAGAGGTTGGCGGGCGGGCGGGGAGGGTTCGGGCGAAGGTTCGGTCGATCGCTCATGGCGCGGCCTTGACCGCCGCGAGCCGGCCCGGCGCGGCCGTGCTGGCCGAGACGCGGCCCTGACCGATCACGACACCCTGCAGCGTCTTCTTCGAGATCGGGTTCACGAGCCCGACCGTGTCGCCGAGCGCGCCCGCGTCCGTCGCCTTGGCCCGGAGCGAGAGGCTGATGCCGGGCGTGTCGTAGATCACCGTCACGATGTCGCCGCGCGCGACGAGCTCCGGCCGGATCAGGTCGGCCGCGCGCAGGAACGAGCCGACCGGGAAGGCTCGCTTCGCGACGCGCCCTTCGAGCGATGCCCCGTCATGGACGGCGTCCGCCGGGATGAGGTCGCGGGCCCGTCGTTCGATCGTGACGTCCTGGTCCTTGAGGGCCTGCCCGCGCTCGAGCGACCGGGTCGCGACCGCGACCTCGACGAGCTCGACCGCGATCCCGGTGACGCGCGCCTGCGTCCGGCGCTCCGTCGGCGACGGCCCGAGCCAGACCGAGGCGCTGACGCGGCGGCTGCGCCGGTCGAGCGTGACCTCGGAGGCCGTGAGCTCGCCGGTGACGTCCGGCGCGACGACGAGCGCCGGGGCGGGTGCGTCGAACACGATCCCGGTCGCGACCGGGTCGAGGCCATGGTCGCGGGCGAGGCGGACACGGATCGCGGCCTCGATCTCGGACGTCCCGATGTGGCGGCCGGCCCTGGTGATCGTGATCTGCATCCGGCCCCCGGTCCCGACCGGGCCGACGCCCAGAGCCATCAGCGCGGCCACGATCCTGTTCGCCTGGATCGTCCCGCTCTGCCCGAGGGCGGGCGCCCGGAACAGGGCGGTGCCCGCGACGGCGGCCGGGGCGTTCTCGACGAGGTCGCCGACCGTCAGGGTGTCGCGCGAGGCCGTGACGTCGCCCCGGAGGGCGGGCTCGGCTGCCGGCGCCGCCGGCGCGAAGGACAGGAGGCCGAGGGCGGCCAGGGCCGCGAGGCTGCGGATTCGGGTCATGCGGGTCATCCCTAGCCGCGGAACATCTGGCTCGTGGCGGAGAGCATCTGGTCCGCCGCGGTCACGACCTTGGAGTTCATCTCGTAGGCCCGCTGGGCGGCGATCAGCGACGAGATCTCGGTCACCGCGTTCACGTTCGCCTCCTCGAGGTAGCTCTGCTGGAGGTTGCCCATGCCTTCCTGGCCCGGGTTCCCGTCGACAGGCTGGCCGGAGGCGGCCGTCTCGATGAAGAGGTTGTCGCCGATCGATTCGAGCCCGACCTTGTTGATGAAGCGCGAGAGCTGGATCTGTCCGGCGATCGTCGGCGCCGTCTGGCCCGCGATCGAGGCCTGGACCTGCCCGTTCGCGCTGATCGTGACGCCCGTCGTGTTCTGCGGGATCGTGATGCCGGGCTCGAGCACGTAGCCGTCCCGGGTCACCATCTGGCCCGCGGCGTCGAGGTCGAAGGAGCCGTCGCGGGAATAGGCCGTGCGGCCGTCCGGCATGCGGATCTTGAAGAGGCCCTCGCCCCGGATCGCGATGTCGTAGGTCTTCTCGGTCGAGGTGAGGTTGCCCTGGCTCATGACCCGGGGCGTCGAGCCGGTCTTCACGCCCGAGCCGAGCGCGAGGCCGGCCGGGAGCCGGGTTCCCTGCTCGGAGGTCTGTGTGCCGGCGCGGCGCAGGTTCTCGTAGAGGAGATCCTGGAAATGGGCCTGCTGGCGCTTGTAGCCCGTGGTGCGAAGGTTCGCGATGTTGTTCGAGATGACCTGGACGTTGAGTTCCTGGGCCATCATGCCGGTGGCGGCAGCCTGGAGGGCGCGCATGATCTGTCTCCTCTTTCCGCTCAGGAGCCGGAGACGTCGGCGAGGCGCGAGAGGGCCGAGCGCTTCAGCTCGTCCATCCGGCCCACCATCGCGGCGATGCTCGCATAGGCGCGGTTCACCTCCATGAGGCGCGTCATCTCGAGCACCGGCTTCACGTTCGAGCGCTCGACGGCGCCCGGCTCGATCCGGCTCGTCGTGCCGGCCGGCTGTGCCGGTACCGCCGAGGAGAACACGTTCCCGCCCTCGTTCTTCAGGGCGCGCAGGTCGTCGAAGCGCACGAGGCGCAGCTTGCCGCGCTGACCCTGCGTGGTCGAGACGGTGCCGTCGGGCGCGATCGCGGCGCCGGTCTCCTGCGGGCCGAACGTGATCGGGCCGGCCTCGCCCAGCACCGGGTTTCCGTCGTTCGTGACGAGGCGCCCGGTCGCGTCGACCTGGAAGGCGCCGGCCCGGCTGTAGCGCTCGCCGGCCGGGGTCTGGACGACGAAGAAGCCGTCGCCCTTGATCGCGGCGTCGAGCGGGTTGCCGGTCGTCTCGACCGCCCCGGACGAGGGATCGAGCGGCGTGCCGCCGTCGATCACGTAGGAGACCCGCCGGTCGGGTCGCTGGAAGGCGTCCCCGGCCGCCTTCGGCATGAGGTATTCGGCGAAGCGCGACGAGCGCGCCTTGAACCCGTTCGTCGTGACGTTCGCCAGGTTGTTGGCGATGACGTCGAGCTCGCGGCCGAGCGCCATCTGGCGCGACAGCCCGACGAGCAGCGCGTTCTCCATGAACCGCTCCCGCAGATCCGATCCCCGCCGGATTCTCGACGCTCCCCAGCGCGAACCCGACGGAGAGGAGAGAGCACCGGGCGTGCCAGATGTAGAACGACAAGATTTCTACGTTTCTACAACGGCTTGGGCTGGAGCCGTCCTGCCCGTGACCCGGACCGGCAGCGCCGCCCGGCAGGTCCTGGCCGGCAAGTTCTGCCGGCTTAACGCAGCGTTAACCGTGGCGGCCCGAAGGTCCCGGAAGGTTCGCGCCGCAGGGTGGCCGGCTGCCGAGCGGGATGTCCGACCATGGCGAAGAAGGCCAAGCCGAAAGCCGCCCCGGAGGGTGAGGCCGGCGAGGAGGCTCCGGCCGCGGGCGGGGGCAAGAAGAAGATCGTGATCGCGCTGGCCGTCGTGCTCCTCCTCGGGGGCGGGGCCGGTGGCTGGTTCTTCTTCAAGAAGCCTCGCGCGGACGCCCATGTGGCCGAGGTCAAGAAGCCGGTCGCGTTCCTGGACGTCGCCGAGATGGTCGTGAACCTCGCGTCCGAGCCGAACGGGGAACGCCCGCGCTTCCTGAAGCTGAAGGTCGCGCTCGAGCTGAAGACGAGCAAGATCGTGGACGACGTGAAACCGCTCCTGCCGCGCGTGCAGGACATCTTCCAGGTCTTCGTGCGCGAGCTGCGGGCGAGCGATCTCGAGGGCTCGGGCGGCATCCACCGGCTGCGCGAGGAGCTGCTGCGCCGGGTGAACCTCGCGGTCTTCCCGAACCGCGTCGACGCGGTGCTGTTCAAGGAGGTCATCGTCCAGTGACGGTGCTCCGCAAAGCCGGCCCGGCGGGCGCCGGCCGGGGTTCCGTCCCGACATGAGCGCGCTCATCGCCGTATCGGCCGACCTCCTGGTCGCGGTCCTGCTGGTCGCAACGATCGTGACGTCGGTGCGGCTGTCGCGACGCATGGCGCTGCTCAAGGCGGACGAGAGCGCGATGCGGGCCACGATCGGCGAGCTCGTGGCCGCGACGGATTCCGCCGAGCGCGCGATCGCCGGGCTGCGGGCCACCGTCCAGGAGAGCGAGCGTGCGCTCTCCGACCGGCTCGGGGCCGCGCTGCGGCACTCGACGCGGCTCGCGGAACAGGTCTCGGCCGGCGAGACCGTGATGGCCCGCGTCGCCCAGATCGCCTCCCTGTCGCAGCGCCTCGGGGGCGAGTCCCATTCGGCGCCCGCCGGACCGGAGGCCCCGACACCCTCGCCCGCACCCGCGGAGCGGGGCCTCCGGGCCACGATCCTGGCCGCGCGCGACGTCGCCGAGCGCTCGGCCCGGCGGCTCGGCGGCGAGGCGGCGTGAAAAGCCCGTTCCTGCAGAGGCGGTTCCGGATCGTCGACGGCGTCGTCGTGGCCGCGGTCGCGCTGCTCGCCCTGAAGGGTGTCGGCCTGATGGCCTCGGCACCGGAGCTCGGTCCCGACGGGCTGCCCCGCTTCGCCCATGTGCTCTCCCACGCCCGCACCAACTACGTGCCGCCGGACCCGACCACGACGGGCTCCGTCTCGGCGAAGCCGAAGGAGGCCACGGCTCCGCCCGTGGACGTGATCCCGACTCCGCCGCCGGGCTCGCCCTCGGAGCGGGCCATCCGGGAGCGCCTGGGCGAGCGGCGCGAGGAGCTGCAGCAGAGGGCGCGCGATCTCGAGG
>CAXTKM010000054.1:4994-18645 GCA_964244795.1 uncultured Enterovirga sp.
GCCAACTTCGGCCAGGTCATCGTCATGACCAAGGATCTCGAGGCGCGCGAGCGGCTCATGGAGGAGGTGGAGCGCAAGATCGACGCCCGCGAGGGCGATCTTCGCGCCTCCGAGGACCGCGCGAAGCCGGCCGGCGCACCGGCCGCGGCCGCGGAGGCCGAGGCCTCCCTGAAGGGGCTCGTGATCATGTACGAGACCATGAAGCCGAAGGAGGCGGCGCGCGTGTTCGAGCGCCTGCCGCAGGACGTGCTCGTGCCGGTCGTCCGGCTGATCGCGCCCCGAAAGATGGCCGAGGTCATGGCCGCGATGAGCCCGGAGGCGGCCGAAAAGCTGACCGTGGCGCTCGCCCGGCGGGTCCGGTCTGCCGAGGAGGAAAGGCCGGGCGCGCCGGCGCTCCCGGCAGGCGAGCTCCCGGCGATCGAGCCGGCGCCCCGGCCCGGTTCCAGGGCACGCTGACTGTCACGTTGACCGTCGCGCTGACGGGCACGTCGACGGGCATGCTGGGCGGCCGGGTTAAGCTCGCATTAGCCCTGCCGGGCTAGCGTTCGGGGCTCGCGGGCTCCTGCCGCGCGGCCTCGTGCGCCTCAAGAGTTCCCCGTCGATGCGTCACTCGGGTTTCCGGGTCGGTCCGGGCCCCTGGTCGGGCTCTTGGCCGGGCTCTTGGCCGGGATTCCGGCCTCGTCGCGCCGCGGCGGTCGCGTCGCTGATGCTCGCCTGCCTCGCCCTGCTGGCCGGGCGCGCGGATGCGCGCGACGTGGAGATGCGAGGCCAGCAGGGGAGCGGCTTCTACCGGATCGAGCTCCGGTTCGATCAGCCGACGAAGATCCGGGTCAGGAGCGCGAACGGCGTCGTCGTGATCGCCTTCGTGGATCCGGCCCGCATCCGGACGGAGCGGCTCACGGCCGAGTTCCCGACCCTCGTCTCGGCCGTCCGGCGCGATCCGGACGACACCGGACTCCGGATCGCCCTGACCGTCCCGGTCCGGACGAGCGTCCTCGAGGCCGGCGAACGCGTCTTCGTCGATCTCCTGCCGCCGGGCTGGACCGGCCTGCCGCCGGGCCTGCCCCCGGAGGTCGTGCAGGAGCTCGCCGAGCGGGCACGGGTCGCGGAAGCGAAGCTCCGCGAGGGCGCGGCGATCCGCGAGACCGTCAGGAAGCCGGTCGCGCTGCGGGTCGCGCAGCTTCCGACCCTGACCCGGCTCGTCTTCGAGCCCCCGGCCGGGACGGCGATCCGGTTCAAGGTGGCGGGCGACGCGGTCGAGGCGACCTTCGACGGGCTCCTCACCCTCGGCCCGGCCGATGCCCGGCCCCGGACCGCCGCGGGCGTCGCGGCCTTCTCGGCCGATGCGGGCGAGCGCTCGCTCGGCGTGAAGGTCGCGGCCGCGCAGGGCTACACCGCCCATGCCTATGCCGAGGAGGGCACGCTGGTCGTGGACCTCGCGAAACCCTCTCCGCCGGCCGCGACGCCCGTCGCCGCGACGCCCGTCGCCGCGACGCCCGTCGCCGCGACGCCCGTCGCCGCAATGCCCGTCGCCGCAATGCCGGTCGCGGCGGCGCCGGGCGCCGCGGTGCCGGCCGCTCCTGCGCTCCCATCCCCGGCCGCTCCCGCGATGCCCCCCGCCCGAACGGCCGAGCCGGCCCGGTCCGCTCCGCCGGAACCCGAACGCCCGCAGCCTCGGGCCGCGTCGGCCGTGCCAGCCGGGCCGGCCGGGCCGGCCTCCGGGGCGACGCGGCCCGGCACCGTCGTGCCGGTCGCGACGCTGGGCGAGACCGGCCCCTCGCTCCTGTTCCCGTTTCCCCGGCCGACCGCCGCGGCGGCGTTCGAGCGGGGCGGGCGGGTCACGCTCGTGTTCGAGACGCCGGACCGGCTGGACATGGCGGGGCTGCCGGCCGCCGCGAGCGACGCGCTCGGGCTTGAGCCGGTCAGGCGGGATGGGGGCTTCGCCGTCCTGCGGCTCCGGGCGGCAGGCGAGCGGCCGGCCCGGCTCTTCGCGGAGGGCGACGGCTGGCGCCTCTCGCTCGACGCGAGGCCCGGGACGCCGCCCGGCGAGGCCCGGGTGACGCGCGGCGTCGGGCCGGACGGGCAGGCCCAGATCCTGGCGACGCTCCCCGACGCGGCCTCGGTCCACTGGCTCTCCGACGACCCGACCCTCGCGCTCGTGACCGCGACCGGGCGTCCCTCGGGTCTCTCGACCGAGCGCCGCTTCGTCGAGTTCGCGCTCGTGCCGACCCTGCACGGCCTCGCGGTCGAGACGCGTGCCGACGACGTCTCGGTCAGCCTCGGCCGCGGCGGCGCGATCGTGTCGCGCCGGGCGGGGCTGACGCTCTCCGCCGTCGCGCCGGGCGGCGAGACGGGCGGTGCCGCGAGCGCGCTCGCGATCGGCCGCGACGATTGGGTCCGCGAAGGGGCGGGAGACCGGCTCGAGCGCTATCGCGAGCTCATGGCCGCGGTCGCGGATGCGCCCCGGCAGGCGCGCGGCGAGGCGCGGCTGAAGCTCGCCCGCTTCCTGATCGCGAACGGCATGGACCTCGAGGCGACGAGCCTCCTCGCGCTCGCCCGGCAGGACGACCCCGCCATCGCCCGGCGCCGGGAGACGCTGCTCCTGTCCGGCATCGCGGCCGTGCGGGCGAACCGGCCGGCGGAGGCGCGGCTCTTCTTGAACGGCGCGGCGGTGACCGACGATCCCGAGGCCGTGCTCTGGCGCTCGGTCCTCGACGCCCGCGACCGGAACTGGGCCGGGGCGCTCGCGGGATTCCGGCGCTCCGTGCCGATCCTCGACCGCTACGCCGAAGAGGTCGCGGGAGGGCTGTGGCAGACGGCCCTCGCGGCGGCCCTGGACGGCGGCGACATCCCGGCCGCGGAGGCCGCCATGGCCGGTCTCGACCGTCTCTCGACCGGCTCCATCCCCGGAGAGGAGCACGAGCTGGCCCGCGCGCGTCTCGACGAGGCGAACGGCCGTGCCGAGACCGCGCTCAAGGCCTACGACCGGCTGGCCGAGGACGCGAGCCGTCCCGTTTCGGCCGAGGCGACGCTGCGGGGCACCGCCCTCGCGAGCCGGACGGGCCATCTCGCGGCCCCGGAGGCGACGACGCGGCTCGAGCTTCTATCCCTCGCCTGGCGAGGGGACGAGATCGAGCTCGGCACGCTGGTCGAGCTCGCCCGGCTCTATGCCGAGGCCGGCCGCTGGCGGGAGATGTTCGCGACGACCCGCCAGGCCGACGCGTCCTTCCCGCGCCACGACCGGACCCGTGCCCTGCACGACGAGACGGCGCGCCGCTTCGAGGACCTGTTCCTGGGCGAGGGCACGGCCGGACAATCCCCGGTCGACGTCCTGGCGCTGTACTACGACTTCCGCGATTTCGCCCCGATCGGCCGCCGGGGCGACGAGATCGTGCGCCGGCTCGCCGACGGGCTGGTCGAGCTCGACCTCCTCGACCAGGCGGCGGAGCTCCTGCAGCATCAGGTCGACAAGCGGCTGACCGGCGCCGGCCGGGCAGCGGTCGCGGCCCGGCTCGCGGCCATCCGGCTGATGGCCGGGAAGCCCGTCCCGGCGCTGGCGGCCCTGCACGCCACGCGGCTCTCGGACCTCCCGGCGGGGCTCCGGCGCTTCCGGCTCCTGCTGGAGGCCCAGGCCCAGGCGGAGCTCGGCCGGATCGATCTCGCGCTCGAGATCCTGGAGGGCGAGGACGGTGCCGACTTCGCCAGGATGAGGGCCGGGATCCTGTTCCGGGCGGCCCGCTGGCGCGAAGCCGGCGAGGCCTACGAGGCGCTGCCCGGCCGGCGCTGGCGGGAGCCGGAGCCGCTCTCCGACGGCGACCGATCCGACGTGATCCGGGCGGTTCTCGCCGACATCATGGCCGAGGAGACCATCGCGCTCAGCCGTGTCCGGTCCAAGTTCGCGGCCAAGATGGCGGACAGCCCGGACGCCGGATCCTTCGATCTCCTCCTGCGGCCGGGCGCGGTCCGGACGCGCGAGTTCCGGGCGCTTATGCGGGAGGCCGGTCGCACGGACACGCTGCGCCGGCTGTTGCGGGACGGTGCCGGGCCTGAGCCGACCGGAGCGCCCGAGCGGGTCGCGGCCGCGGAGCCCGGCTGAGACGCCGGTCGAGGCCCGCTCATCCGCTCCCGAAGCTCTGCACGAGCGATCCGGCGACGAGCGTCCAGCCGTCCACCAGCACGAAGAAGATCAGCTTGAACGGCAGGGCGACGGTCGCGGGCGGCAGCATCATCATGCCGACCGACATCAGGATCGAGGCCACCACGAGATCGATGATCAGGAAGGGGATGAAGAGCAGGAAGCCGATCTCGAAGGCGCGCCGGAGCTCGGAGATCATGAAGGCCGGCACGAGCACCTGCAGCCCGACCCCGGAGGGATCGGCGGGCGCGGGCTCCCGCGACATGTCGACGAAGAGCTGGAGGTCCTTCTCGCGCACCTGCCGCAGCATGAAGCTCCGCAGCGGAACCGACCCCCGCTCGAATGCCACCTGCGGGGTGATCTGGCCCGCGACCAGAGGCTCGACGCCGACCCGATAGGCCTCCCGGAAGGTCGGGGCCATCACGAAGGCGCTGAGGAACAGGGCGAGGCTGACGATCACGGCGTTCGGGGGCGCGGTCTGGGTTCCGATCGCGGAGCGGAGCAGCGACAGCACGACCACGATCCGGGTGAAGGAGGTCGTCATCACGAGCGCCGACGGCGCGATCGCCAGCACCGTCACGAGGGCGACGAGCTGCAGCACCCGCTCCGTCAGGCCGCCGCCAGGACCGAGGTCGAGCGTGAGGCTCTGGGCCGAGGCCGCCGATGCAGAGGCGGCCAGGAGCAGCCCCGATGCCGCGACGGCGCGGAGCGGGCGGCGGCGAAGGAAGCGCGTCGTCACAGCATGATTCGCAGAGGTCCGTCCGTTTGCGGAACGTGGAACGGCGGCGCGCCCGCGGCAAGCGACGCAGCGGCGCGAAGGACGCGGCGGTCTCGTTCGCGGAAGGGAACGCAGGTCCGGGCTCCCGCCAGCGGCGCCAGCGTCAGGGGCCGCCCCACTCCGCTCCGCAGTTCCGTCGAAGCAGCCGCCCCCGGCGGACTTGTCTTATAAGGCACGGCTTATAAGAGCTAGATCTGTCTCGACAACGGTCTCAGGTGGGCTGGGCCTCGACGGACCGGGCAGGGAAAAGGGGGTCGCCGAACCGGGTACCGCTTGCCGAGCGACGGCGCCGACGCTCGAATCTGCCGTTCGGAACGACCCAGCCCCGACGCCCTCGATCGACCGCGGCCCGCGTGCTGCAGGAGGGCGCTGTCAGCCCTTCTTGTCGAGCGGCCGTCCGAGCAGGCGGGCGAACTCCGCTTCGATGTCTTCGATGGAGAACGGGTCGGGCTTCGGAGCCGCTGCCGCCGGCACGGCCTGCTCTGCCTGCGGAGCGGGCTGGGCGGGAGGGGGCTGAACGGGAGAGGGCAGCGGTTTCGGAGGCGCCGGGCGTGGAGCCGGGTCCGGCCGCCCCGCGGGGGGAGGGAGCGGCTGGACGGCGGCCGGCGGCGGAAGCGACGGGGGCTCCGGGCGGGGCGGCTGCGGCGGCTGCGCATCCTGACGGGGCGGGTCTTGACGAGGCGCGTCCTGGCGCGGCGCGTCCTGGCGCGGAGGCTCGGGACGGGGAGGTTCCCGGCGCGTGGGCTCCTGCCGGGGAGGCGGCTGCCGCACCGGCTCGGTTCGGACGGGCTCCTGCCGCACGGGCTCCTGGCGCATGACCGGCGGCTCGGGCGGTCTCTGCCGGGGCGGCTCCTGGACCGGAGGCGGGGGCCGCCGCAAGGCGGCCTCGAGCTGCCGGGTCATGTCGGTCAGGCCGCCGTCCGGCCCTTCGGGCGGGCGCGCCGCGTCGAAGCGGGGCGGTGCCGAGCGCGGCACAGGGGCGCTCGGGGCAGGCGGAGCCGCGCTGACGCGGGTCGGCTTCAGCATGGGCTCGAGCGCCGCCCCGGATCCGTCCGGCCGCCCGCCCGAGAAATCGGACAGCGCCCCGGACGACCCGAACGTGCTGCCGACCGGCGGAGGTCCGGCGGAACGGCCGTTCTGCCCGTCCATGACGGGCCGCGCGGGCGCGATCTCGACGGATCGGCCGGGTGGAGGCGGTTCGGCCCGGTCGGCGGGATCGGGAGGCGGGGCGACGGGAAGCCGGGCTCCGGGAACCCGGACGATGTTCGTCTCGACCACGACGTCGTTCGGGCCGCCGACGAGGAGGAGGTGCTCGACGTTGTCGCGCCGCAGCAGGATCAGCTGGCGCTGCCGGTCGAGGTCGTAGACGTCCACGATGCCGAGGCGAGGCTGGCGGGCCCGTCCGCGCTCGTTCGACAGGGACATCTTGCTGCCCGTCAGCCGCCGCAGGATCAGCGCGAAGAGCGCCAGCAGCACGAAGATGATCGCGAAGGCGATCACGTATTTCACGGCTGGGGACAGGTTTTCGATGCCGGGAATGGTCACGGGCAAGACGCAGCTCTCTCGACTTGCGGCGCGAGCCGCGCCAGCAACCCGTCCAGGTTCGTCCGAAAAGACGAGGCCGCCGGACGCGTTAGCACGCTTCTGAGCGGGTGTCGCGGGTCGCCGCCGGTCCCGGGGATGCCCCGGAGCGTTCGGGTGGCCTCCCGCCGAGGCGGCCCCCGTCCCACGCCCTTTTCGCATCAGCCGCTTAAGCGATCGTTAACCATGCCGGCGGCAAGTTCTGCCGGGCGGTCGGCAGATGATGCCGCCCCCCGGAGCCACCCTCCCCATGTCGATGACCTCGCTGCCGCTCGTCTCGCTGCTCCGCGACCGCCTGCAGTGGCACCAGGCGCGCCAGCAGGTGCTGGCCGAGAACGTCGCGAACGCGAACACCCCCGGCTTCAAGCCGCGGGACCTTCGGCCCCAGGAGACCGGAGCCGCCGCGCTGTCCGCATCGAGCTCCGGCGTCACGATCGACCGCACCGACCCGTTCCACCTCGCGGGCGGCGTCTCGTCGGTCGCGACCGATCCCAAGGGCGCGACCCGCTTCGAGACGAAGCCCTCCGGCAACGCGGTCCATCTCGAGGACGAGATGACGAAGGTGGCCGAGAACCAGTCCGACTACCAGCTCGCGGCCTCGCTCTACCAGAAGAGCCTCGCCATGCTGCGCTCGGCGGCCGGCGTCAGGGGAGGCTGAGCGTCATGGACTTCTTCAAGTCGATCGCGGTCGCGGCCTCGGGCCTCAGGACCCAGTCGGGCCGGATGCGGATCATCGCGGAGAACATCGCGAACGCCGACTCGACCGGGAACAGGCCCGGCGCCGATCCCTATCGCCGCAAGATCCCGACCTTCTCGCGCCAGCTCGATCGGGAGCTCGACGCGAACGTCGTGTCTCTCGGCCGGGTGCGGCCGGACGCGACGCCCTTCAAGACCAAGTTCGAGCCCGGCCATCCGGCCGCGGACGCGAGCGGCCAGGTGAAGCTGCCGAACGTCGATTCGCTGATCGAGTCCGTCGACATGCGCGAGGCGCAGCGAAGCTACGAGGCGAACCTCAACGTCGTGACTGCGACGCGCAGGATGATCTCCCGCACGCTCGAGATGCTGCGCGCCTGACCCGAGAGCACGGAGAGCTGATCCATGGCCACGACCGGTTTCGCGACGGGCGCCTATTCGGCGGCCCAGCAGCTCATCAAGGCCCGCGGCGGCGCGGGTGCGCCGGGCGGTCTCGGGGCCTTCGGGGGCCTCGGCGGAAGCCCGGCCGCCGGCGGGTCGAGCTTCGGCCAGATGCTCACGAACGCCCTCGACGGCGTCGCGGCGAGCGGCCGCAAGGCCGAGACGCAGGCGATGTCGGCGGCCTCCGGCAAGGCGAACCTCGTCGACGTCGTGACAGCGGTCGCCGAGAGCGAGACCGCGCTGCAGACGCTGGTCGCCGTCCGGGACCGCGTGATCTCGGCCTACGAAGAGATCATGCGGATGCCGGTCTAGCCCGCCATGCTGAGCGCGGCCGCCATCCTCGACGTCGCGCGCGACGGCGTCGTCACCTTCCTCCGGGTCTCCGGGCCCCTGATGCTGATCGCGCTCTTCGTCGGGCTCGCGGTGTCGCTCGTGCAGGCCCTGACGCAGATCCAGGAACAGACCCTCATCTATGTCCCGAAGATCGTGGCCGTGTTCGGTGCGATGATCATCTGCCTGCCCTTCATGGCGGACGCGCTCGGCGCCTACATGACCCGCATCGCGGCCCGGATCGCGACGGGCGGCTGACGTGAGGGCGGCCGGCTCGCGGGTGGCCAACTTGCGGTCGGCTCACTTGCGCCGGGACCCGGGCCGGCTTCATCTGGCTGGGCATGATTCCCGCATGACCCTCCCGCTCACCGACATCACGGCGCTCTTCCTCCTCACCTTCGCCCGCGTGGGGACGCTCGCGATGCTGCTGCCGGGAATCGGCGAGCGCCCCATTCCGGGCCGGATGCGGCTGTCGCTCGCCCTCATGCTCACCCTCGTGATCCTGCCGGTCGCCCGTCCGCTGATCCCGGCCGCGTCCGGGCCCTCGGCGCTCGTCGGCATCCTGATCGGCGAGATCGCGGTCGGGCTCGTGCTCGGGCTCGCGGCGCGCGCGATCGTGGCCGCGCTGCAGACGGCCGGGACGGTGATCGCCCAGCAGCTCGGCCTCTCCTACGCGATGACCGTCGACCCGACCGCCGGCGGCCAGGAGACGACGATCTCGAACTTCCTCACGCTGCTCGGCATCGCGCTCATCTTCGCGACGGATCTTCACCACCTCGCGATCGGGGCGATCCGGGACAGCTACGTCCTCCTGCCGCCGGTCGGCGTCCCGGAGCCGGGTGACGCGGCGCGGCTCGCGCTCGGCGCCGTGGTGCGCGGCTTCTCGCTCGGCGTGAAGATCTCGGCACCGTTCATCGCCTTCGCGATCCTGTTCAACTTCGGGCTCGGCATCCTGTCGCGGCTGATGCCCCAGATGCAGGTCTTCTTCATCGGCCTGCCGCTCACGATCATCGTCGGCATGCTGATCCTGGTCGCCTCGCTCGGCCTGATGATGGGCTTCTTCATCACCGAGCTCGGCGGCTTCCTCCAGGATTTCGGACCCGCGACCGGCGGGTCTCCGGGTCTCGGGTCGCCCTGATGTCCGACGAGAACGACGGCGCCGACAAGACCGAGGACCCGACACCGCATCGGCTGGAGCAGGCGCTCCGCCGCGGCGACGTCGCGAAGAGCCAGGAGGTCTCCGTCTTCCTGATGCTGGGCGCGATGGCGCTCGCGCTCGTGCTCCTGCCGGCCTTCGGGTCCGGGACCCGGCTCGCGCTCGACCTGCGCGGCTATCTCGCGGGCGCCCATCTCGTGCCGGACAGCCCCGCCGCGATGCTGGGCGCGGGCCGGCACGGGCTCGAGATCGCGCTCCGGGCGCTCGCGCTCCCGGTCGGGGCGATCGCGCTGGCCGCGCTCGCGGCCGGGCTGATCCAGCACCGGCCCGTGTTCTCGGCCGAGCAGCTCGCCCCGAAGCTCTCCCGGATGTCGCCCTTCGCGGGGCTGAAGCGGGTTCTCGGCCAGCAGGCGCTCGTCCAGTTCGGGAAGGGGCTCCTGAAGATCGTGATCGTGGGCGCGCTCGCGACCGCGATCCTGTGGCGCGAGCGCGACCGGTTCGAGGGCCTGGTCGGCCAGGAGCCGACCGTCCTTTTGTCCTTCACGCTGTCGCTCTCGCTGAAGCTCCTGGGTTCGGTGCTGGCCTGCCACGTCGTGGTGACGGCCGCGGACGTCCTCTACGCGCGGTTCTCGTGGTTGAAGCGCCAGCGCATGACCAAGGAGGAGGTGAAGCGGGAATCGAAGGAGCAGGACGGCAATCCCGAGATCAAGGCCAAGATCCGCCAGATCCAGCAGCAACGCGTCCGCAAGCGCATGATGGCCGCGGTCCCGACCGCGACCGTGATCGTCACGAACCCGACCCATTTCGCGGTCGCGCTCCGGTACGAGCCCGGCATGCCGGCGCCGATCTGCGTCGCGAAGGGCGTGGACGAGCTCGCGCTGCGAATCAGGGCGGTCGGGGCCGAGCACCGCGTCCCGGTGATCGAGAACCCGCCGCTCGCTCGCGCGCTCCACGCGACCGTCTCGATCGACGGGGAGATTCCGGTGGAGCATTACCGGGCGGTCGCGGAGGTGATCGGCTTCGTCTTGCGGCTGAAGCGGCGTGCGTCGTAACGCTGTGGCGGGCTCGAGCGGTGGACGGGATGGCTGAGGTCCGGGGCGCTGCCCCCGTCGCGATCGACCGGTCGGAACGGACCGGCCATGTCGGGCTCCTGGTCGCCTTCGCTGGCGTCCTCGTGTCCGCCTTCGTGGGCGTCAGCTTCCTGTCCAGCGACCGCGCGCAGCCGATCATCCTCGGCCTTCTCGCCGTGCTCGCGATGGCGGGCGTTTTCTTCGTGTTCGCGCTCGCGGTCGGGGCCGTGCGGTTCGGCGCCGCGGGGTCCCGCGACGACCTCACGAAGGCCATCGCGGACGGAGCCCGGGAGGGCCTCCTCGCGGTCGAGGAGCCCGGGCGCGTGCTCTACGCGAACGAGCGCTATCTCGTCTTGTCCGGCTCGGCCGGCGCGGGCGACCTCCGCTTCCCCGAGCGCCTCTTCACAGGCGGGCCCGACGTGTCGGAGGCGGTCTACCGCCTGGCGCAGGCGGCCCGCGAGGGGCGCCGCACCGGCGAGGAGATGCGGCTGTCGCCCGCGCTCGAGGGCGGGCGCGAGTTCGGCTGGTACCGGGTCCGGGTCCGGCCGCTCGACCGGCCGGGCGCGCGGGCCGCGACGCTCTGGAGCGTCGCCGACGTCACGCACGAGCGCGAGCGCCAGGAGAACGTCTTCCAGGAGCTGCAGCACGCGATCGACTATCTCGACCACGCGCCGGCCGGGTTCTTCTCCGTCGCCCCGGACGGCTCCGTCGTCTACATGAACGCGACGCTCGCGGCCTGGCTCGACCACGACCTCGCCAAGGTCGGGTCCGGGGGACTCCGGCTCGGCGACATCGTGCCGGCCTCCGTGGTCTCGATGCTGACCCTGATCGACGGCCGCCCGGGCGAGGCCCGGACCGAGACGATCGATCTCGACCTCGCGCGCCGCGGCGGACAGAGCCTGCCGGTCCGGCTCCACCACCGCATCGCCTTCGGGGCCGACGGCAAGCCCGGACCGTCCCGCACCCTCGTCCTGAACCGTTCCGCGGGCGAGACCGTCGGCGAGGGACAGAGGGCCGCCGAGGTGCGGTTCGCCCGCTTCTTCAACTCGACCCCGCTCGCGATCGCGACGCTCGACGGGCAGAACCGCATCGTCCGGTCGAACCCGTCCTTCCTCAGGCTCTTCGGCTCGCCGTCGCGCTCGGGAGCCGGCGGGCTTCCGGCCGTGCTCGACTACGTCGTGGCGGGCGACCGTCCCCGCGTCGAGACGGCCGCGAAGGCAGCGGCCGCGGGCCAGGTCGAGACCGCGCCGCTCGACGTCGCGCTGGAGGGCGGCCGGCAGGCGAGGCTCTGGCTGTCGCCGGTCGAGGATCACGAACCGGCGGCAGGCGAGGACCGGGAGAGCGCGATCCTCTACGGGCTCGACACGACGGAGCAGCGCCAGCTCGAGCAGCAATTCGCCCAGGCCTCGAAGATGCAGGCCGTGGGACAGCTCGCGGGCGGCGTCGCGCACGATTTCAACAACGTCCTCCAGGCGATCATCGGCTACTCGGACCTGCTGCTCGCGAGCCACCGGCCGACCGACCCGTCCTTCCAGGACATCATGCAGATCAAGCAGAACGCGAACCGGGCCGCGAGCCTGGTGCGCCAGTTGCTGGCCTTCTCGCGCCGCCAGACGCTCCGGCCGGAGGTGGTGCGGCTGGGCGAGGCCGTCTCGGACCTGTCGCTCCTGCTGCGCCGCCTTCTCGGCGAGCGCGTGCAGCTCGACCTGCGCCAGGGCCGCGACCTCTGGTTCGTGAAGGCGGACGTGAACCAGCTCGAGCAGGTCGTGATCAACCTCGCGGTCAACGCCCGCGACGCGATGCCGGACGGCGGCACCGTCTCGATCGCGACCGCGAACGTCGACGCCGAGGCGGCGGCCCGGCTCGATCTCACCGGGATGCCTGCCGCCGACTACGTCAAGATCGCGGTCGGCGACACCGGGACCGGGATCCCGCCGGACATCCTCGACCAGATCTTCGAGCCGTTCTTCACCACGAAGGAGCTCGGCAAGGGGACGGGGCTCGGGCTCTCGACCGTGTTCGGGATCGTCAAGCAGTCCGGCGGCTTCGTGTACGTCGATTCGACGGTCGGCCAGGGCACCACCTTCTCGATCTACCTGCCCCGCCACATCCCCGAACCGGAGCCCGAGGTCGAGGCGAAGCCCGAGAGCGCGCCCAAGGCGCGCGCGACCGACCTCACCGGCCAGGGCACGATCCTCCTCGTCGAGGACGAGGACGCGGTCCGGGCCGTGAACTCGCGGGCGCTGACGGCGCGCGGCTACACGGTGCTGGAGGCGGCGTCCGGGGTCGAGGCGGTCGCGATCGTGGAGGCGAGGGGCGAGCCGGTCGACCTCGTCGTGTCCGACGTGGTGATGCCGGAGATGGACGGCCCGACGCTGCTCGGCGAGCTCCGCAAGCGCGACCCCGGCATCCGGTTCGTGTTCGTGTCCGGCTACGCCGAGGACGCCTTCGCGAAGCATCTTCCGGAGGGCGAGGTGTTCACGTTCCTGCCGAAGCCCTTCAGCCTGAAGCAGCTCGTCGAGACCGTGAAGCAGGCGATCGGGCGGTAGCGGGAAGCCTCGCCTCGTGTCAGACGGGCATTCTTCTGCGACCCTCGCCACACTGAAAGCCTGTCCGCAAACCAGGGTCCATGACGCCGCCGGGCATGTCCAGCCATGCTCCGACCTGCAGAAGCGTCGACGACGTCGAGATCCGCGCCTTCCAAATCAGCTTGCCGAAGAGAACAAAACGTGTACATTGTCTCGACCGGGCGCGTTTGAGTCCGGCCGCCGCCCCTGCCATAAGGACCGCCCCGATGTCCGCCGCCCTGCGCCTGATCGAGACCCCCTCCATGGACAAGACCAAGGCGCTGGATGCGGCGCTGTCGCAGATCGAGCGCTCCTTCGGGAAGGGCTCGATCATGCGGCTCGGCAAGAACGACAAGATCGCGGAGGTCGAGTCGATCTCCTCCGGGTCGCTCGGGCTCGACATCGCGCTCGGCGTCGGCGGGCTGCCGCGCGGGCGGGTGATCGAGATCTACGGGCCGGAGAGCTCCGGCAAGACGACGCTCGCGCTGCACACGATCGCCGAGGCGCAGAAGAAGGGCGGCGTCTGCGCCTTCGTGGACGCCGAGC
This sequence comes from uncultured Enterovirga sp., assembly GCA_964244795.1. Classification (GTDB taxonomy): domain Bacteria; phylum Pseudomonadota; class Alphaproteobacteria; order Rhizobiales; family Beijerinckiaceae; genus Enterovirga. Next base: position 18,292 of record CAXTKM010000054.1, read on the forward strand.
ACGCGCTCGATCCGGTCTACGCGAGGAAGCTCGGCGTGAAGCTCGACGATCTCCTGATCTCGCAGCCGGATACGGGCGAGCAGGCGCTCGAGATCTGCGACACGCTGGTCCGGTCGGGCGCGATCGATGTGCTGGTCGTCGATTCGGTCGCGGCGCTGACGCCACGGGCCGAGATCGAGGGCGAGATGGGCGACGTGCAGCCGGGCGCCCAGGCCCGGCTGATGAGCCAGGCGCTCCGGAAGCTCACCGCCTCGATCTCGAAGTCGAAGTCGATGGTGATCTTCATCAACCAGATCCGGATGAAGATCGGCGTGATGTACGGCTCGCCGGAGACCACGACCGGCGGCAACGCGC
>CAXTKM010000055.1:0-2987 GCA_964244795.1 uncultured Enterovirga sp.
CTCGGTGACCGGGTGCTCGACCTGGAGCCGGGTGTTCATCTCGAGGAAGTAGAAGGACTTGTCCTGCCCGGCCACGAACTCGACCGTGCCGGCCGAATCGTAGCCGACGGCCTTCGCGAGGGCGACCGCCTGCTCGCCCATCCTGCGCCGCGTGGCTTCGTCGAGCAGCGGCGAGGGCGCCTCTTCGATGACCTTCTGGTTGCGGCGCTGGATCGAGCACTCGCGCTCGCCGAGGTGGATGACGTTCCCGTGCTTGTCGCCCAGGACCTGGATCTCGATGTGGCGCGGGTCGGTGATGAACTTCTCGACGAAGACCCGGTCGTCGCCGAACGAGCTCTTCGCCTCCGAGGTCGCGCGCGCGAAACCCTCCGCGACCTCCGAGGACGAATACGCGATCCGCATGCCCTTGCCTCCGCCGCCGGCGGAGGCCTTGATCATCACCGGGTAGCCGATGCCGTCCGCGATCTGGACGGCATGGTCGGCGTTCTCGATGACCCCGAGATGCCCCGGCACCGTCGAGACGTTCGCGGCCGCGGCGGCCTTCTTCGACTCGATCTTGTCGCCCATCGCCGCGATGGCGTGCGGGTTCGGGCCGATGAAGGTGATTCCGGCGGCCTGGAGCGCGCGCGGAAACGCCTCGCGCTCGGACAGGAACCCGTATCCGGGATGCACGGCCTGGGCGCCCGTCTTCAGGCAGGCCTCCACGATGCGGTCGATCGAGAGGTAGGACTCGGCGGCGGGCGGCGGCCCGATCAGGACAGCCTCGTCCGCCATCGCGACGTGCAGCGCGTCGCGGTCCGCCTCGGAGTACACCGCGACCGTCCGGATGCCCATCCGACGGGCCGTCCGGATCACCCGGCAGGCGATCTCTCCGCGATTCGCGATCAGGATTGTGTCGAACATGCTTCCGGGCCGAGCGGGAACGAGACCGCCGCACACCGCGACGACAGCGTCCCGATAGAGCATTTTCGACCGGGGTGGACCGGCCCGCGTGAAGAAAATGCGACGGCGGGCCGGTGTCAGGCCGCGAGCCCGAAAGGCTGTTCCCCGAAGAGGCTCGAGAGCCGTCCCTGGGCGGACCGCATCACGAAGCAGAGGAGCGCCTGGTCCGCCCGCTCGGCTTCGCGCACGACCTCGAAGGCGATCGCCTGGGCGACCAGGCTCGGGCCGCGCCCCGCCGACAGCGACGCGACGAGCCAGACCGAGGTTTCGTGATCGACGAAGCCGGTCGGCCGCGCGGTCCAGACCACGTAGTCGACGACCGCCTGGATCGTGAAGGCGCTCCAGGCCGAATGCTTCTCCGGCACGGCCCGATCGAGCGCGATCAGGATGTCCGCGACGTCGCGGCTCTCGACCCCGTCCGGCAGGACGTCGCGACCGAGCCGGCGCACGTCGGCCAGCGTGATCTCGTCCGCGGCCAAGACTTTGTTGACGAAGATCTCGAGTGCTGAACTGGCCATCGTTGACGCTCCCGGAGCCGTTGTTTGGCTCTCGTCTGCCGTTACCTTTGCACATGCTCATCCCGGCAAGACGTTAACGCGAATGTCTGAACGCGTGTTCAGGTTAAACGAAGCTCCAGCTTCGTGGTTGTCGAAAGATGACTTGGATCAGGAGAATTCGAACGATCGACCCGCGGCTTACCGGTCGCATCGTCCTCCACCAGCTACCGAGCCCGCCTTGGCGAGCTTGCGGCAGCTTCGGCTTCCGCTATCATCGCGCTATCAGAGGAGATCAGGAATGGCCCAGCTCCTTGTTCGCAACATCGAGGACGCCGTCGTGGAACGGCTCCGCTCCAAGGCGAGGGCGACGGGAACGTCGCTGGAGGAGTTCGCCCGGCAGACCCTGCGGGAGGCGGCGCGGCCCTCCCGAGACGAGCTGTTGGCGGAATCCGACCGGCTTCGGAGCCTCACCCCGACCCGCCTCGGCGATTCGACGTTCCTGATCCGGGAGGATCGGGACAACGATGAACCTTATCGTTGACGCGTCGGTGGCGGCGAAGTGGATCATCGACGAGGAGGGAAGCGGTCGGGCTCGCGCCTTCTTGGGGGAGCCTCTCGCTGCGCCCGACACCGTCCTCATCGAGGTCTTCAACGCGGTGCACAAGCGCGTTCGGCGGCGGGAAGCTGCGGAAGACGTGCTGGTCGGAGTCTTGCCGTTCCTGCAGGGCGCGATCGGCCGAACGATCCCGGCCGGGTTCCTGCGTGAGAAGGCTGCACGGCTGGCGTTGGAATATGGCCATCCCATCTATGGTTGCCTGTACGTGGCGGCCGCGCTGCAATCGGACGGTGCGCTTCTGACCGCAGACGGGAGACTGGCGACTGTCGCTCGCCGGGCGGGCGTCGGTGTCGATCTGCTCGGGCCAGCCTGACCCCTGTCGGCCGATGAGCGTGCCGTGTTGGATCGGACGAAATTGCATGTTTTTGCACTTCTTCACCGAGCTCAGGGCCGCCAAGGTCCCGGTGACGCTCCGCGAATACCTGCTCCTTATGGGGGCTCTCGACCGCGATCTCGCGGACAAGAAGGTCGAGGAGTTCTACTTCCTGTCGCGCGCCTGCCTCGTGAAGGACGAGCGCAACCTCGACCGGTTCGACCGCGTGTTCGGGAGCGTGTTCAAGGGTGTCCAGTCGCTGGGCCAGGCGATCGAGCAGGTCGACATCCCGGAGGAGTGGCTCCGAAAGCTCGCCGAGAAATTCCTGACCGAGGAGGAGAAGCGGCAGCTCGAGGCGATGGGCTGGGACAAGCTCCTTGAGACCCTGAAGGAGCGGCTCGCGGAGCAGAAGGGCCGTCACCAGGGCGGCTCGAAATGGATCGGCACCGCCGGCACCTCGCCCTACGGGGCCTACGGCTACAACCCGGAAGGCGTCCGGATCGGCCAGGATGGAAACCGCAGCTTCCGGGCCGTGAAGGTCTGGGACAAGCGCGAGTTCAGGGACCTCGACGACAGCGTCGAGCTTGGCGTTCGCAACATGCGGGTGGCGCTCCGGCGG
>CAXTKM010000055.1:2997-18615 GCA_964244795.1 uncultured Enterovirga sp.
ACGCGCTCGACATCCTGCGCGAGATCAGGGGGCTCGACGGCACGATCCGGGCGACGGCGTCCCAGGGCTGGCTCGACGTGAAGCTCCGGCCCGAGCGCCGCAACGCCGTCAAGGTGCTGCTCTTCCTCGACGTCGGCGGCTCGATGGACTGGCACGTCGAGAAGGCCGAGGAGCTGTTCTCGGCCGCGCGCCAGGAGTTCAAGCATTTCGAGCACTACTACTTCCACAACTGCCCCTACGAGCGGCTCTGGAAGGAGAACCGGCGCCGACACAGCGAGGTGACCCCGACGCTGGACGTTCTCCGCACCTTCCCGTCCGATTACCGCTGCGTCTTCGTGGGCGATGCCTCGATGAGCCCCTACGAGATCGCGATGGCCGGCGGCTCGGTCGAGCATTGGAACGAGGAATCGGGCCAGGTCTGGATCGAGCGGCTCACGGCCCAGTTCCCGAAATCGGTCTGGCTGAACCCGGTCCCGAAGCAGCAATGGGGCTACACCCAGTCGATCGGGATGATGGGTAAGCTCTTCGGCGGCCGCATGTTTCCGCTCACGATCGAGGGGATCGACGGCGCCATGCGGGCGCTCGTCAGGTAGGGGCGGCGCGTGTCATGCTGCGGCCGGCAGCTTTTTCGCCGCAAGCGCCTCGATCGCACCGAAGAGCTTGGTCCATTTCACCGGCTTCGCGATGTGGAGGTCCATGCCGGCTGCGTGGCAGCGTTCGATCTCGTCCGACAACGCGCTCGCCGTCAGGGCGATGATCGGAACCCTGCATCCGAGCCTCCGAACAAGACGGGTCGCCTCGTACCCGTCCATCTCCGGCATCTGCACGTCCATCAAGATGACGTCGAAGCCGAGCTGTCCGCCGGTCACTGTCTCGACGGCCTGCCGGCCGTCGCCGACGATCGTCACCTCGTGGCCGTGGTCGCGGAGCATGCCGGCGATGATCTCCTGGTTGATGGAGTTGTCCTCCGCCAGCAGCACCCGGCGGCCGCTCGAAGGCGGGAACCCGCCCCTATCGACGGCCGACCGGGCCGGGTGAAGGGCAGGAACGGGCATGAGAGGCAGGACGAAGGCGAAGGTGGAGCCCTCGCCGAGGCGGGACTGCACGTCGAGCGTCCCGCCCATCAGCTCGACGAGGCTCTTCGCGATCGCGAGCCCGAGACCCGTCCCGCCGAACTGCCGGGTGGTCGAGCTGTCCTCCTGCGAGAAGCGCTGGAAGATCAGGGCGAGCCTGTCCGGCCGTATGCCCCTTCCGGAATCCTCGACGGCGAACCGAAGCTGCTGCGCCAACCCCTCCCCGACCAGGGTCACGGTGAGCCGAACCGACCCCTTCGCCGTGAATTTGATGGCGTTGGACAGAAGGTTCAGGAGGATCTGTCGAAGACGGTTCGTGTCGCCGAGCACGCAATCGGGAACGGCCGATGCGACCTCGCCATCCAGTGCGATCCCTCGTTTCGACGCCTGCTCGGCGACGAGATCGAGACATGCGGCCGCAAGCTCCCTCAAGGAGAGAGGCAGAGTCTCCATCCCGAGCTGCCCCGCCTCGATCTTCGAGAAGTCGAGAATGTCGTTGATGATCCCGAGCAGGCCCTCGCCTGCGTCCCTCTGCATCTCGAGATACTGCCGCTGCTTCGAGGGGTTGCCGTCGGCATAGCCCTTGAGCAGGAGTTCGGAGGCTCCGATGACGGCGGTGAGCGGCGTCCTCAGCTCATGGCTCATGTTCGCCAGGAACTCGGCTTTCGCGCGGCCGGCCGCCTCCGCCTTGTCACGCGCGACGGTGAGCTCGCGCGTCCGCTCCGCGACGCGCTGCTCGAGGACGCTGTTCGTCGCGATGATCGTTTCCGAGTGCTCGCGCAGCTTGCCGGAGGCCTGCGCGAGAGAGGAGCCGATGTGGTTCGCCTCGCGGATCGGCGTGTCCGGCATCGCGAAGGGCTGCCCTTCGCCGAGAGCTTTCGCGGCGCCCGTCAGCGCCTTCCAGCTCTGCGCCAGCCTCTGGCTGAGGAGCCTGACCACGACCGCGGCGACGGCCGTGAGGCCGCTGGCGAGAGCCGCCAGCCAGAGAAGCGACCGGCTGAGCGGCGCCTGCAGGGCCGCCTGGTCGACACCGAGTGTCACGAGCCAGCCGGATAGCTCGGAGCGCCGGTAGAAGGCCTGCACGGAGATCCCCTGCGGATTGATCCCCGACCAGGTGCCCTGCGGGCCGGGCAGCGCGCTGGTGCCGGGCAGCTTGGTTCCAACGAAGTCGTCGTGCCGGGACGACCTGGCCACGATCGTGCCGGACCGGTCGACCAGTGATGCGTAGAACGGGGGTGCCACCCCTTGCTCGACCAAGAGCGCCCGGAACCCGATCGGCGCGGAGACGGATGCGAGGAGAAAGCGGACTTCGCCTTCCCGTTCGACGGGGACCACGGTCACGGTCACGAGCTGCCCCGAGTTCGGGCCGGCGTGAAGGTCGGAGACCGCCGGTTTTCGCGTGTCTCGCGCTCGTCGCATGACCTCGTCCACGGCGGGCTCGCTGTGGGGAGCCGAACCGAGCGGCGCCTTGGTGCTGACGAACCGACGCTGGCCATCCGGGCTCAGGAGCAGGATGTGCGACGTCACGTCCTTCGACAAAGCTCGCGCCTGGGCGTCGAAGCGAATGAAATCCGGCGCGCCGTCGAGCGCTGGCGACGTCGCGAGGGCCTCCAGCATCACGATCTTGGTGGACGTGTCGCGATCGAGCCGACCCAAAACCTCGTCGCGCAGCTCGCGCGCGTCAGCCTCGAGGCGAACCCGCTCGGCATCCGCGTACCGGACGACCGCGACGCCGGCGATGATGAGGAACGGGAGCACCAGGGCCGCGGCGAAAGCCGCGAGATAGGCTGCAACAGGCAGCGGACCGCGAATAAAGAGAAACATCCGGTGACCCCTGCCCGGCGGAACTCTCTCGGATCCTGCCGGGCAGGAATCGCTATAAGCTGATTTGCGACATTGGCTGCAACGATTTCGGTCGAAACGTCCGTGCCTTACGGTTCAGTCCGACCGTTCTGTCGTGTCGCACGGGAGCCGCGGCGGCATGCCCGGGTGTATCGAGCGCCGGTTCCGAACGAAAAGCGTCAGCGGAGGCCGAAGAACGACAGGATGGCGAGGACGATGACGACGGCGCCGACCAGCCAGACGATGTTGTTCATGAACCCGCTCCCGTGACGTTGACCAGCGGTCCAAACGTGCTGCCCGGGCGGCGGTTCCGGAGCGTCGGCGGCGGCAAGGCTTGCCCTCACGCTTTTCGCTGCCGCCTGATCCCGGCCGCCGTCGAGATCCCCATCAGCGCGATCGCCGCCCATTTCAGGGCCGTGACGGTCGGGCCGCCCTGGATGTCGTAGGCGATGAAGACCAAGACGCCCGGGACCAGGAGGCCGCACATGATCAGGGCGATGCGCTTGATCTGCCATGACACCTTCGCGGCGAGGCGCGCGTCCCCTCCGGACAGCGGCAGGGCCGCGATCGCCTTCCGGTCGGCGCACAACGAGGCCGCGGCTTCGAGCGAGACCGGCAGCCCAAGGCCGATGGTGAGGAAGCAGCACGCCGCGAGGAGAAGCGTGAACTTCAGCGCGCTCGTCTTGGCCGGGATCGGGAAGAGCAGCGTGGCCAGCGGCAGGAAGACCGCCGCGATCGCGACCGCTGCGATCACGATGAACACGACGGCGTTCACGAGAACGTATTTCGTGTAGGCGCCATCGCCGACCGCGCCGGACAGCACGTCCATCCTGGCCCATTCCTCGTCCGTGTAGGAGAAGCCGGGCCAGTCCATCCCGCCACTCCGGATGGACGCCATGTTCTTCGCCCAGAAGGCGAGCGTCGCGCTCGGGGCATCGGGAACGGGATCGGTCATCGACGGCTCGCCTTCCGGTGGCCCCGTCGCGGCCGATCCCGGCGGCGATCTCCAGAGCCGAGCGGCCTCCCTGCCGGTCCGGTGTTTCCGGACGATGGCGTCGGTGTTCAGCGCCCGCCAGAGACCTTCAGGTTCGCGCCGGTGACGTAGGACGCGCCGTCCGACATCAGGAACAGCACGGCCTCTGCGATCTCCTCGGTCCGGGCGACGCGCGCCATCGGGATCATCGGCGCGATGCGCCCGACACGGGCGGCGTCGCCGGTCGAGCGCGCGTGGATCTCGGTGTCGGTCAGCCCGGGCGAGACCGCGTTGACCCGCACGCCCTCGCCGGCCAGCTCCTTCGCGAGGCCGATCGTCAGCGAGTCGATCGCGCCCTTGGAGGCCGCGTACCAGACGTACTCGCCGGGGCTGCCGATCCCGGCCGCGACGGACGAGATGTTCACGAGCGAGCCGCCGATCCCGCCCCGCCTCGTCGAGAGGCGCCGCGCCGCCTCGCGGGCGACCAGGATGGCGCCGGTGACGTTCACGTCGATCGCGGTCCGGATCACGTCGGCCGTCGCCTCCGCGAGCGCGCTCGAGCGGCCGGTGATGCCGGCATTGTTCACGACATGCGACACCGTCCCGAGCGCGGCCGCCGCCGCCTCGAACAGCGCGACGATCTCGGCCTCGACCGACATGTCGCCCGCGACCACGACGGCCTTCGCGCCCGCTTCCCGGCAGGCCTCCACGACGCTATCGGCCGCAGCTTTCTCGGCCAGGTAGTTCACGCAGACGTCGAAGCCGCGCTCCGCCGCGAGCCGGCACACCGAGGCCCCGATGCCCCGGCTTCCGCCGGTGACGACCACGACAGGGCGGCCCGAGGCATGGGCCAAGGACTCAGCCCTGCCGTTCCGGGGTCCGCACCACCAGGCCGTCGAGCTCCGGCTTCACCTTGATCTGGCAGGAGAGGCGCGAGTTCGGCCGCAGGTCGGTCGCGAAGTCGAGCATGTCGGTTTCCATCGGCTGAGCCGTCCCGACCGCGTCGAGCCAGGCCTCGTCGACGTAGACGTGGCAGGTCGCGCAGGCGCAGGCACCGCCGCACTCGGCCTCGATTCCCGGCACGTTGTGCTTCACGGCCGTCTCCATGACGGTCCAGCCGACGGGGGCCTCAATGCTGCGGGAGGTGTCCTGAACATCGATGAAGGTGATCTTGGGCATGACCTCTCCGGATGGCCCGAACCTCGGGGGCGCGCGCGCCTTCGCCCTTTAGGGGAGCCGGCCGGTCTTGGCGAGACGCGTTCTCCGCCAGAGGCGTTCTCCCGCGAGACGTGATCGGCGGGCCTCACACATCGCGGAGCCGGGCCGCGACGGCCCGCCGCGCCGCCTCGACCGCAAGGGTGAGGTCGCTCTGCGAGCCTGGTCGGGGATGGCTCGTTCCACCTCCCGCGTCATCCTGAGGAGCCTTGGAAGCAGGCATCTCGAAGGACGCACCAAGGTCCGTCCGCGCTGCGAGGCGAGCAGCGCGGCAGCTCTCCTCAGCATGACGCGGGTCGGGAATGGCGGCGCCTTGCTCGAGCAGCCCGGCCTCGATCGCGGCCGAGAGGGCCGCGACCTGCCCCGCCCCGACCGCGCCGGCCGCGCCGGTCAGGGTGTGAGCCGCATCGGCTCGGACCTGCCGATCGTCGTTGCCGAGGACGATCGGCAGGAGCCGCGCGCATTGCGCGTCGAAGAGGATGAGGATCTCGCGTTCGAGCGCGCGATCGCCGAAGGTCTGGCGTGAGAGAAAGGCGAGATCGAGAGCGGAGGGATCGACATCGCCCGGCATGGTGGCGCTCGCGCTTTCGGCCTGATCCCGTTCCACCGAGAGCGGGATCTTTCTCGACTTTGATTCGAATGCCGGCATTTGCCCCGCCTTAGTTACCAACCCGTTAACGACGTTCGCAGGTGGCTTCGGCGCCCGGGTTCCCTCGCGCATCCCCGGCCCGTACACTGACCATGGTAAATGCGGGTTAATCGTCTCGTCGCGCGGTGTCTGAGGAGGCACCCGGGCGGCGGGTCGACGAGCGCCGGCGGCCGCGCGAACCGACATCGCGCCCGCAGGTCGAGCCCCCGCGCGTTGCGTGATCGAGGCGACACATGGCGACTGAACCGAAGCTCAGCTCCTCCCAGCAGGCCGGAATGTCGGCGGTCGAGAACGCGTTGTTCGACGACGGCGGCGGCAACGGGACGAACGCCCTCGGGCGCGATGCCGGCGGGGGCCGCCGGGACGATGACAGGCAGGTCGTGTCGCCGGATCGCGCCAAGGTCGCGAACGACGACAGGGTCGAGGTCGGCCTCCTGATGCAGGCGCTCCGGGTCCGGCCCTCGCGAGGTGCCTATGGGGTCGCGCTTCTCGCGAGCCTCGCCTGGGTCGGCGGTCTCGCGGCACTCGTCTGGGTGCAGACCGGGGGGGATCCGCGTCCCTATGCGCAGGGCCTCTCGCCGCTCCAGCTCGGCTCGGCCGCGGCCGTGGCGCTCGGCCCCGTCGTCCTCTTCTTCATCGCCGCGATGCTGGCGGTCCGGTCTCAGGAAATGAAGCTCGTCGCCCGCGCGGTCGGCGAGGTCGCGGTCCGGCTCGTGAAGCCGGACGAGTTCGCGTCGGACGGCGTGATGTCGGTCTCGCGGGCGGTCCGGCGCGAGGTCGCGGCCGTGGGGGACGGTCTCGAGCGCGCCCTCGCCCGGGCCGGCGAGCTCGAGACGATGGTCCGATCGGAGATCGCCACGCTCGAGCGCGCCTATTCGGACAACGAGAGCCGGATCCGCATCCTGGTCGACGAGCTCGTCTCGGAACGCGAGGCCGTGGTCACGAGTGCCGAGCGCATCCGATCCGCGATCTCCGGCTCGCACGACCAGCTCGCGGGCGAGCTTGCGGCCGCGGGGACGCGGCTCGTCGACGTGATCGAGACCACCGGCGCGCGCGTCACGGCGGGCCTCGACAAGCGCTCGGACGATCTCAGCCGGGCGCTCGACCGGGCGGCCGGCGTGCTCGTGGCCGATCTCGGCCAGCGCGGCGCGGAGCTCGTCGATCGCCTGACCGAGGGCGCGGACGCCGTGAAGCGCGACGTCAGCGCCACCGGCGACGCGGTCACGGCGGCGCTCGCCGGCAAGGCGAGCGACGTCACGCTCGCCTTCGAGCGAACCGGCGAAATCCTGACGCGGTCCCTCCAGGAGGGCGCGACCCGGGTCACCCGCACGCTGGCCGAGACCGGCTCGGGCGTGATCTCCTCGCTCGTGACCCAGGGGGGCGAAACCCGCTCCGCGTTCGAGCGCGCGGCGCAGGCGCTGGAGACGGGCTTCGTCACGCGGGCGAACGAGCTGAACCTGCAGCTCGCCCGTACCGGAGAGGACATCCACACCGGGATCGAGGCCCGGACGGCAGGCCTCCGCGAGAGCCTCGAAGGCGCGGGACGGCACGTCGCGGAGGAGATCACCCGTCGCGGCGGAGCGGTCCGGGACGAGATCTCGGCGGTCGGCACCGGGCTCGTCTCGGAGATCGTGCTGCGGGCCGGCGAGGCCAGGACCGAGCTCGACCGGACGGGCGCGAGCCTCGTCGCGATCGTCTCGACCCAGTCGGTGGAGCTGCGGGACACGATGGCCGCCTCCGCGCGCGGCTTCGTCGACGGGATCGCGGCCGAGCAGGAATCGGCGCGGGTCGCCCTCGACGGGATGACGTCGGGGCTCCTCGAGACGCTCGCGGCCCGGCACAGGGAGCTTACGGACGGCCTCTCGGCGACCGGCTCTCACCTGATCGGCGAGATCGAGACCGGCAGCGAGGCGGTGCGGGCGCGGCTCGATCGCGCGACCGCCATGCTGGCCGATCTCTTCGCGGATCAGGGACGGGAACTGACGCTCGGGCTCTCGCGATCCGGCGCGAGCCTGGTCGGCGAGATCCGCGACCGGAGCCACGAGGCCCGTTCGAGCCTCGACGAAGCGGCAGCGCTGCTCGTGCACGCGATCGGGGATCGGAGCCGCGAGCTGACCGAGGGCCTCTCGCACACCGGAACGGGGCTGATCGACGCGATCCGGGACCGGACCGAAGCGGCGAGGCAGGAGCTGGGACACGCGACGGCCTCCCTCACCGGCGTGTTCGACACTCGGGGCCGGGACCTCACGGCCGAGATCGTCCGAACCGGGACCGGGCTCGCGGACACGATCCGCGACCGGACCGAGGAGGCCAGGCAGGAGCTGGGCCACGCGACGGCCGCGCTGACCGAGACCTTCGACACCCGGGGCCGGGACCTCACCGCCGAGATCGTCCGGACCGGGACCGGGCTCGCGGACACGATCCGCGATCGGACCGAGGAGGCCAGGACCGAACTCGGCCACGCGACGGCCGCCCTCACCGAGACCTTCGACACCAGGGGCCGGGACCTCACAGCCGAGATCGTCCGGACAGGGACCGGACTCGCCGACGCGATCCGCGACCGGACCGAGGAGGCCAGGACCGAGCTGGGCCAGGCGACGGCCGCCCTCACCGAGACCTTCGCGACCAAGGGCCGGGACCTCACGATCGGGATCGTCCGCACCGCGACGCATGCCGCCGACACGCTGCGCCACCATGGCGACGAGGTCCGGTCGGGCTTCGAGCAGGCCACGGCCGCGCTCGTCGAGAGCATCGGGACCCACGGCCGCGATCTCACGACGTCCATGTCGGAGGTCGGCTCGGGCGTGGTCGAGACCATCCGCCAGCAGGGTGCCGAGGCCCGGGACGCGGTCGAGAGCGCCGGCCGGGGAGTCGCAGACGAGATCAGCGCGCGCGGGGGCGAGGCGCGGGAGCGCATCGCGTCCGCCGGAGCCGCCGTCGCGCGCGAGCTCGGGCTGCGGGGCAACGCGCTCGAGAGCGCGATGCAGACCGTCTCGGCGTCCGTCTTCGCCGAGATCGGGCGTCGCGGCGAGGAGCTGACCGACCGGATCACCCTGTCGGGAACCGACGTGGTCGGGGCCTTCGAGCGCGTCGGCGGCACGGTGAGCGAACGGTTCGAGGCGCTCGGCCGCGCCGGCGCCGACGAGATCGCGACCCGGGGCGATGCCCTCGCGGACAGGTTCGACACCCTCAGCCGCCGCATCGACGACAGCGTCCGGGTCAGGGGCGGCGAGCTCGAGACGAACCTCGCCGGCTTCGGCGAGCGCCTCAGCCATGCGCTGGAGACCCAGACGGCGGATGCCCAGGGGGCTCTCGTCTCCACGATCGGCCAGGTGACGGAAGAGCTGTCACGGCGCCTGGCCGAGGCCGGCGACGCGGTCGACATCCAGGGCCGTGGCATCGCGGAGGAGCTCGCCCGCCGGACCGCCGACACGAACGAGGCGCTCGCGGTCACCGGCAAGGAGGTGGTTCGCGCCATCGCCGGCCAGAGCGCCCGCATCAACGACGTCCTGTCCGCGACGGGCAAGACCCTGGCCGAGACCATCGCGGGCCGCGGCGAGGAGGTCGATGCGCTTCTCGGTGCGCGGCTCGCCGCCTTCGAGCAGCAGGTCTTCGGCCGCAGCCGAGAGATCGACGAGGGCCTCGGGCACCGGCTCGCGGCCTTCGAGGAGACGGTCGGGACGCGCGGCGGGGCGCTGGTGGAGCGGCTCGGCCGGGATCTCGCGGCCTTCTCGGAGACGGTCGGGGCGAGGCTCGAGGAGACGAACCGGATCGTCAACGTCGATGGGTCGAGGCTGACCGGGACGTTGCTGGACCGCGCCCGCGAGACGCAGGCCGCGCTGGAGGCCGGGCTCGCGGGCCTCGGCCAGCACACCCAGGACAGGACGGCCGAGATCGGCCGCACCGTCGAGGCGCTGACCGAGCAGCTCGACGAGCGCATGACCGTCCGGACGAACGCGCTGAACGAGGCCCTGGTCGGGCGGACGCGCGACATGGCCCGGGTGCTGGTCGAGAACGGCCGCGAGATGGCCGCGGCCCTGAAGGCGAATGCCGACGAGATCGGATCGTCCATCGAGGCGCTGACCGGCCGTATCGGCGAGACCATGGCCGATCGCTCGCTGCACCTCAGCACCTCTCTCGGCGAGAGCGCCCGCGAGATGACGGATCGTCTCGCCGGCACCTCGCGGGAGATCGGCGACGCCATGCGGGCCCATGCCGAGGGCGTGAGGGCGCATGCCGACGAGGTCGGTCTCACGATCGCGTCCCTCACCGGCCGGATCGACGAGACCCTCGCCGGCCGCTCGGCCCACCTCCACGAATCGCTCGGCGAGCGTGCCCGCGAGATGGCGACCCTGCTCTCCGGCACCTCGCGCGAGCTGGGCGACGCCATGCGGGCCCATGCCGACGAGATCGGGCTGTCCGTCCACTCGCTCACCGGACGCATCGACGAGACGCTGGCCGGCCGCTCGGCCAACCTGAACGAATCCCTCGGCGAACGCGCCCGCGAGATGGCGAGCCTCCTCGCCGACACCTCCCGCGAGATGGGCGACGCGATGCGGGCCCATGCCGACAGGATCACGCACGACGTCCTCACCCGGACGGCTGCGATCGAGGACGCGCTGTCCGGCAAGGCGGACGAGATCGATCTCGCGCTGTCCGGTCGGGCGGATCGGCTGGCGGCCACGCTCGCGGAAGGAGTCGGGGCGTTCGAATCGCGCGTCGTGGCGCCGCTCGGCCTCGTGGTCGCGACGCTGGACGAGCGTGGACGCGCGCTCGACACGAGCCTCGGGACTCAGGCGACGGGCCTCGTGGCCGCGCTCGAGGCGCATGGGCAGGATGTCGAGCGGGCGATGGGCGACCATGCCCGTGGCCTGATGACCGCGATCGACGATCGCAGCCGGGCCCTCGCCGAGGTGCTCGACGACCGCTCGGACGCCTTCGCCCGATCGGCGGGCGAGCGCGCGGCCGCGTTGGCCGAGCTCGTGGACGCGCAGCGCGGCTCGCTGTCGGAGGAGATCGACGGCGTCGGCCGCGCCATCTTCGGCACGCTCGGGGCCCGGATGACGGACCTCGCGACCCTCTTCGACCGGGGCGGCGCCTCGATCGCGGAGGTGCTCGACCAGCGCGGCCGGACCATCGTCGGCGCGCTCGACGAACGCTCGGCCGAGCTCACCGCCGTCATCGATCGCGGCACCGAGACGCTGGTCGGGACGCTCGACGGCCGGCTGCGCGGCTTCGCCCGGACCGTCGACGACAGGACGGCCGAGATCCACACGCTCATCGACGAACGCGGGACCGGCTTCGCCGAGCTCGTCTCCCGCCGCGGCCAGGAGGTGGTGGCGACGCTCGGGAACCAGATCTCCGAGACGATGCAGCTCCTGGACACCCGTACCGGATCGCTCGTGGACCTCGTGTCCTCGCGCGGGACAGAGGTCGCGGACCTTATCCAGAGCCGCGGCCAGGCCGCGATCGGGACGCTCGGCAACCAGGCGAGCGAGCTCGCGCTCCTCTTCGAGCAGCGCACGGCCGGGCTCGAGATCGCGATCGACCGGGGCACGTCCGACCTCGCGCAGCGCTTCGACCATGCGGGCCGCGAGGCCGCGGCTCGGCTCGGCGAGCGGGCCGAGGCCGCCGAGGCGGCCTTCGACACGAGCACGGCCCGTCTCACGGCGCTCATCGAGGAGCGTGGCAGCGGAGCCTCGGAACTCCTCAGCCGGCGCGGCCACGAGGTGCTGGGCAGGCTCTCCGATCAGACCGGCGCGGTCGTCGAGCTCATCGATGATCGCCTCGGCGCGCTCGGGCGCATCATGGACGGGCGCGGCAACGGCCTCGTCGAGATCGTGGCTCGCCAGGGTCAGGGCATCACGACCACCATCGGGGGCCAGATCGCCGAGGTGGCGCGCCTCTTCGACACCGGAAGCCGCGACTTCCGCGAGGTCCTGGCGGCCGAGGCGCCGCGTCTTCTGGGCGACCTGAAGGACAGGGGCGCCGCGATCACGGCGGCGCTCGACGATCAGGTCGCAGCCGTGACCCGCCTCTTCGACGAGCGCGGGACGGCGCTGGTCGACCGTGTCGAGGGCACAGGACGCGAGGTCGTGGCCCGGATCGACGGCCAGGTCGCAGCCCTGGGGCACGCTTTCGACCACGGCGGCCGGCAGGCGCTCGACGGACTGTCGCGCCAGGGCGCCACGATCACGGCCGCGCTCGGCGGCCAGATCGCCGAGGTGGCCGATCTGCTCGACACGGGCACGACGCGCTTCACAACCCTCTTCGGCGAGCGCGGGAGCGAGCTCGTGCGCGGGCTCTCGCGGCAGGGCGAGGCCATCAAGGTCGAGCTCGAGACCCGCGTGGCCGAGCTCGAGCGGCTCTTCGAGGAGCGTGGCGGCGGCGCGGCCCGCGAGCTGTCCCGGCAGGGCGACGCCATCGCGGGCGAGATCGACACCCGCATCGCCAGTCTCGTGCGGCTCTTCGGCGAGCACGGCGGCGGCGCGGCGCGCGAGCTGTCCCGGCAGGGCGACATCATCACGGGCGACATCGACGCCCGGATCGCGACCCTCGTGCAGCTCTTCGGAGAGCATGGCGGCGGCGCGGCCCGCGAGCTGTCCCGGCAGGGCGACGCCATCACGGGCGAGATCGACGCGCGGCTCGCGACCCTCGTCCGGCTCTTCGAGGAGCATGGCGGCGGCGCCGCGCGCGAGCTGTCCCGGCAGGGCGACGCCATCACGGGCGAGATCGACGTTCGCTTGGCCGAGGTCGGACGGCTCTTCGAGGAGCGCGGTGGCGGGGCGGCCCGCGAGCTGTCACGGCA
Source organism: uncultured Enterovirga sp. (assembly GCA_964244795.1). Classification (GTDB taxonomy): domain Bacteria; phylum Pseudomonadota; class Alphaproteobacteria; order Rhizobiales; family Beijerinckiaceae; genus Enterovirga. The sequence continues at coordinate 15,558 of CAXTKM010000055.1, forward strand.
GGGCGAGGCGGCGAGCCTCCAGATCGGGGCCAAGCTGACGGAGGTCGCCCGGCTGTTCGACGCCGCGAACACGACCTTCACGCGGCTGATCGACGAGCGCGGCGGCGCGCTGGTGGAGCGGGTCGACGAGCAGGGCCGGGCCGCGGCGGGCACGATCGACACCGCCATCGGGCGTGTCCGGGAGACCTTCGACTCGCGCCTCTCCGCCTTCGAGCAACTGGTCGACAGCGGCGGCATGAGCCTCGCGGATCTCGTCGGGCGACGCGGCCAGGCGATCATCGCGACGCTCGGGAACCAGGTGGCCGAGGTGACGCAGGTCCTCGACCGGCATGCCGGCGCCCTGGGCGAGAGCGGCGATCGTGTCGTGCAGCTCCTGGACGAGCGCTCGGCCGCGATCCTGACCGGCCTCCGGGGCGAGCTGCTGGAGATGACCTCGCTCTACGCGGGCTCGGTCGAGACGCTGCGGGCGGCCGTCGAGGACGGCACGCGGTCCTCCATCCGCGACCTCGCGGAGACTCAAGGCCACCTGAAGCGCGAGTTCGACGGCATCATCGGCCGGCTCGGCGAGGCGAACGGACTGCTCCAGCAGGTCTCGACGGATGCCAGCGGCAACCTCGAGGCGATCGAGGACGGGCTCTCCGGCCGCATCCACCAGCTCCAGAGCCTCCTGTCCGACGTCGCGAGCGAGACGGCCCGGGCCTCCGATCAGCTCGGCGATCAGGTCGGGGCGCTGAAGGACGCGTCGGGCGGCGCGCTGCGCGACGTCGCGTCCCTGGTCGAGCAGATGGACGAGCGCGGCAGGAGCCTCGCCCAGGGCACCCGCGCCCATCTCTCGGCCCTGGCCGTCGCGGCGGGCGAGCTCGGCGAGGCCGAGATCCGGATCGGCGCCTCGCTCGCGGACCGCAGGGCAAGCCTCGACGCGCTGATCGACCGTGTCGACGACCGGGCCGCGGCCTTCGCCGACGAGACCCGCGCCATGACGGCCGCGATCACCTCCGCGCTGTCGTCGGTCGAGGGCCGGGCGAGCGAGCTCGGATCGAGCCTCGCGACCGGATCGGAGAGCGCCGCCGCCGCGATCGGCGCGCAGTTCGAACGGCTTCGCGGCGCCTCGCGTCACGAGACGGAACGCTCTGGCCAGGAGATCCGTGCTCTCTTCGACGAGATGGCCGGCGCGATGTCGGACAGGATCGGCCGGGCGCTCGACGGCTTCCGACAGGCCGCGGGCGAGCTGAAGGGCATGGCGTCCACGATCCACGACGAGCTCGCCCGGACGCGCGACGAGCTGCAGCAGGGCGTGTCGGGCCTGCCGTCGGAGACGGAGGCCACCACCGCCGAGATGCGCCGCGTGGTCGCCGAGCAGATCAAGGCGCTGGGCGAGCTCTCCGCGCTCGTGTCGCGCTCCAGTCGCTCGCACGACGTGGCTCCGGCGCGCTCGCGGGGCGGGGCGGAACCGGCCTTCGCGGCGGAGCTGCGGCCGACCTTCGCGCCGACGCCCGCGCCGCGTCAGGCTGAACCGCAGGCGAACGCGGCCGGGCTGCGCCTGGCCGAGGTCGTGCGGTCGGCCCGCGCCGATGCCCGGCCGCCGGAGACCCGGCCGGAGCCGGTCGCTGCTCCGCTCGCGCCGCAGGCGTTGCCGGAACCTGCCCCCTCGCGCCAGATCCGGTCGCTCGACTCGATCTCGAGCGACCTCGGCCGGCTCATCGACGGCGAGCGCGCCCTTGCGCTGTGGGACCGTCACCGGCGCGGCGAGCCGAAGGTGTTCGGTCCTGGCCTCTACGACGCGGTTCCGGGAGGGCGCGAGATCTTCGACGACATGGCGCGAAGCTATCTCGCCGATGGCGGCTTCCGGCAGACGGTCGATCGCTACGTCGAGGAGTTCGAGCGCCTGCTGGAAGGCCTCGCGGCCTACCCGAACGGCGACGAGCTGCGCCGGGCCTATCTCACCTCGGACACGGGCCGGGTCTTCCTCGTCCTCGCCCACGCGAGCGGGCGTCTGGGGTAAGGCGGTGGTTCTCGATCCCCCCATTCGGCCTCTGACGTGATGCACGGCGCAGGGGCACCCGGGACGGGTCCCCTCTCCCGGGAGGGAGAGGGAGCCGCGCCGGGTCGGGTCGCCTGAACGTCACCCCGCCTGCGGGGCCAGCGCGATCGCGACGAAGCGGGTGCCCTCGCGGCTCTTGATCCGCATCACGACGGCCTTGCGGCCCTCGCCCCGGGCGGCCTGGACCCCGCTCGCGACCTCGGCCGGCGTTCCGACGCGCTTGCCGCCGATCTCCAGGATCACGTCGCCCTCGCGGATGCCCCGGCTCGCGGCCGGCCCGTCCGGATCGACGTTCATCACGACGACCCCTTCCTCGCCGCCGCCCGACCGTGAGGCGGGCGCGAGCTGCAGGCCGAGCCGGAGCGCGCTCCTGTCGGCCCCGCGGTCGTCCCGCTCCTGGACGCTCGCGACCTCGCGGCCGGGGAGGCTGCCGAGATCCGCGGTCGCGCTCCGCTCACGGCCGTCGCGCAGGTAGACGAGCTCGACGCTCGAGCCCGGCTTCAGGCCGGCGATCCGGCGGCTGAGGTCGCGCGCGTCCGCGACCGGGGCGCCGTTGACGGAGACCAGGACGTCGCCCGCCAGGAGACCGGCCTTCGCGGCCGGGGTGTTCGGCTCCGTCGCGTTCACGAGCGCGCCCTTCTGGCGATCGATGCCGAGACCCTCGGCCAGCTCCTTCGTGAGCGGCTGGATCTGCACGCCGAGATAGCCGCGGCTGACCGACCCGCTCTCCCGCAACTGGGCCACGACCGTCGTGACCGTGGCGGACGGAATCGCGAAGGCGAGCCCGACGCTGCCGCCGGAGGGTGAGGCGATCGCGGTGTTCACGCCCACGACCTCGCCCTTGAGATTGAAGGTCGGGCCACCCGAGTTGCCCCGGTTGATCGGCGCGTCGATCTGCAGGAAATCGTCGTAGGGGCCGGCCCCGATGTCGCGGCCGCGCGCCGAGATGATGCCCGCCGTCACCGATCCGCCGAGACCGAACGGGTTGCCGACCGCGACCACCCACTCCCCGACGCG
>CAXTKM010000056.1:0-1676 GCA_964244795.1 uncultured Enterovirga sp.
CAGCTACGGCATGAAGCGCAACACCAAGATCCTGGCGATCTGGTCCACCGGGCTCGACCAGTACCAGGCGCTTGGCCCGGAGAATTGCGACGGTGTCTATTTCGGCTGCAATTTCTGGCACGGCGTCGACTCGCCGGGCGGACGGGTCGTGGCCGACGTCGTCAAGGCCAAGACCGGGGACGTGCCGAACTACCTTCACGCCTGCGGCTACGCCGTGGCGCAGGTCTTGATCGAAGGCATGCTCAAGGCAGGCACCACCGAGATCCCGGCCGTGATCAAGGCCCTCGAAGGCATGAGCTACGAGGGTCCGACCGGCACCGAGATGGTGCGCGCCGACGACCATCAGGTCATCAAGGATTACTACCTGATGCTCGGCAAGGCCAAGTCGGCCATGAAAGACAAGAACGATTTCGCCGAGATCGTCGCCGCCACGAAGGCCTTCCTGCCGCCCGACAAAACCGGCTGCAAGATGACCTGATCGCGAAGGCCGAGACGCCCCGATGTCGATGCAGCTTCTCGTCTTTCAGGTCCTGAACGGCCTCGGCATCGGGATGATCTATTTTCTTCTGTCGGTCGGCCTGACGCTCATCTTCGGGCTGATGCGCTTCGTGAACTTCGCTCACGGCGCCTTCTACCTGGTCGCAGCGTATCTCGCCTTCGGGCTGACCCTCTGGACCGGCAGCATCTGGCTGGCGCTTCTCGTCGCGCCGCTCGCGGTCGCCCTCCTGGCGGTCGTGATCGAGCGTCTTCTCCTGCGCCATACCTACCGCATGCCGCACGAGGCGCAGATCCTGATCACGTTCGCGATCGCGCTCCTGGTGCAGGAGCTCGTCATCGTGGCGTTCGGTCCGCTCGGCCAGAACGTGCCGGTGCCCGGCGCGCTGTCGAGCGTCGTCTTCCTCGGACCCTACGTCTATCCGGCCTACCGGCTGTTCGTGGTCGCGATCGCGGTCTTGGTCGCGATCGGCCTCTGGCTCCTGGTCGAGAAGACGAAGCTCGGGGCGATCCTGAGAGCCGGTTCCGAGAGCGCCGAGATGGTCGGTCTGCTCGGCATCAACGTGGATCGGGTCTTCATGGTCACCTTCGCCCTGGGGGGCGCCCTCGCAGGCCTCGCGGGCGTGCTGGCCGCGCCGATCCGGGGCGTCGAGCCCTTCATGAGCGCGGAAGCGCTCGGCATCGCTTTCGTGGTCATCGTCGTGGGCGGCCTCGGAACGCTTGCGGGGGCGCTCGTCGGCGGACTCCTCATCGGCCTCGTCCAGTCGATCATGAGCACGCTCTGGCCCGAGGGCGCGCAGCTGATGATCTACGCCGCCATGGCGCTGGTGATCCTGGCCCGCCCGGCCGGCCTGTTGGGTCGCGTCTGATGGCCCCCTCGGCTCGCGGCACGACAGACCGTTTTCCGAACCCCACGACGGTGGTCGTCGTCGCGATCATGGTGGCGATGCCCTTCCTCATGGCGACCACGCTGGCGAGTCAGGTCGCGATTTTCGCGACCGCGACCCTCTCGGTCACGCTGCTGCTGGGGTCGGCCGGGCTGCTGTCCTTCGGGCAGGGACTCTATGTGGGGACCGGGGCCTATCTCGCGGGGATCATGCTGCGCGATATGGGCCTCGGTCTCCTCCCGACCTTGATCCTCGCGACGCTCGCGGGCGCCGCGCTGGCAGGGCTCGTCGGGT
>CAXTKM010000056.1:1686-18540 GCA_964244795.1 uncultured Enterovirga sp.
CAGCGGACCACGGGCCGGTCGCGCTGTTGCCGCCAGGGCTCGTCGGGTCGTTGATGGTGCGGCGGCACGGGGTCTATTTCGTCATGCTGACGCTCGCCTTCGCCCAGATGGGCTATTTCGCGATGCTGTCCATGAAGGAGATCACGGGCGGCGAGAACGGCCTCTCAGGCCTGCCTCGCAGCTTCAGCCTGCTGGGACTGCCGATCGGCTCGGCGTCGTCGTTCTACGCGCTCACGGCCGGCGCCTTCCTGCTCGCCTTCTTGGCCGTGCAGCGCCTCAACGCCTCGCCCTTCGGAAGCGTCCTCACCGCGATCCGCGACAACGAAGGTCGCTCGGAGGCCTTGGGCTACGACGTCCGCCGCTACAAGATCGCCGTCGTCGCGGTCGCGGGCGGCATAGCCGGGCTGTCGGGAGCGCTGCACGCGGCGTTCCTCGGCTTCGTCCCGCCGAGCGACATCGAGCTCGAGATCAGCCAGCGCATCCTCGTGATGGCCATCATCGGCGGCGTCGGCTCGCCGGCGGGCGCTCTGGTCGGCGCGGCGTTCTACACCCTGGTCTCCGAGGTGCTCTCGGAACTCTGGGCGCGGTGGCTCGGCCTGATCGCGCTTCTCCTGATCGCGATCGTGCTTTTCCTGCCCGGCGGTCTCTGGAGCATCGGCCGCCGGCTCACGACTGCCTTCGCGGGGAGACAATCCGGTGGGTGAGGCAGCGCCCATCCTCACGGTCGAGGAGATCGGCGTCTCTTTCGGCGACTTCCAGGCGCTGACAGGCATGTCGATCGCGGTCCGGCCGAACACGATCCACGCGCTGATCGGGCCGAACGGGGCCGGCAAGACCACCTTCTTCAACGCGGTCTCGGGCGTGCGGGCTCCGACGAAGGGCAAGATCACCTTCGACGGCCATGTCGTGACCAAGGCGTCCGCGCATCGCCGCGTGCATCATGGCCTGGCGCGCTCGTTCCAGGTCACGAACATCTACCCGAACCTGACGGTCGCCGAGAACGTCCGCCTCGCGGTCCAGGCACGCCATCGCCGGGAGGGCTGGGTGTTCTGGCGCTCTCCGGTCGCGCGACGGGACATCGCGGCCGAGGTGGAGGAGATCCTCGCCTCCGTCCAGATCCTGGATCGCGCCGCCACCCGGGCGGGCGACCTCTCGCACGGCGCGCAGCGCTCGCTCGAGATCGGCATGGCGCTCGGCGGGCGACCGAAGATGATCTGCCTCGACGAACCCCTCGCCGGGATGGGCATCGACGACGCGCACCGCACGAAGGAGCTGATCGTCGGTCTGAAGCAGCGCATGGCCGTGCTGCTGATCGAGCACAACATGAGCGTGGTCCTGTCCATCTCGGACCGCATCACCGTCATGGCCCAGGGCAGGAAGATCGCGGAGGACACGCCCGAGCGCATCCGCAGCGACCCGGCGGTCCGCACCGCTTATCTCGGGAGCCAGGCATGAGCGGGCTCGCCGAACGGCCGGTTCTGCTCGAGGCTCGCGGCCTCAACGGGTGGTACGGCAAGAGCCACATCCTGCACGGTGTCGATCTGACGATCCGCGATGGCGAGCTGGTCGCCCTGCTCGGTCGCAATGGCGCCGGCAAGACCACGACCATGCGGGCGCTGACCGGCACCCTGCCCCGCATCGAGGGCCGGGTGACCTTCGCGGGCGAAGAGACAATCGGCCTCCCGACCTATGAGATCGCCAGACGAGGCCTGTCGCTCGTGCCGGAGCATCGCGGCATCTTCGGCACGCTCACGGCCGAGGAGAACCTGACGCTCGCGGCCCGGCGCCACTCGCGCTGGAGCATCGCGGACGTCTTCACGATGTTCCCGGCCCTTGCCGGTCGCCGCAAGACCCCCGGCGGCAAGCTGTCCGGCGGCGAGCAGCAGATGCTGTCGATCGGCCGTGCGCTGGTGACCGGGCCGCGCGTGCTCCTTCTCGACGAGCCGACGGAAGGGCTCGCGCCGGTCATCGTCGACCGCCTCGTCACGATCCTCGGCGAGCTGAAGCGGTCGGGGCTCTCGATGCTGCTCGTCGAACAGAACCTCGGGGTCTGCATGGCCGTCGCCGACCGTCTGCAGATCATCGACGGCGGCCGCATCGTCTGGGAGGGCACCGCGCCGGAATTGGCGAAGAACGAGACGGTGCGAGGCCGCCACCTGACGCTCGAGCACGCCTGACGCTCACATCGCGTCGTCGCCCCCCTCCAGGCTCGCCGACGGCGCGCAGCCGATCGAGCCGTCCGGCAGCGCCTGGACCTCGACGAAGATCGAGGCCATGCGGGCCGGGAAGGTCTCGGCGCGCTGGCGCAGGTCACGGCCTCCCAACGTCACAGGTTCTTCTCGAGCACCTTGACCACGGCCTCGACCCGATCCTTGAAGTCGGCCACGTTCGCGAACGGGCGCCAGTTCACGTCGAGGACGCCGCCCTCGAGCTTCAGGCCGTTCGGGTAGTTCGAGGCTGGCGCCGTCCGCTCGTCGTAGCGGATCCGGATCGCCTTCAGCGTCTGACGCAAGGCATCGCGGCCCATCTGGTCCTTGCCGACCTCCTTCAGCCCGGCGGCGACCGGCTCGAAGATCGTCTTCCCGAAATACGCGTCGTCCGCGTAGTATTTCGCGTCGCCCGGGATGGTAAGCTGGTCCCATGCGACCTCGATCGGGACAGGAAAACCCGCAGCGTCTTGGATCGCCTTCTCCAGGGCCGGGTAGCGATCCTGGCGATAGGCCGCGATCGCTCGACGCTCGGCGAGCCCGACCGTCGGCTCGGCCCTGGATGCCGGGATGCCAAGCAGGGTCGCGGCGGCGGCGAGAGCGTTTCGGCGTGACATCATAGGGCGGTTCCTCGGGTCGTGGTGACGGCCCTTGAATGCGGACCTGGGGCGATGGTTCGATGACGAGGCGACGTCACGGCGTCGGGCGGCGCCACGCGCGCCCTTCGGATCGACGCGAGCGCCACTGCGCCGGCGGGCCGCCGCATCACCACTGAGCCGACATGATGCCGGAGGGAACGAGGCCGACGAGCGCGCGCAGGCGCCAGAGCCGGTCCGCGAACCATCGCGAGATCGGCCCGGCCGCCGGCACAAGGGGCATGTCCGCGAGACCGGAGAGCACCACCCGTTCCGCTTCCCAGCGCGTGCCTCCGGCCGGGCCAAGCTCGGCCAGCAACTGCATCATGTCGAGATGGACGACACCCCGGATCGCGCCCTCGGCATCGCGCAGCACGATCCAGCCCGGTGCGTCGCCGCTGCCGCCCGGCATGGCGAAGGTCATCGGCCGCCGGCACACGGTCAGGGTCCAGGCCCGATCGGGGCTGCGCTCCGTCAGCCACGTCTCCTCGCAGGCGAGGCGCCTCTCGGGAGCGAACGCGAACGCCAGGATCGCCATGACGGAAAGGCTGATCAGGATGGTCCGGGGCCGGCGCGACCGGGAGCCGCGTGGCATCCGTCAAACGGCGGCACCTGACGCCGCTCGCCTGTTGCGTATCAGCGCGACGGCGACGGCCAGGATGCAGCCCGAGACCGCGAGCATGATGACCAGCAGGGTGATCGTGCGATTCCAGAGGCGGTCGAGCCCGAGGTCGGTGGTGACGAGCTCCGGTCGCGCCGGGTCGGCCATCACCCGGATGCTGTAGTCGCCGACATGCACGCCCGTGAACACGTAGTTCACGCGCCGCGTCACGACGGCCGTGGGCGTGCGCAGGTTCAGGGTCGCGTCGCAGATGTGGATGACGATCTTGGCGCTGCACTTGCCGTCGCTCACGCGCGCGTCCGGCACGGGGCGCGCCGTCTCGCGCACCTGCCAGTCCGTGACGAGCGCCGGCGCGGTGTAGACCGCGCAGGCCACCAGGATGGCGACGAGCGCCACGACCCCGACGACGATCCAGAAGGTGTTCTTCCAACCCTGGCCGGGAGGCGGCAGGCGCAAGGATTCGGCACGGTCCGGGGATGCGGTCATGGAGCCTCAAGCACCTGGATATCGGGACGGGCGGGGTGGGTGGCAGCGGTCCCGGCCAGGATGCGCCGCGCGTCCGCGGCGTTCCGGTAGCGGCCGATCAGGTCGGCGAACGCCTGCGGCTTCATCTTGCGCGGCAGGCCGAGCGCGACCGTGACGATGCGGCGCCCGGAGTCGAGCTTGATTCCGCGCCCGCCCGGCACGCGTTGCGGGAAGGGGATTTCGGGCGGCAGCAACAGGCGCATGACCATCTTCGTCTGGTTGAACGTCATGTCGAGATCGGCCACCGAGTCCCAGGCGATGACCTGGTCGAGGCCCGGCACCGCGAGGCTCGCGGGGCGAAGGACCAATGTGACCCGATCGCGCCCCCGAAGCCGGTAGGCCCCGAGGCCGGCCAGGACGAGGCCGCAGGCGAGCGCCGTGGCCACCACGATCGAGACCTGTCCGGCCGAGAGACCGGGAACGCCGAACGTTGCCGCCACCAGCGCCGCGACGCCGAAGAGGCCGGCGGCCGTCAAGAGGACGACGGCGCCGGGCAGGCCGTTCTCGCGCAGCACCCTGTCTTCCTGGTCGACCTCTGCCGCGGTCGCCTCCAGATGGGCGCGGAACGCCGCGTCGCGCGCCCGCACCGCCCCGAGGAAATCGGCCGTGGCGGCCCGGCACAGATCGGACGGGGCGCCGAAATAGGCGGCGAGCTGGCCGAGCGCGTGCGGCGGGGGACCGGAGCCGGCCGCGGCCAGGAGGTCTGCGTCGATCGTCCGGCCGAGGGCGGCGACGCGGTCGCGAGTCGTCGGGTGGGTGTCGGTCGGGTGGGCCTGCTCGGCCTCCAGGTGCGCGGCGGGATCGTCGAGCCCGCGCCCGATGGCGTGGTCGAGCGCCGCCGCCACGAGGTCCGGCGGCGCCGAATCCGGCGCCTCGGCTGCGGCACCCAGCGCCTCGGCGATGCGCGGCTGCACGGCACCGGTGCGCAGGAGCGCCCGCGCGGAGGCGTCGGCCGAGGTTGCGCCCGCGCCCGCGGCGTCGGCCGCGAACTCGCGCGCCCGGCTCCAGTGCCGCACGGCGAGGTGGAAGCGCTCCATCACGAAGAGGCCGAGGCGCAAGGTCGGGCCGAGCAGGCCGAGCGAGCCCCTATGGCCCTCCGCCACAGCCTCGAGAGAGCGTCCGACGCCCGCGTAGATCGGCAGGAAGCGCTGGCTGTAAGCGGTGTCGCCGCCGGCGTAATGGGCGAGTTCGTGGGCGATGATCGCTGCCGTCTCGTCGCCGCGCATCAGGGCGAGGTAGGGCAGCGGCAGGTAGAGGATCCGTCCCGTCAGGCGCTCGCCCGAGGGTCGAAGCACCGCCGGGCCGGCGCTGACGAAGAAGCCGCCGGTGAGACCGACCACGACGGCCTCGGGCTTCAGCGCTCCGAGCCGGTCGGCGAGCCCCTCCGTCAGTCGCCACAGGCCCGGTGCCTCCGCGACCGAGACGGTCCGGCCGAGGATCGGCAGAGGATCGGGCTCGAAGCCGCCGAGCGCGCGGCGCAGGCCGAGCACCGTGCTGCCGGCCGCGAAGAGCGTGGCCCCGATGGCCACGACCGCGAGCAGCAGCAGCTTGATCTCGCCGCTGCCGAGCCCGGGATGGGCCAGCAGGCCCGCCTCGAACGTCACCGCGCAGACGAAGCCGGTCGCCGCCAGGACGACCTGGGCTGCGAGCACCGGCGGCAGCAACCGCCGCATCAGCGAGAAGCCCCGCACCAGCACGTCGCGGGAGGCCTGCCCCGTCCACCCCAGGAGGGCGCCAGCGAGGAGGACCAGGATGGACAGCACGGCCGCGAGACCGCCGGCTGCGACGACCACCGGCGGCAGAATGCGGCGCCAGTCCATGAGCCCGGTCAGGATCGCGGCCTCGTCCCGTGCCGCACGCGCCTGGTCCAGGGCCAGGGGACCGGCGTAGGTCTGGCCGTTGCGGCGGAACTGCATGCGGAAATCGATGCGCCCATCCCTCGGCGCCCGTGCCTCCAGATCCGAGACGATCCGGGTCAGGTGCTGCCGCTCGGCCTCGAAGGCGGCCCAATCGTCCGTGCCGCGTTGCCGTTCCCAGGCACCGAGCAGCATGAGGCCGAGCGGCACCACCACGGTGGCCGCGACGAGGCCCGCGATGGCGCGCGGGCGCGACGGCGCGTGCTGACGTGCTGCCTCAGATATGGTCAACTCCTGAATTGCGCGCGACCGGCGACGATGCGGTACATGAGTGGCCAGTCGATCAAAAGCTCGTCGAATTCTGGCGCAACCATTGCATCAGCAAGAGTCTCGACTTGGAAGAATAAAGGATAAACGCAACTCAGGCGGTGCTTCGATCGGCCCGAGATTTTGCCCTCAAGGGGCGCCTGCGTCAACCGAACCCCGTGCGCGAGGCGGGCTCGTCGATGTCGGGAGCCATCCTGGCACGGTTCTCGCAAACCCACGTCGCCCCGTGGGGCGAGGCCTTTTCGTCTGGCCGGGCGACACGATCCGGTTCACGAGCACGATCCTGACCCCGATCATCTTGGGTCTTCGTGTCCCGGTCTTCGGCTGGGATGCACGAGGGTTGCGTGTCACACTCGCTTCGATGAGGTTCGCACGATGCATGAAGAGACCCATTCGTCCGATCGGCTTTTTCAGTTGGAGGAAGCGACGATCAGCGATCTCCACCGCGCTCTTCAGGCTGGCGAGATCACGTGCGTTCGCGTGGTCGAACACTACATTGCCCGCGCGAAGGCGTTCAATGGACCATCGAGCCTGCTCGTGACCGCGGACGGCGCGCCTGTGCCGGAGGCGTCCGGGACGATCCGGGCCGGCGCTCCGCTCCGCTTTCCGACCGAGACCGTGATCGCGGCGGACCTGCTTCCCGATCTCGACCGGTACAGGGGTCCGCCGCTCGAATACGGCCGGATGGAGACCACGGCGTCCGATCCCGGCGTCTACCAGCAGTTCGGCATGGTGGTCGGAATGCCGGATGCGGGCCAGGTCAACACGCTTGCGACCCTCAACATCCGGGGCGAGCGTTCGGTGACCTGCCGCGGCGACTACGACCGTCACCCCCAGGATGGCCCCCTCCCCTCGGGCGCCCCTCCTGTCTGCGAGTATTTCCGGCAGCAGCCCGACGCCCTCGAGCGTGCGGCCGAGCTCGACGCGCGCTACGGGCGCAATCCCGATCTCGCCGCCATGCCGATGTACGGCGTCGTCTTCTCGTTCAAGGATCCGTTCGACACGAAGGACATGCGCTCGACCGGCGGTGGCGACGCTCGCTACGACATGGACTTTCCGGCACGCGACCACGTTCTGGTCGAACAGCTTCGCAACAAGGGCGCGATCATCTACGCCAAGGCCGTCAACACGGAATACAACGGCCGGGCCGGCGATCCCGGGGGCGTCAACACGCCGGACGCGATCCTCGCCTCGACGCTCGGCTACCAGCGCAGCACCTGGGGCGGCAATCCGTCCAACCCCTACGATAGCCGGCGGGCCGCCTCGCTCGGCTCGAGCTCGGGCTCCGGCGTCTCGGTCAGCACGAATCTCTGCATGGCGAGCCTCGGCGAGGAAACGCGCGCATCCTGCCGCGGCCCGTCGAACCACAACGCGGTCGCGCTCATCCTGCCCCACAAGGCCATGCTCGGCTTCGACGGCGGCGCGATCGGGGCCGACATCTACTGCGACCGGAGCGGCGTCCACGCCCGCACGATCCCGGATTGCGCGAAGATCGTCGACGCGCTGAAGGATCCGGTGAACGGGTACTACGATCCTCGCGACCCGTTCACGACCGTGCCGCGCTCCTCCATCCTGCCGACGCCCTTCGCGAGCCATCTCGCGGCTTCCGGGGCTGCCGGCGCCTTGACGGGTGTTCGCATCGGCGTGATCCGCGAATCGCTCGTCTACCCGAAAGGATCGATGACGGAGGTCCCGATCGTCACGGCTGCCGCAAACGAGATCAAGACGATCCTCGGCGACCATCTCGGGGCGACGCTCGTCGAGTCGACCGACCCGCTTTGGGAGCGCGATCCGGACATCGAGCTGATGACCGTCGACTTCCGCCGCGCGCTCGCGCGGCTCGTTCCTGTCTTCATGCCGGACATCCTGTTCCGGCTGAAGAAGGACGGAACCCCGGTCTTCACGGAATTCGCGGACGCGATCCTGCCTACCGAGTTTCAGCCGGGCACGGTGTTCGGCTCGGGCACGATGACGCCGATCGACTATTGCGTGGGACTGGCGGAAGGCCGGATCGCGCCTCCCGTCAACCTCGATCTCGGCACCGTCCAGGAACAGAAGCTCGCGAACGCATTCCGGTTTCATCTCTCGCAGTATCTCGAGCGCCGGGCGAGGGACTGGGCCGAGAGAGGAATCGAGGAGACCCTGTCCGATTGGGCCCAGCTCAACGCGCGGTCGAAGTTCTGGGGCGACGATCAGCGGGCCGCCTTCAAGAACTGGGAACAGACGTCCGATCCGCGAAATCCCCTCGGCGGACGCCAGGGCGTGGACGAGCGCGTCATGCTGCGCGAGCTCCTGCGTCGCGTCGACATGATGGTGATCCTCGAGAACAAGCTCGACGCGCTGGTCCGGCTGCACACGCCGTGGCCGCCCGGCCTCATCGGTCATCCCCACCAGTACGACACGCCGAGCAACATCCGTCCCGAAACGATGAACGGCCCGAATGCGGGCCTGACCGAGATCCTCGTCCCGGCCGGCTACGTGACGACCGTCTACGATCCGGTCTTCGCGCTGTCGGAGGATGGGTTGCGCTACGTGTCCCGGGCGACCCACACCCCGACCACGATCCCGGAACCCGGCCTGCCGTTCTCGCTCGTGTTCCGCTGCGAACCCGGCATGGAGGACGTGATCGTTCGCATCGCGTCCGCCTACGAGGCGGCCTCGCGTCGCCGGGTGCCGCCGCCGGCCTTCGGGCCGATCCCGATGAAGGTTCCGGCCAGCACCTGAGCCCGCGCGGACGCGAGGAACCCGGGATCGCCGGACCGCTTACCTCTCGACCGTGACCTGGGTGAAATCCTGGTACCAGCTCTGGGCTTGCCTGAAGCCTTTGACCTTGGGGCTGAGAGCGCGCGGATTGAGGTCGTGCACGATGAATACCCAGGGCGCATCGTCGACGACCTTGGCGTGAGCTTCGGCGACGAGCGCATCGCGCTTCGCGACGTCGAAGGTCTCGAACGCCCGGTCGAGCAGCGCATCCACCTCCGGATTCCGGTACAGGCTCCAGTTGCTGCCGTTCGGCGGAAAGCCTGAACCGTGAAAGTTCAGGAAGAACTGGGTCGGGTCCGAGATCGGCAATCCGTGATTGACGACGTCGCGATGCTGAGAGGCCTCGTCCGGCCTCTGCCGCATTGTGGTCAACATGGTTCCCCAGTCGACGACCTCGTAATCGACCTCGATGCCGAGTTCCTTGTAGCTCTGCTGGACGAACTCGGCCATCGGGAGCGGCACCATGTTGCCGGACCCAGCGGTCGGAAGCTGAACCTTCAGCTTGAGCGGCTTGCCGGGGCCGTACCCGGCCTCCTTCAGGAGAGCCGCTGCTTTCTTCGGATCATACCGGAAGTCTTCCTTCGGCGTCCCGAAATATTTGAAAGTACTCGGCCAGGGTCCTCTCGCGGGAGTGGCCGTCCCGCCCAGGAATTCGACGAGAGCATCCCGGTCGAGCCCGTAATTGAGGGCCAGGCGGACGCGCCGGTCGTGGAAAGAAGACTTCGCGTCGTTGTTCGCGTGCCACGCCCAGATGTGCGGGTAGGGCTTCAGGACGATCTGGAAGCCTGCCGCCTTCAGGCTGGGCAGCGTGTCGGGCGCCGGGTACTCGATCCAGTCGACCTGTCCCGATCGGAGTGCCGCGACCCGGGTATTCGCGTCCGGGATCGGGATCAGCGTCAGCCGCTCGACCTTGGGTATGCGCGTCTTGTCCCAGTAATCGGAATTGCGCACGAGCTCGATCGAGGTGCGCGGTGTGACCTTTTCGACCTTGAACGGCCCCGTTCCTGCCGGCGCCTTCTGGAAGTCCTGCCAGTTTCCGATTTTGGCGTATTGCGACGGGCTGACGATGAAGACGCGGGAGATCAGGTACGGCAGCATGCTGAACGGCACGCGCGTGTAGAGCGCCACGTGTGTGTCGTCGATCTTCTCGTACCTTTCCACCATCGACGTGTAGGTGCGGTACCCCCGCGCCTGAGCCTTGTCGAATTGCGGTGACGCGTCGTTGAGATGCCGGTCGAAATTCCACAGGATATCGTCCGCCTTGAACGGTGTCCCGTCGTGATATTTGACACCCGTCCGCAACGTGAAGATCCAGCGCTTGTTGTTGGCCGGATCGATGGTCCATTCCGTCGCCAACCCGGGCGTCAGATCGGCGAGCGCGTCCGTCTTCGTGAAGTCCCAGTTCACCAGGGCGTCGAAGATCGGGTACCCCGCGAAGCGGCCGCCCTCGCTGCCGTTGTCCGGGATGCCGCCGGTCGTCGGCACGTCGGAGGTCGTCATGCCGACCCGCAGCGTCTGCGCCTGGACGGTGGCCGAGGCGAAAGCGGCGAGAGAGGCAGCGACCAGCAACAGGGGCTTCGACGTCATGAGAACCTCTCGGCTTGGATGGGGACGGGTTCAGCTTCGAACATCCATCGCGGCGCGCAGGCCATCGCTCGCCATGTTGAAGCAGATGCTGGTCACGAAGATGCAGATCCCAGGCAACGTCGCGAGGACGGGTTGCGAGTAGATCGCGGCCCGCAACGTGTTCAGCATCAGCCCCCATTCGGGTTGGGGCGGCTTCACGCCGAGCCCGATGAAGGACAGCCCCGAGGCCAGGATCATGGACACGCTGACGAGACCGGTCGCATAGACGAAGATCGGCCCGAGCACGTTCGGCAGGACATGCACGCGCACGATCCGTCGTGCCTTCGCGCCGGTCGCCTTCGCGGCCTCGACGTATTCCAGGTTGCGGGCGCTCGTGGTCACGCTCTCCGAGACCCGGATCATCATCGGAATGAACACGAGCGTCATGGCCAGGATCGCGTTCGCGATGCCCGGTCCCAGCGCGCCGCTGATCGCGACGGCGAGCAGGACCGACGGGAACGCGTAGAAGACGTCGGTCGTGCGCATGATCCACATGTTCGCGCGCCCGCCGGCATAGCCCGCCGTGATGCCGATCGTGCCGCCGATCACGAAGGCGAGCGCGACCGGCATGATCCCGACGAACCACGACAGGCGGCCGCCGTAGATGAGCCGCGTGAGCATGTCGCGTCCGAGCTCGTCCGTGCCGAGGAGATAACCCGGCGTGCCGGGCGGACGGAGGCGGCGGACCATGCTGCCCTGAAGCGGATCGTAGGGCGTGATCCAGGGCGCGAGAAGGATCATCGCGAGCATCAGCCCGAGGATGGCGAGGCACGCGACCGTCACGCGGTCGCGGGCCAGGCGGCGCCCGACGGCCCGCCAGTAGCCCGTGCGACGGCTGCGGACCGGGACGAGCGTCCGGCTCGGCCAGGCCGTCGCGAGGGCGGCCGTCGCGACCGGATGGGCGGGCTCGGTCACAGTCGCCGCATCCGGGGGTCGATCGCCGTCTGGATCAGGTCGACCGCGAGGTTCAGGACGACGAAGACCATCGCGAGAACGAGGGTCGTGCCCTGCAGGACGGGAATGTCGCGCTGGAAGATCGCCTGGTTCAGCATCATCCCCGTGCCGGGCCACGCGAACACGGTCTCGACCAGGATCGAGCCGCCCATGAGGTAGCCGAGCTGCAGGCCCATGACGGCGAGAACCGTCGGGGCGGCGTTCTTGACCACGTGAACGAGAAGCCAGCCGCGCCGAAGGCCCTTGGCCCGCAGCGTCGTCACGAAATCGTTGTTCAGGATCTCGATCACGACGCCCCGGACGGTTCGCGTCACGAGGCCGGCCGGGATCATCGAGAGCGTCACGGCCGGCAGGACGAGGTAGCGGAGGTGGTCGCCGTCCCAGGCCCAGCCCCCCGGCCCCGCGCCCATGGCCGGCAGCCAGCCCAGGACGACGCTGAAGATGATGACCAGCACCATCCCGAGCCAGTAATGCGGGATCGAGACGCCGGCCACCGCGAAGCCGACGAGGGCGCGATCGATCCAGGTGCCCTGGAAGGCCGCCGCGGCCCCGCCGAAACAGCATCCCACGACGAACCCGATCAACGCCGCTGTCGAGGCCAGGACGAAGGTGGTGCCGGCCGCGCTCACGAGCTCGTCGGAGACGAGCCGCCGGTTCGAGATGGAGCGACCGAAGTCGCCCTGGACGACGCGGACCAGCCAGAGGCCGAACTGGACCGGCAGCGGCTTGTCCAGGCCGTAATCCCGCTTCACCTGCTCGACGATCTCGGGATTGGCCTCGGGAGGCAGGATCGCGTTGATCGGGTCTCCCGGCGCGATATGCACGAGCATGAAGCAGACGAGGCTGACCGCGAGCGCGATCGGGATCGCGTAGAGGACGCGCCGGGCGATGTAGCTCAGCATGGACGTCTCCGGCCCGAGCGGCGCGCGACTCGATCCGCCTCCGCGATCATGGGTGGTCCGCCACGTGGATGCAGCGCGCCATGTGGCCGGGCGCCGGGGTCCTGAAGACGGGAACGCAGGCGTGGCACGAGGGCTCGACCTCGGGGCAGCGGGGCGCGAAGGCGCAGGCGTCGGGCAGGTGCCGCAGGTCGGGAGGCGCACCCGGGATGGTGGTCAGCCGCTTGCCGCGCGAGCCTTCGTGGACCGTCGCGCCGAGCAATCCCCGGGCGTAGGGATGCAGGGGGGCCTGGACCAGCGCCTCGACCGGACCTTCCTCCACGAACCGACCCGCATACATGACGGCGACCCGGTCGGCGATCTCGCCCGCGACGCCGAGATCGTGCGTGACGAAGATCATGCCCATGCCGAACTCCTCCTGGATGTCCCGGAGAAGCAGCAGGATCTGGATCTGGACGGTCGCGTCGAGCGCCGTCGTCGGCTCGTCGGCCAGCAACAGCCGCGGTCGGCAGGACAGCGCGATCGCGATCATCGCGCGCTGGCGCAGGCCGCCCGACAGCTCGTGCGGATAGGCGTCGAGGCGACGGCGGGCCGAGGGGACCTGGACACGTTCGAGCAGCTCGAGCGCGCGCCGCCGAGCCTCCGGCCTGCCGATGCGCTCGTGCCGACGGATCGTCTCGCCGATCTGCTCGCCGATCGTGAAGACCGGATCGAGCGCGGTCATCGGCTCCTGGAAGATCATCGACACGACGGGCCCCTGGAGCCGCGCCATCTCGGTATCCGAGATGGCCATGATGTCGTGACCCGCCACCCTCAGGTCGCCGGACATGCGCGTCCGGGACGGCGGATTGAGCCGCATCAGCGACCGGAGCGTGACCGACTTCCCCGATCCGCTCTCGCCGATGATGCAGAGGACTTCGCCCGCGAAGAGATCGAAGTCCACGCCGTTCACGGCCTGGACGACCCCTTCGGGCGTCGCGAAGCGAACCGAGAGATCGCGGGCCCGGACGAGCGCTTCGCTCACGCGGCGATCCCGACCGACAGGCTGTGACCGGTTCCGGGCGTCGCGGCGTGGCAGGCCGCGCGATGGCCGTCGGAGAAGCGATCCGGCATCACCAGCTCGGATCGCGGGGTCTGCTGCGCGCAGACGGGCTCGGCCAGGCCGCAGCGGGTCCGGAAGCGGCAGCCCGAGGGCGGGTTCACGGGATTCGGGGGATCGCCGATCAGGGGCGGAATCCGCCGCCTCCGGCCCGGATGCATCGACGGGCGGCTCGCGAGCAGCGCCTTCGTGTAGGGATGGGAGGCGCGCCCGAAGATCGTCTCGACGGTGCCGATCTCGGCCAGCCGGCCGAGATACATCACCATCACCCGATCGGCGACATGCTGCACGACGTTCAGGTCGTGACTGATGAAGAGGTAGCTCAGCCCGAACCGCGCCTTCAGGTCGAGCAGCAGGTTCAGGACCTGTGCCTCGATCGACTTGTCGAGAGCCGACACGGGCTCGTCCAGGATGAGGAGGCGCGGCAGGAGCGCTAACGCCCGCGCGATGTTGACCCGCTGTCGCTGCCCGCCCGAGAGCTGGTGCGGATAGCGCTCTCCGAACACGCCCGGGGACAACCCCACGGCGTCGAGAAGCTCGTGGGCGCGCTCGAGCGCCTCGCGTCGCCCGAGCCCATGCGTCATCGGGCCGAACACGATCGTCTCCTCGATCGTCAGTCGAGGGTTGAGCGACGCGTGGCTGTCCTGGAACACCATCTGGACCTGGCGCCGGTATTCGGTCAGCGGGAGCGCGCGGGACCCCACCGCCTCGCCGTCGAAGATGATCTCGCCTTTCGTCGGGGAGATCAGCGCCATGATCAGGCGCGAGGCGGTCGACTTGCCGCAACCCGATTCACCCACGATGCCCAGGGTCTCGCCTTTTCGAAGCTCGAACGAGAGGTCGTCCACGGCCTGAACCGTCCCGCGGGACAGACCCAAGACGCCCCCTCGCAGCGGGAAGTGCTTCGTCAGCCCGTTCGCGATGATGAGCGGCTGTGCCCGCCCGCCGCGGTCCTTGCTGTCCACTCGCCACTCTGACGTTGTCCTAGGTCGGGACCGGCAAGGAGCGTGCCATGGCAGGAACGGTCCGGTGACAGCGGATCACGAAGGCCTGAGACGCGGCATGGAGAGGACGATGCGGCCGTTCGCCCGTCGGACGGCCGCGATCTTGTCCGCTCCCTGAAATCATGCGAGCCGTTCGGGCGTCCCTGAGGAGCCGTTCGAGCATGAAGGTCGATCCGGTACGGCTCGATGCCGATGTCCTGGTGATCGGGGCCGGGGCGGCCGGCATGGTCGCGGCCCTGTCCGCCGCGGACGAGGGCGCCCGCGTCATCCTGGCCGACCGCAGCCTCGTCGGCCGCAGCGGCGCGACGATCATGGCCCAGATGACGGTCGCGGTGGCGCTGGGCGAAGAGGTGCCGGACCACTGGCAGCACCACCTCGCGGACACGCTGACCGCCGGCCGCGGTCTCTGCGACGACGGCATGGCGGCGCTCGTCTGCGAGCACGGCCCGGCCGAGATCCGGCAGCTCGACGCGTGGCGCGTCGGTTGGGCGCGCGCGGCTTCGGGCACGATCCGCCAGGCGCATGCGCCGGGACACGACCGGCCGCGCTGCGTCTATGTCGACTTCCTGTCGACGGGACCCGCGGTCGCGAAGACCCTCCGCACCCGCGTCATCCGGCAGGACCTCGTCACCCGGATCGGCGATCTCTGCGTCACGGACCTCGTGCTCGACGACGGCTCGGTCGCCGGGGCGGCCGGCTTCTCGGTCGCGGATGGTCGAGCCGTCTCGATCGCGGCCCGGGCCGTCGTGCTGGCGACAGGCGGCGTCACCCGCCTCTACCGCCGCAACAGCGCCTCGGCGAACATGGGCGGGGACGGGCACGCGCTCGCGCTCAGGGCCGGGGCCGAGCTGATGGACATGGAGTTCGTGCAGTTCTTCCCGATCGGGCATCTCGCGCCCCGCCTCGTCGGCATGGACCCGATCATGTGGGACCCGTTCCGCTACAAGCTCGGCGGGCGGCTGCTGAACGCCGAGGGCCGCGAGTTCATGGACGATTACGGCAACGCCGAGGGCGGCCGCTACAACGTGACCCGCGACAAGGCGACGGACGCGATCCTGAGCGAGGTCAAGGCCGGACGCGGGTCGCCGGCCGGCGGTGCCTTCCTGAGCTTCCAGCATCTCCCCGAGGACAAGCTCCGCGAGGCGTTCGGCCCGGTCATCGACCGGCTGGCCGCGAACGGGATCGACCTCGCGACCATGGCGGTCGAGGTCGCCCCCATGGCCCATTACCACATGGGCGGCGTGCGGGTGGATCTCGCCCTCGAGACGAGCGTCCCGAACCTGTTCGCGGCGGGCGAGATCGTGGCGGGCGCGAACGGCGCGAACCGGCTGTCCGGCAACGCGATCACGGAGGCGCTCGTGTTCGGGCGTCGTGCAGGCCGGTCGGCGGCGCTGTCGGCCTTGAAGGCGGGGCGCCACCCCGCACCTCTTTTCGATGCGGCGGCGCTCGATCTCGTGGCTGCGACAGGTCCGGAACCGGAGGCGAACCTCGCCGGCCGGATCGCCGCCCTGCAGGACGTGATGGCGGATTTCGTCGGTCCGTTCCGGACGCGCGACGGTCTCGAGCACGCGCGGGCGACGATCGCCGCGATGGCGGCCGATCTCGGCGAGGCGCCGCCGGGCACGCCCGGTCCGTACAGCCTGACGCGGCTCGATTGGTTCGACCTCCGGTCGATGCTGATCGTCGCGGACGCGATCACCCTGGCCGCGATCGGTCGGGAGGAAAGCCGCGGCGCGCATCAGCGCGAGGATTTTCCCGGGCTCGACGAGCGCTGGCTGCTGCACCAGACGGTGCGGCTCGAAGGCGGCGCGCTGCAGCTCGGCCACGTGCCGGTCGCGGGCGCGGCGCTCGCGGAGGTCGCCTGATGGGGATCGCGGCGAGCCTCGTCGTCCGGCGCGGGGGCCCGGGAGACGCGTCCCGGACCAGCCGCTACGAGGTTCCCTACACGCCGGGCCAGTCCGTGCTCGACGGGTTGCGCTACGTCAGGGCCCATCTCGACCCGACGCTCGGCATCCGGCATTCCTGCATCAACGCGAACACCTGCAAGGAATGCATGATCGTGATCGACGGCAAGGTGGAATACGCCTGCACGGCCCGGCTCGAGGCGCGCGAGATGATCCTCGAGCCTCTGCCGAACAAGGCGCATCTGCGCGACCTCGTCACGGAGATCGGCCCACCGGACGAACGCCTGGACCATGCCGTGAAGCGCCGGGATGCCTGATGGCGCGACCTCGTCATCGCGAGGAGGCGCAGCCGACGACGCAACCCAGGGCCTCGCGCTCCGGCCTCCGGGTTGCGTCGCTTTGCTCGCAATGACGGGTGGCGGAGGTTCGATGA
>CAXTKM010000057.1:0-18427 GCA_964244795.1 uncultured Enterovirga sp.
GCCCGAATGGCGCAGACGTAGCCGCCGGGGCCGGTGCCGATGACGATGAGATCGTAGGACATGAGGTCTCAGGATGGCCGGAATAGCGCTAAGCTGGCATGCGCCGCGCGTGGCTCACCTAGGTCGTTTGCTTCACGCGCGCCAGTCCCGGCGCGGTTCCTGCGGGACACTCATTGCGCGGCAGCGGCAAGACGGCGCCGGTAGCGATCCGCCCGCTGCTCGACCAAAGCCGTCTCCACCCCGGCCCTCGCTGCATCGACACCGAAGTCGATCTCTTCGCCCAACCGGTCCAGCCTCCAGCCGAACGAGCGTCCGTCGGCGGCGATCGATACGCCCTTGAAGGACGTCTCGTCCCGAAGCGGCTCCCAGTATGGGCCTCGCTGGATGGACGCTCGCAGATCGACAGGTCCGACGACGCCGTCGTCGAAGGTGAGCTGGAGCACCGCATCGGAGCGGGCTTCGATCCCGAGCAAGCGCTAGCGTCTCATCGCACATGCCCCTCAGACACTGCGTCCGGCCCTCGGCTCCGACCAGGCGAAGGCGGCCTGTCCGCGATTCGCCTCAAGCCAATCGAGAACCGCCTTCATCTTCGCCCGCGGAAGCCGCCCACTCAAGCACTCGCCTGTTTCGATCGAGAGCCTCGCTTTGTCATCGCCGATGCTCGCGTGAAGTTGGCCGGCGGATGGTCGTTCGGCCAGAGCACGAGACGAACGCCGTCTACGATCGCGATGGTCGGCATGACCGGCTCAGAGAGGCGAGAAAGGTCGGCATCGTCGAAGATTCAGGGCCGCTTTCTCAACTCGAGAATCTCCTGCTTCACGCCCGCGAAGTGCTCCGCCATCGTCCGGAACAGCTCGACGAAGCGCTGGTCGAGCTGATCGAAGCGATCGTCGGTCCGCTCGGCCAGGACGTCGATCTTCGTCTCGACTCGCGCAAGGTCTCGTCGCATGTCGGCCTGATCGGTCTCGACGAGCAGCACGCGCCCTTCAGGTCGCGGATGTCGGCCTGGACACGCTTGAGCTGCTCACCCAGAAATTCGAGGGAGACGGGATCCCTTGGCCATCCCTCAACCCTATCACAGATCGAGCACGAGTCGCGCCGGATCCTCCAGCGCCTCCTTGACCCGGACCAGGAACGTCACGGCCTCCTTGCCGTCCACGATCCTGTGATCGTAGGACACCGCGAGGTACATCATCGGGCGCGCCACGACCTGGCCGCCGCGCACGACGGGGCGCTCCTCGATGCGGTGCATGCCGAGGATGCCGGATTGCGGGGCGTTCAGGATCGGGGTCGACATCAGCGAGCCGTAGATGCCGCCGTTCGTGATCGTGAAGGTGCCGCCCTGCATCTCGGCGATCGTGAGCTGGCCGTCGCGGGCCTTCTTGCCGTAGCCGGCGATCGTCTTCTCGATCTCGGCGATCGAGAGCCGGTCGGCGTCGCGGACCACCGGGACGACGAGGCCTTTGTCGGTCCCGACGGCGATGCCGATGTGATAGTAGTTCTTGTAGACGAGATCGGTGCCGTCGATCTCGGCGTTCACGGCCGGGACCTCCTTCAGGGCGCCGACCACGGCCTTCGTGAAGAAGCCCATGAAGCCGAGCTTCACGCCGTGCTTCTTCTCGAAGACGTCCTTGTACTGCGAGCGCAGCTTCATCACGGCGCCCATGTCGACGTCGTTGAACGTCGTCAGCATGGCGGCGCTGTTCTGTGCGTCCTTCAGCCGGCGCGCGATCGTCTGGCGCAGCTTCGACATCCGGACGCGCTCTTCGCGCGACGCGTCGTCGGCAGGCGACGGCGCCCGCAACTGCGGGGCCGGCGTGGACGGCACCTGTGCCGCGGGCCGCGCGGCCGGCGCCGGGCCGCCGGATGCGACGGCGGACAGCATGTCGCCCTTCGTCACCCGGCCGTCCTTGCCGGAGCCGTTCACGGCGGCAGGATCGACGCCGCTTTCCGCCGCGATCCGGCCGACCGCCGGGCCGTTCGCGCCGGACGTCGCGGGAGCGGACGCCACCGGCTGGGCCGGAGCCGCCTTCGCGGGCGCCTCGGCCTTGGCCGGAGGAGCGCCCTTCGACGCCGCCGCGCCGCCCTCGACGATGTTGCCCAGGATGGCGCCCGGCTGCACGGTCTCGCCGTCCTTCGCGAGGATGTCGCCGAGCGTACCGGCGGCCGGCGCGTTCACCTCGAGCGTCACCTTGTCGGTCTCGAGCTCGACCAGCGGCTCGTCCGCCTTCACGGTGTCGCCGGGCTTCTTGAACCAGCGGCCGATCGTGGCCTCGCTCACGGATTCGCCGAGGGTCGGTACGCGGATGTCGGTGGCCATGGTCGTCCTTGGTCCTTGAGGCTGCGGCTGAGGTCGAGAGACCTCGCCGCTAGAGCTTGCTGCGGGAAAGTGGAGCCCGGTTTCCCGAAAATAGCATGCGTTACAGAAGGCTAGAGCATGCTGGCGTTTCCCTGAGACGCCAGTATGCTCTAGCCCGCGATCGCGTCCTCGAGGAACGCCTTCAGTTGCGATTGGTGTTTCGCCGCGATCCCGGTCGCGGTCGCGGCGGAGGCCGGCCGGCCGGTGTAGCGCGCGCGCTTGCCCTTCTGGCCGGCATGGTCGAGCACCCATTCGAGCTGCGGCTCGACGAAGGTCCAGGCGCCCATGTTCCGGGGCTCCTCCTGGCACCAGACGAAATCCGCGTTCGGGAACCGGGCCATGTCCGCGACCATCGACTTCAGCGGGAACGGGTAGAGCTGCTCCACCCGAAGGAGATAGACGTCGTCCTGGCCCCGCTTCTCGAGCTCGTCGTAGAGGTCGTAATAGACCTTTCCGGTGCACAGGATGACGCGGCGGATCCTGTCGTCCGCGACGAGACTCTGGCCGTCGTCGCGGAGCACGCGGTGGAAGGTCGAGCCGTCCGCCATGTCCGCGAGGCGCGAGACGCAGCGCTTGTTCCGCAGCAGCGATTTCGGCGTCATCAGGATCAGCGGCTTCCTGAACTCCCGCTTCAATTGGCGGCGCAGGACGTGGAAGTAGTTCGCCGGCGTCGAGCAGTAGACGACCTGCATGTTGTCCTCGGCGCACATCTGCAGGAAGCGCTCGAGCCGGGCCGAGGAATGCTCCGGACCCTGGCCCTCGTAGCCGTGCGGCAGCAGGCATGTCAGCGCCGAGAGGCGGAGCCACTTGCGCTCGCCGGACGAGATGAACTGATCGAAGACGACCTGCGCGCCGTTCGCGAAATCGCCGAACTGAGCCTCCCACAGCGGGAGCGCGTTCGGCTCGGACAGCGAGTAGCCGTATTCGAAGCCGAGCACAGCCTCCTCGGACAGCATCGAGTTCACGACCTCGTATCGGGCCTGCGTCTCGCTCAGGTGGTTCAGGGGCGTGTGACGCTCTTCCGTCTCCTGGTCGAGCAGGACCGAGTGGCGCTGAGAGAACGTCCCGCGCTCGACATCCTGGCCGGAGAGGCGGACCTGGTGGCCCTCCTCCAGGAGCGTCGCGAAGGCGAGGGCTTCCGCTGTCGCCCAGTCGATTCCCTCGCCCGTCTCGAACATCTTCTTGCGATTGTCGAGGAAGCGCTGGATCGTCTTGTGCGCGTTGAAGCCCTCCGGAAGCGTGGTCAGCCGCTCCCCCAACCGCCGGAGCTGCTCGATCGGGACGCCCGTCTTGCCGCGCCGGCAATCCTCGTCGGCTTCCGTGACAGCGATCAGGCCGGCCCACCGCCCGTCGAGCCAGTCCGCCTTGTTCGGCTTGTAGCCTTGCGCGGATTCCATCTCGAGATCGAGCGTCGCCCGGAACGCGCCCTGCATCTCCTCGAGCTCGGCCACGGTCACCACACCCTCGTCCTCCAGCTTCTTCGCGTAGAGCGCGAGCGTGGTCGGGTGCTTGCGGATGGCCTTGTACATCCGGGGCTGCGTGAAGGCCGGCTCGTCGCCCTCGTTGTGCCCGAAGCGGCGATAGCAGAACATGTCCACGACCACCGGCTTGTGGAATGTCTGCCGGTATTCCGTCGCGACCTTGGCCGCGAAGACCACGGCCTCCGGGTCGTCGCCGTTGACGTGGAAGATCGGCGCCTCGACCATCTTCGCGACGTCGGACGGATACGGCGACGAGCGCGAGAAGCGGGGATTCGTCGTGAAGCCGATCTGGTTGTTGACGATGAAGTGGATCGAGCCACCGGTCCGGTGACCCTTGAGGCCGGAGAGGCCCAGGCATTCGGCCACGACGCCCTGGCCCGCGAAGGCCGCGTCACCGTGGATCAGGAGCGGGATCACCGAGGTCCGGCTCTCGGGCGCGTCGTTGTGCTGGTCCTGCTTCGCCCGCACCTTGCCGAGCACGACCGGGTCGACGATCTCGAGATGGGACGGGTTCGCGGTCAGCGACAGGTGGACGTTGTTGTCGTCGAAGGAGCGGTCGGACGAGGCGCCGAGATGGTACTTGACGTCGCCCGAGCCCTCGACGTCGGCCGGCGAGGCCGAGCCGCCCGTGAACTCGTGGAAGATCGCCCGATGCGGCTTCGCCATCACGTTCGAGAGGACGTTCAGGCGTCCGCGATGGGACATCCCGATCACGATCTCCTTCACGCCGAGCGCGCCGCCGCGCTTGATGATCTGCTCCAGCGCCGGCACCATCGACTCGCCGCCGTCGAGGCCGAACCGCTTCGTGCCGGTATATTTCAGGTCGAGGAACTTCTCGAAGCCCTCGGCCTCGATCAGCTTGTTCAGGATCGCCTTCTTGCCCTCGCGGGTGAACGCGATCTCCTTGTCCTTCCCCTCGATGCGCTCCTGGATCCAGGCCTTCTCCTCGGGGTTCGAGATGTGCATGAACTCGACGCCGAGCGTCGAGCAATAGGTCCGCTCGAGGATCGCCACGATCTCGCGGATCGTTCCGAACTCGAGCCCGAGGACGCTGTCCAGGAAGATCGGCCGGTCCCAATCGGCTTCCGTGAAGCCGTAATGGGCGGCCGAGAGCTCGTCGTCCGCGACCCGCTTCTCGAATCCGAGGGGATCCAGGTCGGCATGAAGATGGCCGCGCATCCGGTAGGCCCGGATCATCATGATGGCCCGGACGGAATCGCGGGTCGCTTGATGCACGGACTCGGCGGAGGCGGGCTCGCCCTTCTGGTCGGCCTTGGTGCGGATCTTGTCGCCGACGGCCTTCTCGATCTGGCCCCAGTTGCCGTCGAGCGCCGAGACGAGCTCGCCGTTCAGCGGGATCGGCCAGTTCGCCTTCTCCCAGGAGGGGCCGCGACCACTCGTGGCCGGCGCGGCCTCGTCCTCGCCGAGACCGGCGAAGAACGCCCGCCATTCAGGGTCGACAGAGGCTGGATCGGCCGCGTATCGGGCCTGCAGGCCCTCGATATAGGTGGCGCTTTCACCGTCCAGGAAGGCTGTCCGGAGGGAGGCGTCGTTCTGGTCCTGGCGTGACATTCACGGATTCCTAGCAGGCGATGAGCGCTCTCAACGATCCTCGATCGTCGGCCTCACGCCCATCGCTACCGAAGCGGGTATGGTGGGATTGGTCGGGTCGGCACCACCTCGAGACTCGACAGCCCCACGATCAGGTCCATGCCATTCGTGGGGACGGTGCCGAGGGCAACCTCGTCGCCGAAGACCATGGCGCCTCCAAGGCATCGTGGCTCTCCGCACGTCATCGCGACCCGACCCCTGTACGGATCCGCATGCCGAGATCCATCCGCCATCGTGACCTCACGCGTGTCGGAAGGATCCATCTGAAGGTGGATCGCAAGGTGCTGGGGGAGCCGCAGATGGGACGCGCCCGGATCCACCGGCGTTTCGACCTCGACGGGATCGAGGTCGGCACGCGTCGGATTGCTCGATGAGATCACGGTGCGGACGAGGCCCATGTCCCCTCTTAGCCCCGTTCGCCTGAATAGGCGATGACAAAGCCGCGCGTCAGCCCCGCAGGAGCTCCGCCAGCGTCTTGCCGAGGCGGGCCGGCGAGGGCGAGACCTTCACGCCGGCCGATTCGAGCGCCGCGATCTTGTCCTCGGCGCCGCCCTTGCCGCCGGAGATGATCGCGCCCGCGTGGCCCATGCGTCTACCGGGGGGCGCGGTGCGTCCGGCGATGAACCCGACCGTCGGCTTCTTTCGGCCGCGCTTCGCCTCGTCCTTCAGGAACTGCGCCGCGTCCTCCTCGGCCGAGCCGCCGATCTCGCCGATCATCACGATCGACGTCGTCTTCTCGTCGCCGAGGAACATCTCCAGCATGTCGATGAACTCGGTGCCCTTGACCGGGTCGCCCCCGATCCCGACCGCGGTGGTCTGGCCCAAACCCTCCTGGCTCGTCTGGAAGACGGCCTCGTAGGTCAGCGTGCCCGAGCGCGACACGATCCCGACCGAGCCGGTCTTGAAGATGTTCGCCGGCATGATGCCGATCTTCGAGACGCCCGCGGTCACGATCCCCGGGCAGTTCGGGCCGAGCAGGCGCGACTTCGAGGCGTCGAGGGAGCGCCGCACCCGCACCATGTCGAGGACCGGGATGCCCTCCGTGATGCAGACGATCAGCGGGATCTCGGCATCGATCGCCTCGCAGATCGCGTCCGCGGCACCGGGCGGCGGCACGTAGACGACGGACGCGTTCGCACCGGTCGCCTCGCGCGCCTCGCGGACGGTGTCGAAGACCGGGAGCCCGAGATGGGTCGAGCCGCCCTTCCCCGGGCTCGTGCCCCCGACCATCTTCGTCCCGTAGGCGATCGCCTGCTCGGAGTGGAAAGTCCCGTTCTTGCCGGTGAAGCCCTGGCAGATGACGCGGGTGGAGGAGTCGATCAGGATGGACATGAGAAGGCTTTCGGATGGGTCAGTTCGGCCGAAAGGGATTCACGACGCGAACGGTCCCGTAGAGCTGATGATGGTTCAGGTCTTCGGTGTACAGGATGGGCGCGTCAAGCCGCTCGGCGGCAGCGATGAGCGCTGCGTCCCAGTACTTGATCTGGTAGCGCAGGCTGTGCCGGATGGCCTCACGGACCAAGTTGGCGTCCACTTCGACGACAGGCACCGTGGACAGCTTGTCGACCCAGCGGGCGGCCTCGGTTTCCTTCAAGGGTATCTTCGGCTTCTTGATCGCGTTCACATAGAACTCGGCCAAAACCTGCCCCGAAAGGCCGAACTTGCCTTCGTCGAGAAGCATCCATGCAACGGCGTATTTTTCAGGGTCGTCGACCCGCCCTGCGGCTGCATAGATCAGGACGTTTGTATCGATGAAGGCCTCAACGCTCATAAGCGGCGGCTCGGTCGAATACATAGTCGGAGCCGAGCCGCGCCTCGGTCGTCAGGCTCATGCGTCGAAGCTCCGCGATCGCGCGCTTGGCCCGATCCTCGTTGCGGGCGATCTGCTCCAAATGCAGGCGCACGAGTTGGTTGACGGTCGTCTTTTGCTCGGCCGCGATGACCCGGACCCTCTCGAGCACTGTCTCGTCGACCGACAAGGTAATATTCTTCATGACCGCCTCCGGAAGCCACAGGATATGTGGAACTGTGCTTCCAGGCAAGGTAGGCCGTTTCGGCGAGAGCTGACTTCCGGCATCCACTCAGGCCCCGAAGGCCACAGGCACGGTCTGCGTCCGGCGCACGACCACCGTCGAGGCGAGCTTGTCGTGCCAGCCCTGCTTGCGGCCGTCGAAGGCAACCCAGAGGAAGCCGAGGCCGAAGATGAGCCACGACACGATATAGCCGAAGAAGCGTCCGATCGCCTGCCCGATCGTGAGCGGCCCGCCCGTGTCGCTCCTGACCACCTTCAGCCCGAGCGCCATCTTGCCGGGCGTCGCCCCCGAGGAGACCCAGAACCCGATCGTGTAGATCGCCGGGATCAGGAACGAGAGACCCGACATCGCGTAGAGCGGACCCGTCTGGATGTTCGTCGGATCGATGTTCATGTCGGTCCAACTCGATCCGACGGTATTGAAAAGCAGCCCGGTGACGATCGACAGCAGGATCCCGTCGATCAGGTAGGCGCCGGTTCTCGTCCAGAAGCCGGCGAAGCTGAGCGAGACCGGCGCCGGCGCCACGTAGGGGGTCCCTGTTCCGAATGCGCTCATCGCCTCGATCCTCGCTCGGCTGCCTGAGACCGCGCCGCCGCCGAGAGCGGACGCGGAACCTGAAGCCGGTCGCAAGGGCCACGCCGGCCGTCGCGCTCAGCCCTTGCGGACCGCCGAGACGATCTTCTGGGCCGCGTCGTCGAGGTCGTCGGCCGAGATGACGTTCAGGCCGGACGAGGAGATGATCTCCTTGCCCTCGGCCACGTTCGTGCCCTCGAGCCGGACGACCAGCGGAACCTGGAGGCCGACCGTCTTCACGGCCGCGATCACGCCCCGGGCGATCACGTCGCACTTCATGATGCCGCCGAAGATGTTGACCAGGATCCCCTTCACGTTCGGATCGGCCGTGATGATCTTGAAGGCAGCGGTGACCTTCTCTTCCGTCGCGCCGCCGCCGACGTCGAGGAAGTTCGCCGGGCTCTCGCCGTAGAGCTTGATGATGTCGAGCGTCGCCATGGCGAGGCCGGCACCGTTGACCATGCAGCCGATGGTGCCGTCGAGCGCGATATAGGCGAGATCGTGCTTCGACGCCTCGATCTCCTTCGCGTCCTCCTCGGTCAGATCGCGCAGCGCGACCATGTCCTTGTGGCGGTAGAGGGCGTTGGAATCGAAGGTGATCTTCGCATCGAGGCAGCGGACCTGGCCGTCGGTCGTGACGATGAGGGGGTTCACCTCCAGCATCGCCATGTCCTTCGCGACGAAGGCCGCGTAGAGCTTCGCGACCACGTCGGCCGCCTGCCGGCCGAGGTCGCCCTCGAGCCCGAGCGCCTGCGCGACCGTGCGCCCGTGATGGGGCATCACGCCGGTCGCGGGGTCGACCGAGAAGGTCAGGATCTTCTCGGGCGTGTCGTGCGCGACCGCCTCGATGTCCATCCCGCCCTCCGTCGACACCACGAAGGCGACCCGGCCCGTATCGCGGTCGACCAGCGCCGAGACGTAGAACTCCTTCTCGATGTCGGACCCGTCCTCGATGTAGAGGCGGTTCACCTGCTTGCCGGCCGGGCCGGTCTGCTGCGTCACGAGGGTGCGGCCGAGCATCTCGCCTGCGAAGCGCTTGACGTCCTCGACGGATTTCGCGAGCCGTACGCCGCCCTTCTCGCCGGCCTCGGGCTCCTTGAACCTGCCCTTGCCGCGCCCGCCCGCGTGGATCTGGGACTTCACCACCCAGAGCGGCCCGCCGAGCTCCTTCGCGGCGGCTTCGGCCTCGTCGGCCGAGAAGATCGCGACCCCGCGGGACACCGGCACGCCGAACTCCTTCAGGACGGCCTTCGCCTGGTATTCGTGGATGTTCATGGCTCGGCTTCTCTTTCCGGTGCCTCCTTCCGGGTCATGGCCGGGATCGTCCCGGCCACCTCGATCGGGGGCGCTCTAGGATCGGGATGGCCGGGACGAGCCCGGCCATGACGGCGTGATCACGCCAGCGAGGGATTGATGCCCTTGCAGGCATCGACGAGGCCCCGCACGGAAGCGACGGATTTCTCGAACATGGCGGCTTCGGCCGTGTCGAGCTTGACCTCGGCGATCCGCTCGACCCCGCCCGCCCCGATGACGACCGGGACCCCGATGAAGAGACCGTCGACGCCGTACTGGCCGGTCAGCAGCGAGGCTGCGGGCAGCAGGCGCTTCTTGTCCTTGAGGTAGCTCTCGGCCATCGCGATCGCGGAGGCGGCCGGTGCATAGAAGGCCGATCCGGTCTTGAGGAGGGCCACGATCTCGCCGCCGCCCTTGCGGGTCCGCTCGACCATCTGGTCGAGCTTTCCCTGATCCAGCCACCCCATCTGGACGAGGTCCGGCAGCGGGATGCCGGCGACCGTCGAGTAGCGGGTAAGTGGCACCATGTCGTCGCCGTGCCCGCCGAGCACGAAGGCGGTCACGTCCTGCACGGAGACATCCATCGCCTCGGCCAGGAAGTGCCGGAATCGGGCGGAGTCCAACACGCCCGCCATGCCGACGATCTTCTTCGGCGAGAGGCCGGAGAACTTCTGCAGCGCCCAGACCATCGCGTCGAGCGGGTTCGTGATGCAGATCACGAAGGCGTCCGGCGCGTGCTCCCGGATGCCGGTGCCGACCGCCTCCATCACCTTGAGGTTGATGCCGAGAAGGTCGTCCCGGCTCATTCCGGGCTTGCGGGGAACGCCGGCCGTGACGATCACGACGTCCGCGCCCGCGATGGCCGCATAGTCGCTGGCACCCTGGTAGCGCGCGTCGAAGCCGTCGATCGGCGCCGATTCCGCGATGTCGAGGCCCTTGCCCTGGGGCACCCCGTCCGCGATGTCGAACAGCACGACGTCGCCGAGCTCCTTCAAGCCGATCAGGTGGGCCAGCGTTCCGCCGATCTGCCCCGCCCCGATGAGCGCGATCTTCTTGCGAGACATGCAGGGATGTTCCTCGGGAAAACGGGCGGCTGACGCAAAGGAGCCGCGCGGCGCCTCTTTGGCGCAGAACGCCCGGGCCTTCAAGCGAGAAGGGCTCGGCTGGCCCGTTCCAGAGACACCACGCCCTGCCCTCCCCCTTGCGGACCGGGCTCTGCCCGGCAGGAGGGTCGAGTCGCGCCTTGAGCGCGGCCGGGGTGGGGGTCGCGGGCGTGGCCGGCCGATCGTCCTTACGACGCGACCCCCACCCCGGTCGGCTTCGCCGACTCGACCCTCCCCAGGCGAGGGGAAGGCGTCACGTCTCGACCAACCCGGTCGTATTCCCGCTCGCCTGCGGCGTGGGCGCGGTGGCGAGGTAATCCCGCGAGCCCATCTCGTGCAGGCGCGACGCCGTTCGGGCGAACTCGAACGTCTCCGCGCCGCGCTCGGCCGCGTAGAGTTCCGCCGGGGCAGCGTCGGCCGAGGCGATCAGCCGGACGTGCCGCTCGTAGAAGACGTCGATCAGCGTGATGAAGCGGCGCGCCTCGTTGCGCTGGTCCGGATGGAGGCGCGGGATCCCGTCGATCAGGACCGTGTGGTAGGCCCGGGCGATGGCGAGGTAGTCGCTCGCCGCGAGCGGGCGGCTGCACAGGTCGGCGAAGCCGAAGCGGGCGACGCCCATCGCCTGGGCCGGGATCGCGACCGGATGGCCGAGGACGGTCAGGGTCGCGGGGCCGGCCGCCGCGCCGCCCGTGAGACGCCGGAACAGCGCGTCCATCTCGGTCCTGGCCGCCGCGTCCGCGGGCGAGAAGAACACGGGGCTGTCGCCGATCTTCTCCATCCGGAAATCCGTGCGGGCTTCGAGCCGAAGCGCCTCGGTCCTGTCCTCGAGGAGCCGGATGAAGGGCACGAACAGAGCCCGGTTCAGTCCCTCGCGGTAGAGGCCGTCCGGGGGCACGTTCGAGGTCGCGACGACGACCACCCCCTCGGCGAAGAGCGCCGTGAACAGCCGCCCGAGGATCATCGCGTCAGCGATGTCCGTCACCGCGAACTCGTCGAAGCAGAGCACCGACGCCTCTGCCGCGAGCGTCGCCGCGACCGGCCGGATCGGGTCGTCGCCGGACACCGTGCCGGCCCGGAGCTCCTGGCGCCAGGCATGGATGCGCGCGTGCACCTCCGCCATGTAGGCGTGGAAATGCGCCCGGCGCTTCGTCTCGACCGCGAGGCCCTCGAAGAAGAGGTCCATCAGCATCGTCTTGCCGCGCCCGACCGCTCCCCAGATGTAGACCCCGCGCGGCGCCGGGTCTCGGGAGGAGCCGCCGAGCAGCCAGCCGAGAGGGCCGGACCTGCGCGCCTTGCCGCGATCCGCGAGCTCCGCCGCGAGCGAGTCGAGCCGCCCGATCAGCTCCGTCTGGGCGGAATCGGGCTCGATCGCGCCCGACGCGACCAGGGCATCGTAGCGGGAGCGGACGGGATGGCTGTTGTCTGTCACGGGGCTCGGGCGCCGATTACCGGCCTCGCCCGGAAAGCGCAAACCCGGATGGCGGACCCGAGGCCTTGGACCCGCGCCGGCCGCTTCACCGCAATGCACCATCCATGTGCGGCAACGCACCAACGCGGCGGGAGACGACCCCCATCTGGTGCTCAACGGCGAGCGGCATCGCGCCCCGCCACCCACTGCGATGAGAGAGACCATGCGTATCGTCACGATTGCGGCCCTCGCGGGCGCCCTCGCCCTTCCGGCCCTCGGAGCTTCGGCCCAGACCGCGAAGGAGAACTTCAGCTATTCGGCCCCCTCCGGCATGTTCAGCGAGGGCACGACGAAGTGGCAGAACTATCGCTTCCAGGCCGAGGATGCCGAGCGGACGGCGCAGTTCAACCGCGGCGACGACATCACGACCGGGTCGGTCCAGGGCGGCGCGGTCGAGACCGAGCAGTACAGGCGGCCGGGCGACTCCCGCACCCGGCGGCGCGAGGCTCGGTAACGAGCCCTCGGCGTCCGGCTCAGGAGCGCGTCAGCGTCAAAGGCGCGCCCGATTTCGCGAGCACGCCGGATAGCCCGCTGCTGGCGGGCCGAAGCCGGGCCGCCACCGCGCCGCCCGGCTGGAAGAGGTAGACCTCGCCGTCGCGGTAATCCCAGGCCGTGACGCGGGCGAGGTCCTTGTTCGCACAGCCCGAAGCCGACGCCCGGTAGAGGTCGAGCGAGGGCGTGCTGGCGAGGTTGACCCGGCAGCTCGTGCCGCCGGCCTCGCGGGCCGTCCAGCCGCCGATCGCGGCACTGCGGGAGGTCGTCGCGGGCCCGGAGGCTGCGGCCGGGTTGCCGCTGCCGAGCGTCTCGACCGGCCTCGGGCCGCCCGGCATCGTGGGCACGTCCTGGGTCGCGACGACCTGCCCGCCCGGCGGCGGAGCCAGCGGCTCGGACGTGACGGAGCCTGAGGGGACGGACGGCGCGATCGGATCGGAGGGTGCGTCCGGCACCTGGCGGGCGGACGCGACCGTCCCCCGTCCCGACGCGAACCGTCCCGATTCGCAGCCGGCGAGCCCGAGCGCGCAACAGGCAACGATCGTGGCGAGCCGCGCCGGATTGGGGCGCCTTGCGCGTGAGAAGGTCATCCGGTCTGCCTCGCAATGGTCCGGGGATCGCAGCCCGACGCTCCCGATCGAGCTCCTGACTGCGACGGCGAGCGCGACGGCGCAAGCTCAGAGGGGTCGCCGGACCGTTCTCGCCGGCCTCGAACGCAGGAAGGCGCTGACGACCATCGCCCTGGCGATGTGCTCGGCCATGCAGCGATAGCCGAGGTCGTTGAGATGCAGGCCATCCGGCGACATCAGCGCACCAGCCTTTGCCCGCTCGATGAACTCCATGGCCTCGTAGCGGCGCACGAGGAGCACGGTCTCGGCATTGGCGATGTCGCGAAGCGCCATCCGGATCGCCTTGTAATGCGCGTCCGTGCTGACCTTCAGGGTGTATTGGAGGCCGACGAGGACGACATCGACCTCGCGGTCCTTCAGCCAGCGCACGGTTTCGCGCACCGTCGCCACGAAATCGGCGACCGGCACCCGGTTGAGAGCGTCGTTCGTGCCGACCTGCCAGAGCACGATGTCCGGCCGCTCGAGCCCGACCAGGGTCTTGAGGCGGTCCGCGGTCGCGGACGCGGCCTCGCCCGAGACGCCTCGGTTGATCGTAACCACGTCGAGGCCCTTGAACGTCTGCTCGAGGATGGATTCGAGCTGGGCCGGGTAGCTCTGCGAGGGCGATGAGGCCCCGAGCCCGACGGTCGAGGAGGACCCGATCGCGAGCACCCGGATGGTCCGACCGGCCTGAAGATCGGCCTGCAGATGCGGCAGCGGGGCGGGGGTTGCGATGTCGGCCGCGGGCGCCTCGCAGCTCGGGCTCAGCGCCGGCGGACGGGGCGCCGGCAGGTCGGGCTCGCTAGCGCTCTGGGCCGAGACGCCGACGGGAAATAGCAGAAGGCCCGCGACCAGGATCAGGACGGAACGCGCGTGGAGGCTTCCCTGAGCCTGTCGCGCAACTCGGACAGCCATCCCGTGAACCCCAACGCCGCTACGCCGATGAATAGCACGCCCATGTCGACCCACAAACTCCCGGAGGACGCGACCCGCAGGAGCTGCCCGCACAGGCTGAGGATCGAGCCCACGCAGAAGACGTTCAGGGAGTTGCGGCCCAACATCGACAGGAAGCGCCCGAGCACCGGGATCAGGCGGGCGACGAGCCGGAAGCTTCCGGCGAAGGCCGCCGCAAGCGCCAGGAAATGGAGCAGCCGGGCCGGCGAGAGATAGGTCTTGTCGAAGACGAAGAAGAGCTTCGGGTCGGGAACGCGCGTCGGATCGGGCTCGTAGTCGCTGAGCGCCGCCGCCGCGCCGGCCACGACCAGGATCCAGCCGAGCGGGCGCAGCCAGCCGAGGTGCCGCCTCACGAGCCGCCCGAGCCGGTCCTCGCCACCGAGCTCGAAGCCGAGGACGAAGATCAGTTGCCAAGCGAAGGGATCGAAGAACCAGACGCCCTCGACCGGCCATGTCGGCAGGTTGACGCGGAAGACGAGCGCGGCCGCGTAGATCCCGAGCGAAAGCGGGAGCACCGCCGCCGGCAGCAGTCGATGCGCGACCGCGAGCGCCGGCGCGCCCGCCATCAGGACGACGTAGAGCGGCAGGATGTCGAAGTACCCGAGCTGATGGGTCAGGAGGACGAGGCCGAGATGTGCCGGGACCGGGTCCTGGAACACGGCCGCGGCGTTGTTCCATTCGAGCAGGAGCGGGTTTTCGAGCCAGATCGCGGCGGCCGCGATGATCGCCACAGCCAGCATCGTGATCAGGATCTGGGCGGCGTAGAGCGTCACGGCGCGCTGCCCGACCCGGAGCACGAGACGCACGAGCCCGAGCCGCTCGCCGGCACCAGCGGCGGCGGTGCGCCTGAGCGCCCAGCCGGCCAGGAACACGAAAAGCTCGGCCGAGTCGGAGAGGCCGTAGTTGCGATGCGTCAGCCGCTCGAAGGCGAAGCCCGGGATGTGGTTGATGAAGATCGACACGAGCGCGAGCCCGCGCCAGAAATCGATCTCGTTCGCGGACCGCATCGCGTCTCCGACATGCCCGGGCGCCCGCGCCTTAGCACCGTCGGTGCATGGAGGGAACGCGATAAGGCCGACACGCCGAGGCGCTCGCATCGGCCAGGACGCTCGACACCACTACGACGCCGCGCGGCTCGGATCGCGAAATCTGCACAAATCGCAACAACACATCGATCACTTTTTGAGTAGTGCGGCGTCGTCGACACGGCTCATTGCAATGATCGTTCCCCGTCCCATATGCGAGCGACTGCATTAAAAGGACTATCATTTTGACCACTTCTACTCATGACATCGTCGATACCGCCGTTGCCAATGGCTCCTTCAAGACGCTGGTCGCAGCCGTCACGGCTGCCGGGCTGGTCGAGACCCTGAAGGGACCCGGGCCGTTCACGGTATTCGCGCCGTCGGATGACGCTTTCGCCAAGCTTCCGGCCGGCACGGTCGAGAGCCTCGTGAAGCCCGAGAACAAGGATAAGCTGACGAAGATCCTGACCCTGCACGTGATGCCGGGCGCCGTCATGGCGAAGGACGTGGCCGGAAAGACGCTGTCGCCGAAGTCGGTCGGCGGCGAGGCCCTTCACGTCGATGGCACGAACGGCGTCGTGGTCAGCGGCGCGAAGGTGACCTCGGCTGATATCGCCTGCTCGAACGGCGTGATCCACGTCATCGACACGGTGATCATGCCGAAGGGCTGAGCACCCCTTAAGCGATCCGACGTCGAGCGAGCGGTCCGAGAGGGCCGGTCGCGTTCGTCTGCCAGCGGCAGCGTCAGACGGCGCGCGCGACCATCAGCTTCTTGATCTCGGCGATGGCCTTCGCCGGATTCAGGCCCTTCGGGCAGGTGTTCGCGCAGTTCATGATCGTATGGCAGCGATAGAGCCGGAAGGGATCGTGCAGGTTGTCGAGCCGGTCTCCGGTCGATTCGTCGCGGGAATCGATCAGCCAGCGGTAGGCCTGGAGCAGGGCCGCCGGACCGAGGAAGCGGTCCCCGTTCCACCAGTAGGACGGGCACGCCGTCGTGCAGCAGGCGCACAGGATGCACTCGTAGAGCCCGTCGAGCTTCGAGCGATCCTCGGGGGTCTGCTTCCACTCGGCCTCGGGGGCGGGGCTATCTGTGTGCAGCCAAGGCTCGATGGAGGCGTGCTGGGCGTAGAAGGAGGTGAGGTCCGGCACGAGGTCCTTGATCACCGGCATGTGCGGCAGCGGATAGATCTTGATGACGTCGGCCTTGCAATCGTCGATGCCGAGCGTGCAGGCGAGCGTGTTCTGGCCCATGATGTTCATGGCGCAGGATCCGCAGATGCCCTCGCGGCAGGAGCGGCGCAGCGTCAGCGTCGGGTCGATCTGGTTCTTGATCCAGAGAAGCGCGTCGAGCACCATCGGGCCGCAATCGTCGCGGTCGACGTAGTAGGTGTCGATCGTCGGGTTCTTCCCGTCGTCCGGGTTCCAGCGATAGACCCGGAACTCGTGGATGCGCTTCGCCCCCTCGGGCTTCGGCCAGACCTTGCCGTCCGTGTACCGGGAGTTCTTTGGGAGGGTGAATTCAGCCATGAACCCGGTCCTTCAAGCGATGAGCCGACGGGTGCCGCGCGCGGTCAGGAGACCGGCCAACAGGGCAGCAAGTGAGATGAGCAGACCGGCCCGGATGAGCTGGACCGTCTCCGGCGAGAGATCCGTCGTCACGGTCGCGGTGCGCGTGCAGGAATAGGCGGCCCCGCCCAGCACCCCGCAGACGATCAGGAACGGCCAGCGGCCGAGCCCCGACAGCAGCAGCCCGAACAGGCCGCCGGCCAGGAAGCCAAAGAGCCAGGCCACCGCGACCACGGCCACCGGGACCGACACGCGAAGCCGCGTCTCCTCGAACACAGGCTGGGCCGTCGAGACATCCTGCCCCCGACGCCAGCTCTCGAACAGGACGCGGACGATCTCCTGGGCATCCTCGAAGCCCCGAGACACGTCGCCGCCGCGCGTCAGCAGCTCCGGCCACTGCTCCAGGACGACATAAGGCGCCGCCATCGCGCTTCCGAGCGCGATCAGGACGATCATCAACAGCCGCATTTGTGAGCCATTCTCCGACAGATCGAACAACGGAACGGCCGTGGGCAGAGCACGACGACGGCTCCGACGCTGGGAGACGTATCGAGGTCACGACGTGACGGCTCGGTCCTGCGCGAGCGCAGCCGCGGGAGGCCGCGCGGCCGAAATCGCTGGCGCGAACGCTCCCGGCCCGGCCCTCAATAAACCCTGGCCTTCGGCTCGATATACCCGATGTCGTTCGACATCGTGTACGTGTGCACCGGTCGGTAATCGAGCTTCACCTCGCGCGAGGTCTCGTCGATCCAGGCGAGGGAGTGCTTCATCCACTCCTTGTCGTCGCGGTCCGGGAAATCCTCGCGGGCATGGGCGCCGCGGGATTCCTGACGGTTCGCGGCGCTCTCCATCGTGACGACGGCCTGGACGATCAGGTTCTCGAACTCGAGCGTCTCGATCAGGTCCGAGTTCCAGACGAGCGAGCGGTCGGTGACCTTGATGTCGTCCTGGCCGCGCCAGACCTCGCCGATCAACCCTTGGCCCTCCTGCAGAACCTCCCCGGTTCGGAACACGGCGCAGTTGTTCTGCATCGTGCGCTGCATCTTGTCCCGGAGGACCGCGGTCGGCGTGCCGCCGTTCGCGTGACGGGCACGATCGAGGCGGGCGAGCGCCTTGTCGGCGGAATCCTTCGGCAGCTCGGGCAGGCGGCCGCCCTTCTCGACGATTTCGGCGCACTTGAGACCGGCTGCCCGGCCGAAGACCACGAGATCGATCAGCGAGTTCGAGCCGAGCCGGTTCGCGCCATGCACGGACACGCAGGCCGCCTCGCCGATCGCCATCAGGCCCGGCACGATGTGGTCGGGATCGGAGCCCTTGAGGGTCACGACCTCGCCGTGGAAGTTCGTCTGGATGCCGCCCATGTTGTAATGCACGGTCGGGATGACGGGGATCGGCTCCTTCGTCACGTCGACGCCGGCGAAGATCTTCGCGCTCTCCGAGATGCCGGGCAGGCGCTCGTGCAGGATCTTCGGGTCGAGATGGTCGAGGTGCAGGTAGATGTGGTCGTTGTTCTTGCCGACGCCCCTGCCCGCCCGGATCTCCATCGTCATCGAGCGCGAGACGACGTCGCGCGAGGCGAGGTCCTTCGCGGACGGCGCGTAGCGCTCCATGAAGCGCTCGCCCTCGGAGTTCGTGAGAT
Source organism: uncultured Enterovirga sp. (assembly GCA_964244795.1). Lineage (GTDB taxonomy): Bacteria > Pseudomonadota > Alphaproteobacteria > Rhizobiales > Beijerinckiaceae > Enterovirga. The sequence goes on from CAXTKM010000057.1 coordinate 18,206, forward strand.
AGCCGCCCTCGCCGCGCGACCCCTCCGTGATGAGGCATCCCGAGCCGTAGATGCCGGTCGGGTGGAACTGCACGAACTCCATGTCCTCGAGCGGCAGCCCGGCGCGGAGCACCATGGCGTTGCCGTCGCCGGTGCAGGTATGGGCCGATGTCGCCGAGAAATAGGCCCGGCCGTAGCCGCCGGTCGCCAGGATCGTCATCGCGGCCCGGAAGCGGTGGATCT
>CAXTKM010000058.1:0-6331 GCA_964244795.1 uncultured Enterovirga sp.
TGCCGGTCATGCCGGCGAGCTTGCCGTAGAGCCGGAAGTAGTTCTGGAAGGTGATGGAGGCGAGCGTCTGGTTCTCCGGCTGGACCGTCACGCGCTCCTTCGCCTCGAGCGCCTGGTGCTGCCCTTCCGAGTAGCGCCGCCCGGGCATCATGCGGCCCGAGAACTCGTCGATGATGACGATCTCGTCGTTGCGGACGATGTAGTCCTTGTCCTTCGAGAACAGCTTGTGGGCGCGCAGCGCCTGGTTCACGTGGTGGACCAGCGTGACGTTGCCGGCATCGTAGAGGTCGCCCTCCTTCAGGATGCCGGCCTCGCGCATCAGCTCCTCGATGCGCTCGTTGCCGCTCTCCGTGAGGTTCACGGTGCGTTGCTTCTCGTCGAGGTCGTAATCCTCGCGCGCGAGCTTCGGGACGACCTGGTCGATCGCGAGATAGAGGTCGGACCGGTCGTCGATGGGACCCGAGATGATCAGCGGGGTTCGGGCCTCGTCGACCAGGATCGAGTCCACCTCGTCCACGATCGCGTAGCTGTGGCCGCGCTGGGTCATGTGCGCGAGCTCGTACTTCATGTTGTCGCGCAGGTAGTCGAAGCCGTACTCGTTGTTCGTCCCGTAGGTGATGTCGCAGCCGTAGGACTCGCGGCGCTGGTCGTCGTCGAGCCCGTGCACGATCACCCCGACCGTGAGCCCGAGATAGCCGTAGACCTGGCCCATCCACTCGGCGTCGCGCCGGGCCAGGTAGTCGTTGACCGTGACGACGTGCACGCCCTTCCCGGCGAGCGCGTTCAGGTAGACCGCGAGGGTCGCGACCAGGGTCTTGCCCTCGCCGGTCTTCATCTCGGCGATCGCGCCTTCGTGCAGCACCATGCCGCCGATGAGCTGCACGTCGAAATGGCGCTGGCCGAGCGCCCGCTTCGCAGCCTCGCGCACGGTCGCGAAGGCCGGGACCAGGATGTCGTCGAGCGACTTTCCGCCCGCGAGCGCCGCCTTGAACTCGGCCGTCTTGGCCTGCAGGGCGTCGTCGGACAGCCCGGCGATCTGCGGCTCGAGCGCGTTGATGGCCGCGACCCGTTGCGTATAGGTCTTCAGGCGCCTGTCGTTGGCGGAGCCGAAGATCTTCTTGGCGAGAGCACCGAGCATCGCGTGACCCTGTGAGACGGCTGTCGAGGGCCGTAAAAAACGGCCATATAGACCCATATAGGCAACAGCGCACGCGAAAGCGCGGGCCCGTCGCCCCTCGGAGATGTCTCAGGGCTTGAGACCCGCGGCCTCGAGGCGTTCGACCCCGGGCAGGAGGCCGAGACGGCCCTCCTCGTCGACCAGCACGGCGACGATCGAGCCTGCGGCCCGGCAGGGCGCTCCCGGAAGGGTCAACCGGAATCCGATCCGCTTTCCGCGCGCGCCTTGCAAGCCGGGCAGCGCGGTGACGTCCGGGCGGCGGCGGCGGGCGCGATCGATCGCGACGAGCCTTCCGCCGCAATAGGCCGCGAGGTGGAAGGGCGCGTCCGGGCGGCCCGGATCGACCGCCCAGGCCCCGAGGATGAGGTCGGTCCCCGGCGACGGTCCGAGGTCGTCCGCCTCGCCCCGGACCTCGGCCGGGAGCGGACGCGCGCGCCCGGAGGCGAGCGCCGCCTCCGCGGCCTGTCGGGTCAGGCGCGCCTCGGGCGGCAGTACGGCGAGCGCCGCTTCGGCACGGGTGCGATGGCGCGCTTCCAGGCCGAGCTCGATCGAGCCGTAGAGCGTCGCCCCGAAGAACATCGTGAGGTAGGCGAGCACGAGCCCCTGGCGACCGCGCGCCGGAGCCGCGTCGACCAAGCGCCGGAGCTGCCGGTAGGCCCGGACGTCGAGCGGGCCGAGCAGGGCCGCAACCCCGACCGCGGCCGCCACGACCGCGCACCAGACGACAGGGGCAGGAAGGCCGGCCGGCATCGCCCGGATGGCGAGCAGCATGACCGGCGGGTGGGCGAGGTAGAGGACGTAGCTCGCGTCCCCGAAGCGGATCAGGGCTCGTCCGCCGAAGCCCGTCCCGGCGAGCTGGCGCGCCTGCACGGCAGCGCCCACGATCAGGACGGCCGCGAGCCCGAGGAGCCAGCGGGCCGTCTCCAGCTCCACGAGGACGGCAACCCCGACGAGCGGGATCGCGAGCGCCGCGAGCCACGGCCGCATCGCCCCGCGGGCGACCAGGCCCGGCAGCAGCAGTCCCGCCGCGAAGGGCACGTTCGGGGCCGAGAGAGGGAGAAGCAGCGGCGCCGGGAGCCCGCTGCCCCGCGCCGCGTCGGGAAGGAACAGCCATGCGGCCGCGAGCGCGGCGAGCCAGGCCAGCGCCACGGCCTCGAGGCGCCGCGCCCCGCCGCCGAGCGCGAGCAGGAACAGCCCGACGTAGAAGGTCGTCTCGTAGACGAGGGTCCACTCGACGTTCAGCGGGTAGCTGCGCGGCCCGACCGGAGCGAGCGTGAGGGCGAGGAACTGGACGCCGAACGGCAGCCCCAGCGCCGTGAACAGCGCCCAGGCCGCCGCCACCACGGCGAGGTAGGCCGGGAAGATGCGCACGACCCGGTGGGCGAGGAAGCTCCAGGGCTCGGTCTCGCGCACGAGCCGGGCCATGAGGAAGCCCGAGATCGCGAAGAAGATCGACACCCCGAGCGCGCCCAGCATCGGGTCGATCGGCGTCGCGAAGCCGCGCGCCGGGTACACGGTTTCCACGTAGACGAAGCCGTGATGCACGACGACGCAGAGCGCCGCCGCGCCGCGCAGGACCTGGATGTTGCTCAGGCTGCGCCGGGTGCCGGCCTCGGGGCCTGCGCCGACCTCGCCCGTTGAAGGCAGGACGGCCGCGCTGCGAGAGGGTGACCCGTGATCCATGCCGCGCACGTGTCACGAAACCGGGGCTCCGGCAACGCGGTGTCCCGCTGGAACGGCCGGGCCGAGCCGCGGTTGAGCCTGCGCCATCGCGTCGAGGTCTCATGACACCGCAATCCCGCTGGCCCGAGCGGCTCTGGATCGTCCGGCACGGCGAGAGCGCCGGAAACGTCGCCCGCACGGCCGCCCACGATGCGGGGCTGCTCACGATCGACATCGCGGGTCGCGACGTCGACGTCCCGCTGAGCCCGCTCGGCGAGCGCCAGGCGCGCTCGCTCGGCCGCTGGTTCGCCGCGATGCCGGAGGGCGAGCGTCCGGAGGTCGTGGTGACCTCGCCCTACGTCCGGGCTCAGCAGACGACGGCGCTGATCGGCGGTGCCGGCGGGTTCGTGCGGGACCGGCCCGAGCTCCTGGTCGACGAACGCCTGCGCGAGAAGGAGTTCGGCATCCTGGACCGGCTGACCACGCTCGGGATCGAGAGGGAGCACCCCGAGCAGGCCGAGTTCCGGCGCATCCTGGGCAAGTTCTACCACCGGCCGCCGGGCGGCGAGAGCTGGTGCGACACGATCCTCCGGCTGCGCGGCGCGCTCGACACGATGGGGCTGCGGCACGCGGGCCGCCGCGTGCTGGTCGTGAGCCATCAGGTGGTGGTCCTGTGCTTCCGCTACCTGCTCGAGAACCTCTCGGAGGATGAGATCCTGGCGATCGACCGGGAGGGCGACGTCGCGAACTGCTCCGTCACCGCGTTCCGGTTCGACCCTGAGCGCGGCAAGGACGGGGCCTTCGTGCTGGAGCGCTACAACCACACCGTTCCACTGGAGGACGAAGGCACGCCGGTGACGTCCCGGCCCGACGCGAACGTGGCCGCCCGGTGAGAGCGGCCGTCGCGATCGATCCGGACCTCCTGCACGGGATGCCGCTGCCCCAGCCTTCGAGCGGCGGCGGCAAGGAGGAGCGCGGACGGGTGCTGGTGGTCGGCGGCTCGCGCGAGATCCCGGGCGCCGTCGTGCTGGCCGGGACCGCCTCGCTCCGGGCCGGGGCCGGCAAGCTGCAGATCGGGGTGCCGGAATCGATCGGCGTCCCGCTCGGGCTTCTCGTCCCGGAGGCGATGGCGGTCGGTCTCCTCGAGACGCGGGACGGCAGCGTCGCGGCGGCGTCGGCCGAGCGGGTCGTCGCGCTCGCGAGCGGGTGCCGCGCGCTCCTGCTCGGGCCCGGCCTCGCGGTCGACGACGAGACGGCCGCCCTGACGCGGGCCGTCCTCACCGGCCTCGACGGTCCCGCGATCGTCCTCGACGCGGCCGCGATGATGCACGTCGCCCAGGACCGGGCCGCGCTCGCCCGGCAGGCCGGCCGGCTGATCCTCACGCCGCACGCGGGCGAGATGGCCGGCATCACCGGCGTCGACAAGGCCGCGATCGAGGCCGACCCGGCCGCGACCGCGCTCCGGGTCGCACGCGACCTCGGCTGCATCGTGGTCCTGAAGGGCGGCTGCACCTTCGTGGCGCTGCCGGACGGACGGCATTGGTCGTGCCGGCACGGCAATGTCGGCCTCGCGACCTCGGGCTCGGGCGACGTCCTGGCCGGCATCATGACCGGGCTCCTGGCCCGGGGCACGGAGCCCGTCGCGGCCGCGATCTGGAGCGTCTTCCTGCACGGCGAGGCCGGGAACCGACTGGCCCGCCGGTTCGGGCCGATCGGCTATCTCGCCCGCGAGCTCGCGGGGGAGGTCCCGGGAATCCTGGCCGAGCTCGCCTGAGAGCGCTCGGCACGGGGTCGGGCGCGGGGTTGCCTCCCGGACGAAGCCGCGCCACCTGACACCGAAGCCGGGCTCATCCCCCGACACCGCAGGATTCTCCATGACCGCGAAGCTGTTCCTTCTCTCCCGTGTCGCCGCTCTCGCGCTCGCGGCAGCGTCCCCCGCGCTCGCCCAGGTCCCCGCTGTCCCCGCCGCGCCTGTCCTCGCGTCCGCGGCACCGGTCGATCCGGCGCGCGTCGTCGCGCGAGTGGACGGCGAGCCGATCACGGAGGGCGATCTCGCGGTCGCGGCCGAGGATCCGGCGCTCGCGTTGCCGGGCACCGATCCGGCCCAGAAGCGCGAGGTCCTGATCGGCTACGTGATCGATCTCAGGCTCGGCGCGAAGGCGGCCCGGGCCGCGAAGATCGACGAGACGCCGGCGTTCCGGCAACGCCTCGCCTACATGCGGGACAAGCTGCTCGTCGACGATTATCTCGAGGCGCAGACGAAGGCGGCCGTGACGCAGGAGGCCGCACGGAAGCTCTACGCGGAGACCGTGCGGGAGATGAAGCCGGAGGACGAGGTCCGGGCGCGCCACATCCTCGTGAAGGAGGAGGCCGACGCGAGGAAGGTCTATGCCCGCGTCAAGGGCGGCGAGGATTTCGCCAAGGTGGCGGCGGAATCGTCCGAGGACCCCGGCTCGAAGGCAGAGGGCGGCGACCTCGGCTTCTTCACGCGGGACCGCATGGTCGCGCCCTTCGCGGAGGCCGCGTTCAAGCTGCAGCCGAACGAGATCGCGGAGCCGGTGAAGAGCCAGTTCGGCTGGCACGTGATCCAGGTCCTGGAGCGCCGGACGAAGCCCATCCCGGCCTTCGAGGACATGCGGGAGGAGATCGAGCAGTATCTGACCCGAAAGGCACAGCAGGACGCGGTGCTCGGGCTCCGCAAGATGGGCAAGGTCGAGCGCATCGACGCTCCGGCGGTCGCACCCGCTGCGCCCGCGCCGAAATAGAAGGCAAGACGAAGGAACGGGTTCGACAAACCGGGCTTTCGTGCGAACCTCTTCTCGCGGTGCCCGAAGCGGCGCCCGACAGGGAGGGACAGGATGAAGCGTCGCAACTTTCTCGCGGCCGGAAGCGCCGGGCTCGTGGCCGGCGCGGTCGCGTCCCCGGCGATCGCGCAATCCTCGCCGGAGGTGCGGTGGCGGCTCTCATCCACCTTCCCGAAATCGCTGGATACGCTGTACGGCGCAGCCGAGAGCTTCGCCAAATACTGCTCCGACATGACGGACGGCAAGTTCCAGATCCAGACCTTCGCGGCCGGCGAGATCGTCGGCACGTTCCAGGCGCTGGACGCCGTCTCGAACGGCACCGTCGAGATGATGCACGGGCCGGGCTACTACTACGTCGGCAAGGACACGGTCCTCGCGCTTCTGGCCGACATCCCGTTCGCGATGAACGTCCGGCAGCGAAACGCCTGGATGCATATCGGCGGCGGCCAGGACCTGATCAACGATTACGTCTCGAAGTACAACGTCTTCACGATCCCGGGCGGCAACACCGGCACCCAGATGGGCGGCTGGTTCCGCAAGGAGGTCAAGACCGTGAAAGACCTCGACGGCTTGAAGTTCCGGATCGCGGGGCTCGCCGGTCAGGTCATGGCGAAGCTCGGCGCCGTGCCTCAGCAGATCGCGGGCGGGGACATCTATCCGGCTCTCGAGCGCGGTACGGTGGACGCCG
>CAXTKM010000058.1:6341-17934 GCA_964244795.1 uncultured Enterovirga sp.
TCGAATGGGTGGGTCCCTACGACGACGAGAAGCTCGGCTTCGTGAAGGTCGCGCCGTTCTACTACTACCCCGGCTTCTGGGAAGGCGCGCCGAACATCCACTACTGGATCGGCAAGCAGAAGTGGGAGGAGCTTCCGAAGGCCTACAAGCAGATCGCCTTGAGCGCCGCCGCCCAGAGCGGCATGGAGATGACCGCCAAATACGACGCCCGAAACCCGGCCGCGCTGCGCCGTCTCGTCGCCACGGGTGCGCAGATCCGACCGTTCAGCCAGGAGATCATGGAGGCGGCCTTCAAGGCCTCGAACGAGCTCTACGACGAGATCTCGGCCAAGAATCCCGATTTCAAGAAGCTCTACGAGCACATGCGGGCGTTCCGGAACGAGGAATACCTGTGGTTCCAGGTCGCCGAGTACAGCTTCGACACCTTCATGATCCGGAGCCGGGTCGCGTCCTCGCCCGCGGCGCCGGCGCGCTGAGCTTCGGGCGCCGGTGGTCTCCCGCCCGCTCACCCCGGCGAAAGCCGGGGCCCATCCCGGGCCGGGAGGCTGGGTGCCGGCTTCCGCCGGCATGAGCGGCGCGTGATGCCTGCCGCCCCGGTTGCCGCGGGCCGGACGATGTGAAAAGCGCGGGGCGCGAGGGGCGGCAAGTCCGAATCGCGCCGTCGCAGCGAGGTCCTTCCGTGTCCCTTCCCGTCTCGCCGCTGGCCCCGACGCGCTTCCCCGAGATGCCGCCCGTCGCGGGCGTGCGCCTCGCCACCGCCGCGGCCGGGATCCGGTACCGGGGCCGGACCGACGTCCTGTACGTGGCGCTGGACGAGGGAACGAGCGTGGCGGGCGTGTTCACGCGCTCGCGCTGCCCTTCCGCCGCGGTCGATTGGTGCCGGGCGCAGCTTCCGGCAGGCCTGGCCCGGGCGCTCGTCGTGAACTCCGGCAACGCCAACGCGTTCACGGGCCAGAAAGGCCGCGACGCGACGCGCCTCACGGCGGAGATCGCGGCCCGGGCGGCCGGATGCCGGCCGGAGGAGGTGCTCCTCGCCTCGACCGGCGTCATCGGCGAGCCGCTCGACGCCTCGCGGTTCGACGCGGTGCTCGGCGCCTGCGAGGCCCGCGCGACCCCGGACGGGTGGCGTGCGGCCGCCGAGGCCATCATGACGACGGATACGTTCCCGAAGGTCGCGACCCGGAGCCTGGAGGTCGGCGGCGTCCCGGTCACGATCGGGGGCATCGCCAAGGGCTCCGGCATGATCGCCCCGGACATGGCCACCATGCTGTCCTTCGTGTTCACCGACGCCGCGGTGGCGGCGCCCTGTCTGCAGGAGATGCTGGCCGCGGGCGCGGACCGGAGCTTCAACTGCGTGACGGTGGACGGCGACACGTCCACCTCCGACACGCTGCTCCTCTTCGCGACCGGCCGGGCCGGCGCGCCCCGGATCGAGCACGCCGACGATCCCGGGGCGGCGGCCTTCCGGGCCGCGCTCGACGCGGTTCTGGTCGATCTCGCCCAACAGGTCGCACGGGACGGCGAGGGCGCCCGGAAGTTCGTGACCGTCGAGGTCGAAGGCGCCGAGAGCGATCGCTCCGCCCACCGGATCGCGATGTCGATCGCGAATTCCCCGCTCGTGAAGACCGCGATCGCGGGCGAGGACGCGAATTGGGGACGGGTCGTGATGGCGGTCGGGAAGGCCGGCGAGCCCGCCGACCGCGATCGCCTCGCGATCTGGTTCGGGGGCGTCCGGGTCGCGGCCGAGGGCGCGCGCGATCCGGGCTACGACGAGGCCGAGGCCTCCGTCGCCATGAAAAAGGACGAAGTGACCGTCAAGGTCGACATCGGACTCGGGACCGGGAGCGCGCGGGTTTGGACCTGCGATCTCACGAAAGCCTATATCGAGATCAACGGGGATTACCGCTCGTGAGAGCCGCCCTTCCGGTCACCGCCCTTGCGGGTCTCCTCCTCGGCCCGGCTCTCGCGCAGGAGCCGGCGCGGACGCCCGGCCCCCGCCTCCACCTCGTCGGAAAGGCGACCCTCGAGGCGGCCCCGGACCACGCCTCGGTCTCGATCGAGGTCACGAACAGGGCGGCCACGACCGCGGCTGCGATCGACGCCACCTCGGCCGCCGCGGCCAAGATCGTGACGTCCGCCCGGACCGTCGGCATCGAGGGTCGCGACATCCAGACGAGCTACGTCTCGCTGCAGCCCGCCTTCCGGACCGTCAGGGACGCGAACGGCTCGACCGAGCAGCGGCCCGACGGCTACACGGCCTCGAACACGGTCGGCATCCGGGTCCGCGACCTCGCCCGGCTCGGCGAGTTCCTGCGGGTCGTGGTCGACGGCGGCGCGAACCGGATCGGGGGCGTCGATTTCGCGCTCGCCGATCCCGGCCGACTCGAGCGTGACGCGCTCGCGGCCGCCGTCCGGGACGCCCGCCGTCAGGCGGAGGTGATTGCGGAAGCCGCGGGCGTCGCGGTGCTCCGGATCGAGGAGATCCGGTACGGGTCTCCGGCGGACCGCCCGTCCTATGCGCCCCGCCGCTACCGGGCGGTCGCGGCCGCTCCGCCGCCCCGCGAGGCCGTGCCGGTCGAATCCGGCGCGCTCGAGGTCTCGGCCGAGGTCGAGGTGATCTTCGCGATCGGGCAGCCCGGATGAGACGGGCTCGGATCCCGATCGGCCTCCGGATCGGCCTCGCGGCGGTTCTCGTCCCGGCGGCGCTCGCCGGCCTCGCGGCCGCCCCCGGGCGCGCGTCCGAGGGCCGCCAGACCTGGGAGGCGGGCGAGGCGAGGCCTGCCGCCGGGGCACCCCCGAGCCTCACCCGGACAGGACCTTACGGATCGCCGCTCGCGCTTCTGCCCCGGCCGACCCTGGCGATCCCGGCCATCGACGATGTCACGCTGTCGTCCGAGCCTGCCGGCGCGGCTCCCAAGGCGGCTTTGTCCGGGCCGCAGACCGGCGCCGCCGTCGCGGCGCTGCCGCGCGCCACGGGATCGAGCCCGAACAAGCCGACCGGAAGCGCCAAGTCGCGCTGGATCGAGGACGAGGACGACGACGAGGACGACCCGACGCCGGCCGCGCCGGGAACGCTGAAGCGCGACCGGGTCAAGGTGCCGGAGCCGAGCACCGTCATGGGCCGCAAGGCGCGGCGCAGCCCGACCTCGATCACGCCCGATTACGAGGTTCCGCTCGGCCCCAAGGCGTCGCTCGGCGCGTACGGCGAGGTCGGCAAGGTGGAGCTCGAGCGCAGCGGCCCGATCCCGTCGGTGAGGGCGCGCGACCTGACCGGCGGCCTCACGCTGCAATACCGGTTCGGCCAATGAACCCGGACGCCCGGATGAGGCCGCCAAGGTGAGGCTGGTCCGCTGAGGCTGCCCCGTTGAGGCTGCTCTTGGTCGTCGCGGTCGCGCTGATCGATCCGGATGGCCGGATCCTCATCTCGCAGCGGCCTGCCGGCAAGGCGCTGGCCGGTCTCTGGGAGTTTCCCGGTGGTAAGCTCGAGCCGGGCGAGCGGCCCGAGGCCGCGCTGATCCGCGAGCTCGCCGAGGAGATCGGGGTCGCGGTCGAGGAGCCCTGCCTCGCGCCCCTCACCTTCGCGAGCCACGCCTATCCGGAGTTCCACCTCCTGATGCCGCTCTACGTGTGCCGGCGCTGGACCGGCCAGGCGCAGCCCCTGGAAGGCCAGCGCCTGGCCTGGGTCCGGCCGGGCGATCTTCGATCCTACCCTATGCCGCCCGCCGACGCGCCGCTCATCCCGGCCCTGATCGATCTCCTGTCGGAAGCGGGGCTCGGCTGAGAGGGGTCGGAACTGTTCATCATGAGGGTCTCTGCACCGATCCTCCGGCTGTCATTCCGGAGCTCGCGCAGCGAGAGTCCGGAACCCATAGACGCTGACGATGTCAGCCCTGATGGCGTGGATTCCAGATCGACCATGTCGGCGTCTATGGGTTCCGGGCTCGGCTTCGCCGCCCCGGAATGACAACCGTGAAAATCTCGGAACCGGACCGCGCCCCTCGCCCTTACACCGGCAGCCGGGCGGCGAGGCGGGGGAAGATGCGGCGGGCATTGCCCTCGAACAGCATCTTGCGGTCGCCGTCCGAGAGCGCCGCCGCGTCGACGTAGCGCTTCGTGTCGTCGTAGGCCTGCCCGGTCTCGGGATCGATCCCGTTCACGGCGCCGACCATCTCGGACGCGAACAGGATGTTCTCCTTCGGGACGACCTTGAGCAGGAGGTCGATCCCGGCCTGGTGGTACACGCAGGTGTCGAAGAACACGTTCCGCATCAGCTCGGACAGGGGCGGCCGCTTCAGGTCCTGCGCCAGGCCGCGATACCGGCCCCAGTGATACGGCACGGCGCCACCGCCATGCGGGATGATCAGACGCAGCGTCGGAAAATCCTTAAACAGGTCGGACGTGATGAACTGCATGAAGGCGGTGGTGTCGCCGTTGATGTAATGCGCACCCGTCGCCTGGAAGTTGCGGTTGGCGGAGGCGCTGACGTGGATCATGCCCGGCACGTCGAGCCGGACCATCGCCTCCCAGAGCGGATACCAATGGCGGTCGGAGAGCGGCGGGTCGGTCCAGAACCCGCCGGACGGGTCGGGGTTCACGTTGCAGCCGACGAAGCCGAGCTCGCTCACGCAGCGCTCGAGCTCGGCCACGCAGTTCTTCGGCGAGACGCCCGGCGTCTGGGGTAGCTGGCAGACGCCGACGAAGCTCTTCGGCACCAGTGTCGCGACCCGGTGGATCATGTCGTTCGATACGACCGACCAGTCGAGGCTGGTCCGGGCATTGCCGATGTGGTGGGCCATGCCGCCTGCCCGCGGCGAGAAGATCGCGGCCGAGATGCCGCGTTCCGCCTGCAGCTTGAGCTGCCGGTCCACGCTCGACCGGACCTCGTCGTCGGGGATCTTCAGCGACGACGGCGAAGGCGACTGGGCCGGATCGTTGATCGCCTCGATCTGCCGGCGCCGCCAGGCGAGCATCGCCGGCGGCTCGGTCGTGTAGTGTCCATGGCAGTCGATCACGCGACCCGCATAGCGGGGTCGGGTCGGATCCGCGGTGGCGGCGGGCTGCGCGGCGGTATGACCAGCCGCCCCGACCGCTGCCGCGGAGGCGGCGCCGGCCAGCATCGCGCTCCTGAGGAAGCCGCGGCGCGGCACGCAGCACGCGCAGCCGGCCGGACCGGCGGAATCGGGGGTGTCGGCGAGAGGGCGCATCGGGGTGGTCACTGCGCCGCGGCGCGCTTGCGGAGCACGGTGTCGCCCCGGAACAGGAACTTCTGCGCCCGCTTCGCCGTGTCGACCTCCGTCGTGAACACGTTCCCCCGCGAGTCGATCGCGAGGTTGTGGACCCAGTGGAAATCGCCCGCCATGCGGCCGCTTCGGCCGAAGCGGCCCATGACCTCGCCCGTCTCCCGCGACAGGGTCCGGACCTCGTTGTTCGCCCCGTCGGCGTTGATCAGGAAGGTCTCCCCGGCATCCGGCCACAGCACCAGCTCCCAGACCGAGCCGTTCTGCCGCGTCGTCTTCTCGACGAGGAACTCCTTCACGAAGGTCCCGTCCCGGCGGAACACCTGGATGCGGTTGTTCGTCCGGTCGCACACGTAGACGAGCCCGTCCTGGGCGATCTGCACGCAGTGGACGGGGTTGCGGAACTGCGCCGAGACCGGGGCCGCCGGATCGAACGGTCCGTCCGGGACATCGGTCGGGGGCTTGCCGTAGGCGCCCCACATCCGCTTGAACGCGCCGGTGTCCGCGTCGAACACGATGATGCGGCGGTTGTAGTAGCCGTCCGCGACGTAGACCTCGTTCGTGGCCGGATCGACCGTCACCTGGGCGGGCTTGCCGAGCCGGGTCGTGTCCAGGCTGTTCGTCTGCGGGCCCTGCTTCCCGATCTGGAGGACGAACTTGCCCTCGGGCGTGAATTTCAGGATCTGCCCATCGTTGTCGCCGTTTCCGGCGAGCCAGACGAAGCCCTTGTGGTCGATGTGGATGCCGTGCTCGTTCTGCGGCCAGTCGTAGCCCTCTCCGGGGCCGCCCCAGGACCGGACGAGGTCGCCGGCCTGGTTGAAGACGAGCACGGGCGGCGCCGGCTTGCAGCATTTCGTCCGCAGCGGCGTGGCGCTGGCCGCCCGCTCGTCATCCGTCAGCGATTTCGGCCGCTGCACCACCCAGACGTTGTCCTGCGCGTCGACCGAGACGCCCGCGGCCTGGCCCATCAGCCAGTCGTTCGGCAGCCGCTTCGGCCAGGCCGGGTCGACCTCGAACCGCGGCGCGTCCACGGCCCAGGCCGAACCGCCGGCACAGGCGGCCAGCACGATACCCGCGATCCAACCTCGCATGACGCGTCCTCCCGATCTCGACTCTCTTGGTCGTTGGGCGGGAGTGTCCGCTCGAAAACAGGCGCCGTCCAGCCCTAGGTGAGCCGCGGACGGGACCGTCGCTCCAGGGCGCCTCCCATCGGCGACGGCGACGCTCGCTCTCCGGTCCTGGTCGTCAGGGCTTCGGGGGAGGGGCATGTCCAAACATCGAGCCGGCCCTGGATTCATCCTGATAACGCGCACCTTATAAGGCAGGAAGGTCGAGCTGATCTCGGCGGCGCCGGCGGACCGAGGATGCGTTCGCGTCGCGGCTTCGCTCGTGTCGGCCGGTCGCGTACGCTGTCGCCGGGCACGGTTCCGATCTTGCGGCCCGCCCTGCGGGCGGCGGGGCCGCCATCGACACGCGGGTCGTTTCCCGCGATGCAGGCCGGCGATGCTGTTCAACTCGCTCGCGTTCCTGCTGCTCGCCTTGCCGGGCGCCCTCGTCCTGCACGGGCTCGTCCAGCGGTTTCGGCCCGGCTGGCGGCCGGGGCTGCTGCTCGCCCTGTCCTTCGCCTTCTATGCGACCTTCGACCTCCGCTTCGTGCCGCTCCTCGCGGCCTCGATCGGCCTGAACTGGGCCGCCGCGCGGCTTTTCGCCCGCACGGGCCAGGTCGCCCTGATCGCGCTCGCGATCGCCCTGAACCTCGCGCTCCTCGGCGCCTTCAAGTACCTCGACTTCTTCGCGGGCCTCGGCGGCCTGGCCGGCCTCTGGCCCGCGACCGGGGAGGGCCGGTTCGCGCTCGCGCTGCCGCTCGGCATCTCCTTCTTCACCTTCCAGCACATCATGTATCTGGGCGACCTGAAGGCCGGCCGCGCGGTTCCGACCGACCTCCTGCGCTACGGGCTCTACGTCGCGTTCTTCCCGCGCGTGATCGCGGGACCGCTCGTCCGGGCGAGCGAGTTCCTGCCCCAGCTCGACGGGCGCCCCTCCGATCGTCCGGACGACGCGCGGCGCGCGGCGCAGGGGCTCATGCTGCTCGGGCTCGGGCTCGGCAAGAAGGTCTTCCTCGGCGATCCGCTCGGCGACGTCGTCGACCCGATCTTCGCGGCCGCCGCCGCCGGCGCGACCCCGAGCGTGCAGGAAGCCTGGCTCGCGACGCTCGGCTACACGTTCCAGCTCTATTTCGACTTCTCGGGCTATACCGACATGGCGCTCGGCATCGCGCTCCTGTTCGGGATCGTCCTGCCGCCGAACTTCGACGCGCCCTACCGGGCGATCTCGCTCCAGGATTTCTGGCGGCGCTGGCACATGACGCTGTCGCGCTTCCTGCGCGACTACCTCTACATCCCCTTCGGGGGGAACCGGCACGGCTTCCCCCGCCAGGTGCTCGCGCTGGTCGGCACGATGACGCTCGGCGGCCTCTGGCATGGGGCGGGGCTGACCTTCGTGGCCTGGGGTCTCGCGCACGGGCTCGGGCTCGCGGCCGGGCTCGTGTGGCGCCGGAGCGGCCTCGCGCTGCCGGTCTGGCTCTCGGCCGGGCTGACCTTCGCGTTCGTGGCACTCGCCTGGGTGCTGTTCAGGGCGACCAGCTTCCCGGCCGCGCTCGCGATCTACCGGGGGCTGTTCGGCCTCGCCCCACAGGGCGGCCTGCCGGACCTGCGCCTCCTCGCGGTCGCGGCCACGATCGCGATCGTGGGACCGACGAGCGCCGAGCTCGTCCGCCGGCTCGCTCCCGCACGCTGGATCGCGGTCGCGGCGGCGCTGCTCGCGCTCGCCGTGCTGCTCGCCGTCGGCGACGATGCCAACCGGGACTTCGTCTATGCCCAATTCTGAGAGCGTGGCCGACGAGGCCTTCACCTCCCTCCTCGTGCTGGAGACGCCTGCGCACGAAACCCGGGGATTGTCATTCCGGGGCGGCGAAGCCGAGCCCGGAACCCATAGACTCCGACGTTTCCGACGAAGCACCCCCCGCCAAAGCCGGAATCGTCAGCCTTTATGGGTTCCGGGCTCGGCTTCGCCGCCCCGGAATGACGGCCGCGCCACGTGCGATCTCTCCAGGATGACGAGGACAGTGGCCGTGAAGCGATGTTAGAGGCAGATCCCGACGATCCGCCGTACCCCGACCGGCGGTGGCGTCCCTTCCTCACCCTCGCCGGGCTGACGCTCGTCCTCGCTTTGGCCGCCATCGCGGCCCGGGTCGCGTGGTTCGACAGCTACTGGGTGTTCCGGCGCGAACCGCCCTGGCTCACCGAAACCGGCGGCGCAAACCGGCTCATCGACCGCCAGACCCGGCGGGCGAAGATCCTCCAGGGGCTGACCCGCGACTACACGGTCGCGCTGGTCGGAAGCTCGACGACCTTCCACGGCCTCGATCCGGCCGATGCGGACCGGGTCGCGCCCGGGTCCGTCTACAACCTCGGCATCTCGGGGCTGCTCGCGGACGAGCTGCCGATCGTTTCGGCCGTCGTCGCCTCCCGGCCCGCGGCCGAGCGGGTCGTGATCGGGCTCGACTACTACATGTTCGCGCGCGCCGATCGCGCCGTCCGGCTGGACGCGGCGCTGGCCAGTCCGATCGGCCGCGCGAACGCGCTCCTCGGCAGCCTCTTCGGACGCTACGCGATCCGGGACAGCACGCTCTCGTCGGTCGAGGGCGGGCGCGATCCCGGCACCTGGACCTATGCCGGGTTCCGGCCGACACCGGGATTGCCGCCGGCGCTCACGCGGGAGAACGACGCGGCCCGGCGCCGGACCACGGTCGCCTACCGGCCCACGACGCTGGCCGACCTCGACCGCGCGCTGGCGACTCTCGCGGGCCGGCGGGTCGACGTCGTGCTCATGCCGGCCAGCACGGCCCAGCACCGTGTCTTCGCGGAGCTCGGCCTCGCGGGCGATTTCGCACGCTGGCGCGCCGACGTCGCGGCGCTGGCGGCCCGACGCGGGACCGGGTTCCTGGACCTCGTCGATCTCGGTGCCGCATCGCCCTTCGACCCCGAGACGGGCTCGACCGCCGAATGGCTCGACAACCTGCACTTCACGCCCGTCATCGGCCGCCAGGTGCTGCAGGCGCTGGGCCTCCGGCGTCGGGACGGTCCGGGCTCGTGACCGACGGGCGCGAGGCGGGCATGTCGTCCGCGCCTCAGACGCCCGCGCCGCGCGCGCTCGTGCCCTCGCCGCCCGAGAAGGCGTCCGGCCTGAAGCGCTGGCGCCGGATGGCCGAGGCGGTGCCGGACGCGGCCGACCTCATCCTGATCGGCGATTCCCTCGCGGCCGGCTGGCCAATGGCCCCGCGATCAGGCCTCCGGCTCTACAATCTCGGGCTGCCCGGCGATCGCATCCAGAACACGCTCTGGCGTCTCGGCTCGGTCGATCTCGCGCATCTCCGGCCCGCGCAGGTCGTCGTGCTGCTCGGCACGAACAACATCGGTGACGGCGACCCGCCGGACGTGGTCGCGGCGGGCCTCGTTCAGCTCGCGGCCTGTCTTCGGGCGCTCTGGCCGGCGGCCCGGGTCGCGATCTTCACCGTCCCGCGCCGAGGTGCCTGCCCGGGTCTTCGCGAGGCGGAGAGGCGGGAGGCGAACCGGCTCGCGCACCTCGCGCTGCCGGGCCTCGGCGTCGACGTGATCGACGTCGATGCGGCCCTGGACGCTGCACGGCTCGGCCCGGGGGCGATCCTCGGCCCCGACCTCCTGCATCTCAGCCCCGAGGGGTATGGGCTGCTCGCCGATGCTCTCGCGGCCCTGCCTCGCGCGAGCCGCGCGGAACGCCGACCTGCCATGTGAAGAGCGAGCGCAACGTCTCGGGCCGTCCGGCGTTCAATGTCCCAAAAGGGAGATCACCGGATGAAACGCATCATCGCCAGCATCGCTCTCGCGGCCGCTCTCGGCTCGGCGCCGGCCTTCGCACAAGGCTCTTCGATCGGTACGGGCAGCGCCGGCGCAGCGCCTGCTGCGACGGCGGCCATTCCGCCGGCCAGCGGTGCGGCGGGCGACCGAACGGGGTCGATCACCGGCACGGGCCAGACGAAGCCGCCCGGGACGGCCGTCGGGGAAGGGCTCGGCACGCGTCCCGATCTCGATCAGCGCAGCCGCCAGCTCGACCGGCAGATCCAGACCGGCATCTGCAAGGGCTGCTGAGCTCTCGGCGGTTCATCCGGGCGCGGCAAGCGCGGCCGCGACGGCGCGGCAATAGACTTCGGCTCCGGTCGCGATGTCCTCGTCGGACGTGTTCTCCGACCAATGATGGCTGATGCCGCCGATCGAGGGCACGAACATCATCGCGGCCGACATGACGCGCGCGAGATACTGCGCGTCGTGACCGGCGCCGCTCGGCATGCGGAGCACCTTTCCCGGCGCGACCGCTTCGCCCGCGGATTCGATCGTGGCCTGGAGGCCGTCATCCATCAGGGCGGGCCGGCTCTGCCCCATCACCTCGATCGACACAGGGCAGCGCCCGTCGCGGGTCGCCTCGTCGACGAGGCGCCGCAACTCGGCGTCGAGCCGGTCGAGAACCGCGGGGTCCACGTCCCGGAACTGGAACAGCGCCTCGGCCCGGCCCGGGATGATGCTTCCGCCGCCAGGCTCGAACGTCATGCGGCCGGCCGTCCAGACGCTTCGCGGGCCGGCGATCTCGGGGAAGCGCCGGTCGATCTCGCCGAGCAGGCGCACGAGCGCGAGCCCGGCATCGCGGCGTCTGGCCATCGAGGTCGTGCCGGCATGGTTCTGTTCGCCGGTCGCGACCAGCCGATACTGCCAGATTGCCACGATCGCGGTCACGACGCCGATCTTGAGGCCCGACGAGATCAGCGTGTCGCCCTGCTCGATATGGGCCTCGACGAAACCCCGGTAGCGTCTCGGTTCGACGTGACGGCGGGGCTCGCCCGAGAGGCCGACGCGGGCGAGTGCCTCCCGGAGCGGCGTGCCGTCGTAGCGGTTCCGGAGCCCGTCGATCTCGGCATCGTCGAGAAGGCCCGTGTAGGAGCGCGAGCCGATGAAGGAGCCGAAATGCCCCTCTTCGTCGCAGAACGCCACGACATCGACGCCGTGCCCGATCGCGCGCGCGGCCTCGAGCGCGAACACCATGCCGAGCGCGCCATCGAGCCAGCCGGCGTGGTTCTGGCTCTCGAGATGCGAGCCGGTCAGCATCTTCGGGCCTGGCCCCGGCGAGAGCCCGTAGACATTCCCGATCCCGTCGATCGCGCTCTCGAGCCCGGCCTCGCCGAGCTTCGCCGCGAACCACTGCCGCGCCGCGATGTCGTCGTCCGAGAAGGTCGGCCGGTGCACGCCGGTCTTGTAGGCGCCGAAGCG
>CAXTKM010000059.1:0-5595 GCA_964244795.1 uncultured Enterovirga sp.
CCAGGGCGTGCGTCCGCCTGTGCGCGCCCGAGCTTGGCCTCGATCGCGACCGAAACGTGGCTCTTTCCCGGCCTGCCGAGGCCATTGCCCGGCTGTGGCTTTCCGATGACACCCGCGGCACGCCTCTCGGGCGCGATCGAGGTGCTGACGGACATCGAGGGGCGTCGCCGTCCGGCCTCGGACGCTCTGAAGGATTGGGGCCTCGCGCATCGCTTCGCGGGTTCGGGCGACAGGGCCGCGATCGCGAGCCTCGTCTACGACGTGCTGCGGAGGCGGGCCTCGGCCGGCCACCTGATGGGAGAGGGCACGCCGCGCGCGGCCCTGCTCGGCACCTTGCGGCTCGTGCGCGGGCGCAGCATCGACGACATCGCGGCGCTCTTCTCCGGCGAGCGCTTCGCCCCGGACCCGCTGACCGAGACCGAGCGGGCCGCCCTCGCGGACGGCGCGTCGGAGGATGCGCCCGCGCATGTCGCGGCCGACGTGCCGGAGTGGATCGTGCCGTCGCTCGCGCGGGCGTTCGGGGACGACATGGTGGCCGAGATGGCCGCGCTCGCGACCCGGGCGCCGCTCGACCTGCGGGTGAACACGCTCCGCGCGGAGCGCGACGCAATGGCGGAGGAGCTCGCCTATCTCGCAGCGCTGCCGACGCCGCTCTCGCCCATCGGACTTCGCATCATGCCCGGGGAGGACGGCCGCGGGCCATCGATCCAGAGCGACCCCGCCTTCCTGCGCGGCGCGATCGAGGTCCAGGACGAGGGCTCGCAACTGGCCGCGCTGCTCGCCGGCGTCAGGCCGGGCGAGACCGTGATCGACCTCTGCGCCGGCGGTGGCGGCAAGACGCTCGCGCTCGCGGCCGCCCTCGGCGGGACGGGCCGGCTCGTCGCGACGGATTCCGATCCGCGCCGCCTCGCGCCGATCCACGCCCGGCTCGCCCGTGCCGGCGCCGCGGCCGAGGTCCGGACCCCGCGGGGGCCGTCCGATCCGGTCCAGGACCTCGACGGCACGGCCGACCTCGTCCTGGTCGACGCGCCCTGCACGGGGTCCGGCACGTGGCGCCGCAACCCGGACGCGAAGTGGCGGCTGCGCCCTGGCAGCCTCTCGGTCCGTGTCAAGGATCAGGCCGCCGTTCTCGACCGCGCCGCCCGGCTCCTGCGCCCGGGCGGGCGGATCGCGTATGTCACCTGCTCGGTGCTGCCGGAGGAGAACGACGACGCTGTCGCGGCCGTCCTCGCGCGGCGCCCCGGCCTCGTCGTCCAGGATCCGCTGGCCGCGGCGGCGCGAGACGTTCCCTCCGGGCTCGCCGCCGCCGTTCGCCGCACGGCGCACGGGCTGCAGATGACGCCCTTGCGGACGGGAACCGACGGGTTCTATGTCGCGCTCCTGCAAGGCCCCGGCTGAAGGAACCCGCCATGGGCGAGATGATCATCCGTCAGGTCGACGACGCTCTCCGCGATCGATTGGAGCAGGCGGCTGCGCTGTCCGGACAGGAAGCAGGTTTGCTCGCGCGCGACCTCATCGCCTATCAGCTCTCGGCCGGCACGAGGGCGGAGCCGCTGGAGGTGCAGGCGGCCATCTCGCCTGGCGAACGGGAGAGACGTCGACATCTCCTCGACGAGCTTCGGGGTCTCAGGGCGTCGACGCTCGAGCCGCTCGTCTTCGACTCGACGCTGATTATACGAGAGATGCGGGATAGCGACGGTTGATCATCGTCGACGCATGCGTCGCCGCGAAGCTGTTCATCGCGGAGGTCGACTCGGCCGAGGCCGAGCGCATCTTCCAAGACGATGTCATCCTGATCGCACCCGATCTCATCCTTCTCAAGGTCGGAAGCGCCCTTCACAACGCCTGGAAGAGAGGCGTCGTCAGCGCCGATCATATGGACATCTCGCTCAGTCGTCTCCCGACGCTCTTCAGCCGGTTGGTGCCCACGGCTGACCTCGTCGCGGATGCCGCCATCATCTCGCGTATCCTGCGACACCCGGTGCCGGATTGCGTGTACGCCGCGCTGCACTGGCGCACCGGGGCGCCCGTCGTCACGGCGGACGAGGCTTTCATCAAGGCGACGCAGACAGGGGGCGCCTGGGCGACAACCGCGATCCGTTTGAGAGAGTATGGTCCAACCTCATGACAGACCTCCCCCACGACACGATCCTCATCGTCGATTTCGGCAGCCAGGTGACGCAGCTCATCGCCCGGCGCGTCCGGGAGGAGGGCGTCTACTCGGAGATCGTTCCTTTCCAGAAGGCCGAAGAGGCGTTCCTTCGCCTGAAGCCGAAGGGCGTCATCCTGTCCGGCGGTCCGGAATCTGTCACCGGCAACCTGTCGCCGCGGGCACCCCAAGGCGTCTTCGCGGAGGGCACGCCCGTCTTCGGCATCTGCTACGGCCAGCAGACGATGGCCCAGCAGCTCGGCGGCGAGGTCGAGGGCGGCCACCATGCCGAATTCGGCCGGATCGAGATCCTGGGCGAGAGCCCGCTGTTCAAGGGCGTCTGGCACGTCGGGCACCGCTATCCGGTCTGGATGAGCCACGGCGACCGGGTCACGAAGCTGCCGGACGGATTCGAGCCGCTCGCTGCGTCCGCGGGCGCCCCCTTCGCGGTCGTGGCCGACGAGTCGCGCCGCCTCTACGGCGTCCAGTTCCATCCGGAGGTCATCCACACGCCGCAGGGCGGCCTGCTAATCCGGAACTTCGTCCGCGACATCGCCGGGTGCTCCGGCGATTGGACCATGGGCGCGTTCCGGGACGAGGCGATCCGACGGGTGCGCGCCGAGGTCGGCTCGGGCCGGGTGGTCTGCGGCCTGTCAGGAGGCGTCGATTCCGCCGTCGCGGCCGTGCTGATCCACGAGGCGATCGGCGAGCATCTGACCTGCGTCTTCGTCGATCACGGGCTGCTGCGCGAGGGCGAGGCGGAAGAGGTCGTCCGGCTGTTCCGCGATCACTACAACATCCCGCTCATCCATGTGCAGGCGCAGGACCTGTTCATCGACGCCCTCGCCGGGGTTACCGACCCGGAGGCCAAGCGCAAGACGATCGGCCGGCTCTTCATCGACGTGTTCGACGAAGAGGCCCGGAAGCTCGGGGGCGCGGACTTCCTGGCCCAGGGCACGCTCTACCCGGACGTGATCGAGAGCGTCTCCTTCTCCGGCGGTCCCTCGGTGGTCATCAAGAGCCACCACAACGTCGGCGGCCTCCCCGACCGCATGAAGATGAAGCTCGTCGAGCCGCTGCGCGAGCTGTTCAAGGACGAGGTGCGGGTCCTCGGCCGCGAGCTCGGGCTGCCCGCGGGCTTCGTCGGCCGACACCCCTTTCCCGGACCCGGACTCGCGATCCGCTGTCCGGGCGAGGTCACGCGCGAGAAGCTCGACATCCTCCGCCAGGCGGACGCGATCTATCTCGACGAGATCCGCAAGGCCGGCCTCTACGACGAGATCTGGCAGGCGTTCGCGGTGCTTCTCCCGGTGAAGACGGTCGGCGTCATGGGCGACGGCCGGACCTACGACAACGTCTGCGCGCTCCGGGCCGTCACCTCGGTCGACGGCATGACGGCCGACTTCTACCCCTTCGACATGGCGTTCCTGGGCCGCACCGCGAACCGGATCGTGAACGAGGTGAAGGGCATCAACCGGGTCACCTACGACGTGACCTCGAAGCCGCCCGGCACCATCGAGTGGGAGTGAGGCGCAGGCTGATCGAACATCCGCGACTGAGCTGCCTGGACCTCTCTGCCGCCGGCAGATGATCTTTCCTCGCAGCGAAGCGCCGATTTCGGCGGAGCTTTGAACCTTTTCGCCGCGCTCGGCGACGGAAGGGAGACGGTCTCGCGATGGCCAGCATCGCGGCGGCCTGTCAGCGTCCCAGGAACTGAATTGATGAGCGAACGACCCCATTCCGAGGAGCAGTTCACCGCCAGTCGCGACCATTGGTGGAACGCGGATTACCTCGATCTCCTGCAGCGTCGGCACGATCTTCGCGCGTGCCGACGCGTGCTCGAACTGGGCGCCGGCATCGGGCATTGGTCGGCGGTGCTCATGGAGCGCTGCGCGCCGGATGCCGCGTTCACGCTCGTCGACCGGGAGGAGGCCTGGGTCGGCGAGCTCGGGCGCCGTTTCGCCGCTCGACCGAACCTGACCATCATCCGGGCCGACGTCGCGGATCTCTCGGCGGTGACAGGTCCGTTCGACCTCGTCACCTGCCAGACGCTGCTGATGCATCTGCCGGACGTCCCGGCCCTCCTTCGGCAGGCGAAGCGACTGCTGGTCCCGGGAGGGCTGCTGCTGGCGGCCGAGCCGAACAACCTCGCCAACCGCATCCAGGCGACGCCCGATTCGGGCTTGACCCCGTCCGAGTTCGGCTACCTCTCGGCGCTGTGGTGGGCCTACGACGCCGGGCGGACGAAGCTCGGTCTCGGCCGGGAATGGATCGCCGAGGCCTTGCCCGGGCTCATCGCGGCTGCCGGATTCCAGGGTCTGACCGTCAGCCAGAACGACAGGGCCTGGCCGCGCTTCCCGCCCTACGACACGCCAGATCAGGTCGCTGTCTACGGTGACGACGATTCCTCTGCCCCGCTGAAGGCCGAAGAGCGCGCGGAGATCCGTCGTTTCGCGTCGATGGGCGGGCTCGACGACGCGGCGATCGCCCGAGGTTGCGCCGCCCATGACAGGCTGAATCAACGCACGTCAGATGTGCTCGCGCGCGGCGTCTACTCGTCGGCCGGCGCGGGAAACATGTTCGTTTTCGCGGCCCGCTCACCCATTCCGAGAGGCGATCGGGCGGAGACGCGATGAACGCGTCACGGGCGCGAGCGGCTCGGCGCGGACCGAACCTCTCGCGCCGCACGGCGCCTTACGGTCGCGCGCTCGTGGCCGGGGCCGCGTTCGTGGACCCGCCGCTCGAAGAATGCGTATCCGCGTAATACCTGAAGGCCGGCGCGTCCTGCAGCTCGGCCTTCGTCAGCCGCACCGTGCCGTGATCCGGGTAGCCGTTATAGGCGGCCTGCTCGGCGGGACTCCGGGCCGGGGCGGTCGGAGACGTCGCTGCGGGCGATCCGGCGGTCATCGGGGCCGCGTTCGTGGCCGGCGTCGTGCTGCCGGTGGTCATGGGTGCGCTCGAGGCGGAGCGCGTCGCGGGTCGGTCGTTGGACCACGCGACCGCGGACCACGGGACGGCGACGTTCTTCTGCCCGATCCCGAGGAAGCCGCCGACGCCGATCACGATCGACCTCGCGCTGCCGGAGCCGTCGACCAGGATCTCGACGACGTCGCCGATCTTCTCGTTATCCGGCCCGTAGATGTCGAGGCCGGCGAACTTCGAGGCCCGGAACTCGGTCGCGGCCTGTTCCGTCACGAACGTCTTGCCCGTGGGCACGGCGGCCACACCAGACCCCTGCATGGTGTCCGGAGCCGGCGTGGTCGGTGCCTGCGCGAGTGCCGCTCCGGTGAGCAGGCTGGTCGACACGAGCAACGCGGCGATCTTCGTCCTGTACATGCGGTTCTCCTCAGACGACCGGTGCCGAGCACCGAATAGGCTTTCAACGGCTTGTCCCGCGTTCCGTTCGATGGGCTCTCGGAGTCCTGTCGTCCGAACGCGCCGACCGT
>CAXTKM010000059.1:5605-15306 GCA_964244795.1 uncultured Enterovirga sp.
CGTAGGTATTGACGCCACTCAAGGTCAAAGTGCCGGTGCCCGTCACGATCAGACCTCCGGTGTTGGCATTTGCGTTCGTCAACGCGCCGACCGTCACCGTGGTGCGTTCCCGGAACCTCCGCTCGACGTCCCGCTGACGCCGGCCCCGGCCGAGGAGTTCTGGCCCGTCCCCGAGCTTGCCGCGCCGGCGCCCGCACCCGTCGAGGTCGCGCCGGACGAGCCTGACCCGGACGTCGCCGCGCCGGCCCCTCCGCCGGCGTTCGTTCCGCTCGACGGGCGCGCACCAGGACCGGCGCTCGGTCGGCCGGGCGTCGAGCTCTGCGCGAGCATCCTGCTCGAGCCCGAGCCGCGGAGACGTGCCGAGCCGCCCTGCGACCGGTCCTGGACGCCGCCCGCTGCGCTCGGGCCTTCGATCCGCGAGGCGGCCGCTGCCGGATGGCCTCCGAACCCCGGCGATGTGGCGCTGACGAGCGCGCTCGCGATCCAGACCGCTCTGGTGATGGTCGACGCCATGCTCGAGTCCTCGAAAGGGGGAGGCCGCCTCGTGGCAGCCGGACCGTTGCGAGGTGAACGTGAGGTGGCGGTGGGCGTTCCTGATGGTACGGGTGCCGCCCCTGGTCAGGGCAGGATACGGATCGCCGCGCGGCGCCGGACGAGATCGCGTCGCGACGTCACCTGGCAGCCCTCGACCTGGAGGGTCGCGTAGAAGAGGTCGGCCGTATCGCCGACGTCGTCGAAGTTCCTGCCCTTCGCGGCCGGGTCGATGAACGAGGGATACGAGATGAGGCGTCCGCCGGACGTGCAGGGATCGTCGTAGAGCGTCCGGCCCGCGAGCAGGAGCCGCGGCGCGTCCCAGCGCAGGAGGTCGCGCGACGAGGTCGTGTAGAAGCCGGATTCCGGAAAAGCCCGGCCGTCGGCCTTGGCCTGGAACACCGCGACCCAGGCGCCGGTCGCGCGATGGCGCACGACGGCGCCGACCGGTGCCGGGAAGGGCGCGATCGTCGCGCAGGGGGCCGGCTTCGGGTCGGCCCGGTACGGGTCGACGTAGCGGATCGTGAAGGCGCGACCGTCATGGGCGCGCCAGGATGTCGGGTCTCCCGGAGTATCCGTCCGGAACAGGCACGGGCCGCCGCCCTGTCCCGCCCAGCCCGTGGTGGAGGACAGGAAATACCGATGCCGGCCCTCCGCCACGATGTTCGAGGGGTTGAAGAAGCCGCGATGGCGCCCCTGCCCGACGTCCTGGCGGAACGGCGCCGCCGCGACCACGACGGGCGGCCGCGCCCTCGCGAAGCTTCGGCCCCCGTCCTCGGACGTGGCCGCCACGATCGTGTTGTACCAGCAGGACATGTAATCCTTGATCGCGCAGCGGCCCGGATGCGTGTTCGCCTGGAACTCGTGATGGACGAGCGCGTCCACCCGCTTGCCGTCCTCCGTCCAGGTCGCCGTGATCCAGCTCGCGTCGTCGTAGCGTGCCGGGTCCTCGTTCCCGGCCGACGGGAGAGGGGACGCGCAGTCGAGCTTCAGGTGGTCGAGATCGCGGCCGCGGAGCGCCCGATTCTTCGTGTGCATCGCGAGGACCGTGACCGATCCGTCTGCGGCCCGGAAGGCACGGGCGGAGGTGTCCGGGACGTCGTCGCCGTCGCAGGCGTCGCGGGCGGGCGTGAACACCACCTCCGCCGGGCCGACAAGCGTCACGGCCGCGAGCGGCGGGTCGGAGGCCGCCGCGGCTGGCGCTGCCGCCGGCGCGGCCGCGAAGAGTGCGGCGATCAGGAGCGGGCGAAGGGTCTCGCGCATCGGCAGGCTCGCTCCCGCGACGTCATCCGAACTGGACGGAGCCGCGCCGGACAGCCTATGCGCTCTGTCTTGACGAGCGCTTTCCGTCCTGGCGACGTCTGGCTGTCCTGCCCGAATCCTGCGGAGTTTATCCCATGCTGATCCTCGCGATCGGGCTCGTCCTGTTCGTCGGCGTGCACGCCTTCACCATGCGGCGCGAGAGCCGCGCCGCGCTGATCGCGCGCGTGGGGGAGGGGCCCTACAAGATCGGCTACTCGCTGCTGACGCTGCTCGGGTTCGTGCTCATCGTCTACGGGTTCGGCCTCTACCGGCGCACGGGCTGGATCGACGTCTGGTATCCGCCGGTCTGGACGAAGCATCTCGCGCTGCCGCTCGTCTGGGCGGCCTTCGTGTGCCTCGCCGCAGCCTACATTCCGGGCCGGATCAAGGCGACGCTGAAGCACCCGATGCTGGCCGGCGTTAAGATCTGGGCCTTGTCGCACCTGCTCTCGAACGGCGATCTCGGCTCCATCCTCCTGTTCGGCTCCATCCTGGCCTGGGCGGTGGTGGCCCGGATCAGCCTGAAGCGCCGGCCGGACGAGGTGAGGCAGCATGGCGGACCGATCGCCGCGCCGGCGGGCTGGCGGAACGACGCGATCGCGGTCGCGGTCGGGACCGTCGCGTGGTTCGCCTTCGCGCGCTGGCTCCACCCCTGGTGGATCGGTGTCGCGGTTTGGCCCGGGGCCTGACGGCCAGCGTCTCTGACCGAACAAGGACTCGCCAAATGACGGACGGGGGCGCAGAGTCGCGACGGCTCTGACGCCGGCCCCCGTGGTCCACCGACGTCAGACCCGCCCGCTCGGTTCGCCGGCGGGCTTTTTTCCGGGCCGCGGTCCGGCGTGCTCGCCTCGCCTCCCTGCCGGCCCTGTGCTACGCGGCTCTCAGCAGGCTCTCGTCGGTCCGCACGGCGCGCGACGACCGGGGCGCAAGATCTCGAGAACGGCTCTCACGAACGGCCATGGACAGCTTCATCCGCGAAGTCGACGAGGAGTACCGGCGCGAGCAGGTCGCCGCGATCTGGCGTCGATTCGGCCTCCTCTTCGTCGCGCTGGCGTTCGTCGCGCTCGCCGGCATCGGCGGCTGGCGATACTGGCAGCACGCCGAGGCGACGCGGGCCGAGGCCGCGGCGACGCGGTTCGAAGATGCGGTCCAGCTCTCGCGCGAGGGCAAGTCCGACGAGTCCGAGAAGGCGCTCGCGGCCCTCGCGGCTGACGGCCCGGCGGGCTATCGGCTGCTCTCCCGGTTCCGGCTCGCGGCCGAGCGCAGCCGTGTCGAGCCCGAGGCCGGCGCGAAGAGCTACGACGCGCTCGCGGCCGACGCCGGGATCGAAGGGACCCTGCGGGATTTCGCACGGCTCCAGGCCGCGAGCCTCCGGCTCGGGACGGGCGACGCGGGCGCCCCCGAGCGCGAGCTTGAGCGGTTGGCCGTGCCGGCCAATCCCTGGCGTCACACGGCACGCGAGACCCTCGGGCTCGCGGCTCTCAGGCGCGGCGCGTTCGACGCGGCCGGGCGCTGGTTCGACCAGATCGCGGCCGACCGCGAGACGCCGCAGAACCTCCGCGGCCGCCTCGAGATCTACACCGCGCTCGCGGCCGGCGGTGCCGTCCAGCCGACGCAGTAGCGGAGCCGGGAAGATGGCCGTCGTCGCGATCGTCGGCCGGCCGAACGTCGGCAAGTCGACCCTGTTCAACCGCCTCGTCGGGCAGAAGCTCGCGCTGGTCGACGACCGGCCGGGCGTGACGCGGGACCGCCGTGAGGGCGACGCGCAACTGGCCGACCTCGCGTTCCGGATCATCGACACGGCCGGGCTCGAGACCTCGGAGGCGGGCTCGCTCTCCGACCGCATGCGCCAACAGACCGAGACCGCGATCGACGAGGCCGACGTCGTCCTCTTCCTCACCGACGCCCGCAGCGGCGTGCTGCCGGACGACAGGACCTTCGCGGAACTCGTCCGGCGCTCCGACAGGCCCGTCGTGCTGGTCGCGAACAAGGCCGAGGGGCGCGGCGGCACGACCGGCGCCTACGATGCGTTCTCGCTCGGCCTCGGCGATCCGGTCGCTCTCTCGGCGGAGCACAACGAGGGGTTCGCCGATCTCCGCGACGCGCTCGCGCCCTTCGTGGGCGACAGCGAGGACGAGGAGGGGCGCCGCCGCGACAAGCCGCTGAAGGTCGCCGTGGTCGGGCGTCCGAACGCCGGCAAGTCGACGCTCGTGAACCGCATGCTCGGTGCCGATCGCCTGCTGACCGGCCCGGAGGCCGGCATCACCCGCGACACGATCTCGATCGAATGGCGCTGGCGCGACCGGGCGATCCGGCTCTTCGACACGGCGGGGCTCCGCAAGCGCGCCCGCGTCGAGGACAAGCTCGAGAAGCTCTCGGTCGCCGATGCGCTCCGGGCGATCCGTTTCGCCGAGGTGGTCATCGTGCTGCTCGACGCGACGATCCCGTTCGAGAAGCAGGATCTGACGATCGTCGACCTGATCGAGAGCGAGGGGCGCGCCGCCGTGCTCGGCCTCAACAAATGGGACCTCGTCGCCGACCGGCCAGGGACGCTGAAGCTGCTGCGGGAGGAGGCGACCCGCCTCCTGCCGCAGGTCAGGGGCGTGCCGGTCGTGCCGCTCTCCGGCCTCGCCGGCGAGGGCATCGACGGCCTGATGGCCGCGGTCGTGGCCACGTCCGAGGTCTGGAACCGCCGCGTGCCGACCGCGAAGCTGAACGACTGGCTCGCCGAGGCCATGGCCGCGCATTCCCCGCCGGCGATCTCCGGCCGCCGCATCAAGATTCGCTACATGACCCAGGTGAAGGCGCGCCCGCCGCATTTCGCGCTGTTCGGCGCC
This sequence comes from uncultured Enterovirga sp., assembly GCA_964244795.1. Classification (GTDB taxonomy): domain Bacteria; phylum Pseudomonadota; class Alphaproteobacteria; order Rhizobiales; family Beijerinckiaceae; genus Enterovirga. Next base: position 10,276 of record CAXTKM010000059.1, read on the forward strand.
CAGCTCGATGCGCTGCCGAAGGCCTACAGCCGCTACCTCGTCAACGGCCTGCGCGAGGTCTTCGACCTTCCCGGGGTGCCGATCCGGCTGTCGCTTCGAACGGCGAAGAATCCGTTCGAGGGGCGGAAGAAGGAGTGGGATTGAGTCGTGGCGATCAGGCCTCGTCCTTCTTCGCGAGTAGCCGCTCTCCATACGCGGCTAGTCCGTCGAAGGCTTCGATCGCGATCCTGGCCGCCGTCGCGACTTGGTTGAAGAGCGTTGCCTGTTTGTCCGGATCGGCCGGATATTGGTGAGCGAGCTGATTGCGGGCATTGGCCACATCCTGGAAGGCGAGGCCCGGCGGCAGCGCCCCCAGCTTCTCCGCGGTGTTCCGATGGTCGAGCCTCGATCGTCCGTCGACCGTCTCGTCGGCCGCGATCAGGATGGACCGGATCAGGTGGTCCTGGATGACGGCGACGAGGTTTCCGAAGTTCAGGAGCAGGCTTTCCGCTTCGAGACGGCGCGCCCGATCGAACCGCGCGATCCCGTCGGCGTCGATCGGCAGGACGGATTCCAGGTTGGAGAGCGCTTCCCGAATGTGCGCTTTGGAATTCGTGCCGGAGCGGATTGCATCGAGGATGAACTGCCGGGTCCACTGTTCGTCCATTGGATGGTGAGCCTCGCGCCTCTGGAACAGTCCCCTGATATGGGCCGGGGCGCTGACGGGCCCCAGCGAGAAGCACTCGGGCAGCACGATCCCCGTGGCCACTGCGATCTTCTCGATCGGCTGAACCGGCCCACCCGGCCCGTTCACGAGCACGTCGATGTGCTGCTCGCCGATCCGATCCTCGAGATCCTGTTTGAACCGCCGCTCCGGGTCCGAATAGGAGCCGAACTCGCGTTCTGTCGTGATATGGAGATCGATGTCGCCGCCGCGAAGATCGTCGCGGGTTCGCGAGCCGAAGAGACGCACCACCGCGCCCGGCCCGAAATGACGGGCCGCGCATTCCCGGATCGACTCGATCTCGTACGGGTTGAGCCTCATGCGGTGAATGTGTCGCGCCCGGCGCCCGGCTTCAAGCCGGCGTTTGCAGCGCCACCACACGATCGCTCGGGAAATCATAGACCTTGCCCGTCTCGGCCCAGTCGGGCGAGGCGAGGCGGAGGATGTGCGGCGCGAGCTCCTCCGGCGTCCGAAGCGTCTCGGGATCCTCGCCAGGCATGGCGCCGGCCCGCATCCGGGTCCGAAGCGGCCCCGGCTCGACCAGCATGACCTTCACGGCCGTGGTCGCGGTCTCGGCCGCGTAGGTGAGCGCGAGGGCGTTCAGCGCCGCCTTCGAGACCGAATACGGCCCCCAATAGGCACGGCACTTCCAGGACGCGCCCGAGGTGACGAAGATCGCCCGTCCCGCGTCCGACGCACGAAGGAGAGGATCGAGCGAGCGGATCAGGCGCCAATTGGCGGTCACGTTCACGGCCATCACGCTGTCCCAGGTCGCGGGGTCGTAATGGCCGAGGGGCGCGAGGCCGCCGAGCAGCCCGGCGTTCCCGAACAGGATGTCGAGCCGGCCCCAGCGCGCGTGGAGCGCGGCGCCGAGCCGGTCGAGGGCGTCGAAATCCTTGAGGTCGAGCGGGACCAGCGTCGCCGAGCCGCCGCCAGCCTGGATCGCGTCGTCGAGCTCTTCCAGGGCGCCCTGCGTGCGGGCGACCGCGACCACGTGGACGCCTGCCGCCCCGAGCGCCAGGGCGGCCGCCCGGCCGATGCCGCGCGACGCCCCGGTCACGACCGCGACGCGGCCCGCGAGAGACCCGGCCATCCTCTAGCCGGCTTCGGCGAGCAGCGACGTCTGCTTAGAGGCTTCGCTCTGGTGGTCGGTGATCGGCGTCGGGTAGTCGCCCGTGAAGTAGTGGTCGGTGAACTGCGGCAGGGCGTCGTTGCGGCCCGGCTGGCCGAGCGCCCGGTAGAGGCCGTCGATCGACAGGAAGGCGAGGCTGTCGACGCCGAGATAAGCCCTCATCTCGTCGACGGACATGCGGGCCGCGAGCAGCTTGTCCTCGGTCGGCATGTCGATGCCGTAGTAGTCGGCGTATTTGATCGGCGGGCAGGCGATGCGAAAATGCACCTCGCGTGCGCCTGCCTCGCGCATCATCGCGACGATCTTGCGCGACGTGGTGCCACGCACGATCGAATCGTCGACGAGCACGAGCCGCTGGCCCGAGATCACGGCCCGGTTGGCCGAGTGCTTCAAGCGGACTCCCAGCTCCCGCACGGATTGCGTCGGCTGGATGAAGGTCCGGCCGACGTAGTGATTGCGGATGATGCCGAGCTCGTAGGGGATGCCGGAGGCCTGGCTGAACCCGATCGCGGCCGGCACGCCGGAATCCGGCACGGGAACGACGACGTCCGCCTCGACCGGCGCCTCGGCCGCGAGCGTCGCGCCGATGCGCTTTCGCACCTCGTAGACGTTCTGCCCGCCGACGACCGAATCCGGCCGCGAGAAGTAGACGTACTCGAACAGGCACGGCCGCGGCCGGAGCGCCGGGAAGGGTCGCTGGCTCTCGATGCCCTCCGGCCCGATCACCACCACCTCGCCGTTGTCGATGTCCCGGACGTGGCGCGCCCCGATGATGTCGAGCGCGCAGGTCTCGGACGCGAGGATCGGGCAGCCGTCGAGATCGCCCAGCACGAGCGGCCGGATGCCGAGCGGGTCGCGTGCGCCGATCAGCTTCTTGTTCGTCATCCCGACGAAGGCGTAGCCGCCCTCGACCTGCGAGAGCGCGTCCGTGAAGCGGTCGATGAAGCGGTTGCGCCGAGACCGGGCGACGAGATGCAGGATAACCTCCGTGTCGGAGGTCGCCTGGAAGATCGCGCCGTCGCGGATCAGCTCGCGCCGGAGCGTCAGGCCATTCGACAGGTTGCCGTTATGCGCGACCGCGAAGCCGCCCGTCTGCAGCTCTGCGAAGAGCGGCTGCACGTTGCGAAGGATCGTCTCGCCTGTGGTCGAGTAGCGGGTGTGCCCGATCGAGCAGCGCCCGGGCAACCGCTCGATCGTCGAGGCCTTCGAGAAGTGATCGCCGACGAGGCCGAGCCGGCGCTCCGAGTTGAAGCGGGTCCCGTCGAAGGACGTGATGCCGGCCGCTTCCTGCCCGCGATGCTGCAGGGCGTGCAGGCCGAGCGCCGTGATCGCGGCCGCCTCCGGATGGCCGTAGATGCCGAACACGCCGCATTCCTCGCGCAGCGTGTCGCCGTCCTCGTCGTCATGCCAGGAGTTCGATTCGACCTGCGAGGCTGGAGCCATGGGGTCCGATCCCTTTCGCATCAAGGTCGAGCTTTACGCGATCGGGCCCGGTTTTGCCACAGGCCCCGAGGGCCATGTGCGCAGGTCAGCCCCGACGGGGAGGCGCGGCCGGGGCAACGGGCGCCGGGGCCGTCGTCTTGGTGTCGGGCACGGCCTCGCCCTCGGGGCCGGCCTGGCGGCGCTTGAACTGCGCCATCACGCCGTCCGGATCGGGCAGGACCGCGATGATCGTGGCGCTCGTGCTCTCGAGCATGGGCCGGGCGCGGGCAGTCGTCGCCCATTCCGGCATCTTGCCCTGCACGAGCCAGGCCAGGAACGTCCACCCGATCACGCAGATGATGAAGCCGCGGGCGGCCCCGAACAGAAAGCCGAGCGTCCGGTCGAGCGCGCCGATGCGGGAATCGAGGATGAAGTCCGAGAACTTGACCGTGATGATCGACACGATCAGGAGCACGACGACGAAGATCGACCCGATCGCGGCGACCAGCGCGATGTTCGGGTTCGCGATGTAGTCCTTGATGCGCGGCAGGACGAGCGGATGCAGGAACCAGGCAGCGGCGGCGGCCGTCACCCAGGCCACGATCGCCAGCACCTCGCGCGTGAAACCCCGCACGGCCGCCAGCAGCGCCGAAATGACGACAACGCCGATGACCACGAGGTCGAGGATCGAGACAGGGATCGAGGCCGGCATGAAGAGCGTGTCCGAGTCGGTCGGGCCGGGCGGCGCAAGAGCCCGAACCTATAGCTCGGGCACCGCCTCACGTCATCCTGCCGCCGGGCTCCGGGTTCGCTTTGCCCCCGGCTGTTGCCGGTACGCATCGACGCGCCGGCGCGGCTCGGGCTCGTCCCGCTCCGGCCCCGAGGGCAGAGGCCGGCGGCCCGCGATGCGGGCGACGAGGTCCTGGACATGGGCGAGCGGCGCTGTCCCGCCCGCGCGCTCGCCCATGTCTCCGGGCGGGGCCGGCCCGACCGGGACCGAGAAGCCGAGCTTCGCGGCCTCCTTGATCCGGGCCGGGATCTGCGTGACGGGCCGGACGGCGCCGGACAGCCCGACCTCGCCGAAATAGCAGCTCTCGCCCGGAAGCGGAGTGCCGGTGAGCGACGACACGAGCGCGGCCGCGGCCGCGAGGTCGGCCGCGGGCTCGGTGATCCGGAGCCCTCCCGCGACGTTGAGGTACACGTCGTGCTGCCCGAGCCGCACGCCCGCATGCGCCTCGAGCACGGCGATCACCATCGACAGGCGGGCCGGGTCCCAGCCGACCACGGATCGGCGCGGGGTGCCGAGGGAGGAGGGGGCGACCAGCGCCTGGACCTCGACGAGGAGCGGCCGCGTGCCCTCGATGCCGGCGAAGACCGCCGTGCCCGGCGTCGCCCGGTCGCGGCCCGCGAGGAAGAGCTCGGACGGGTTCGGGACCTCGGCCAGGCCCCGGTCCGTCATCTCGAAGACGCCGATCTCGTCCGTCGGCCCGAACCGGTTCTTCGCGGCCCGAAGGATGCGGAAATGGTGGCCGGCATCGCCCTCGAAGGATGCCACGCAATCGACCATGTGCTCGACGACGCGGGGGCCTGCGATCTGTCCGTCCTTCGTCACGTGGCCGACCAGGATGATCGCGGTCCCGAGGTCGGCACCGCCCAGCACCAGGGCCGGTGGGACCTGATCCAGGGTGACGACCTCCGCGACAAGCGAGTCCTGATCATCGGTGCCGGGGACCTCGGCGAGCAGACCGCTCGCCGTCTGAGGGCTTTCGACGCC
>CAXTKM010000059.1:15316-17772 GCA_964244795.1 uncultured Enterovirga sp.
ATCGCGGTCCCGTGCTGCTTCGCGAAGCGGATCAGCGCCTGGGCCGAGCCCCGGACCTGCCCGACGGTGCCCGGAGCGGACTCGATCGTGTCCGTCCACATGGTCTGGATCGAGTCGATCACCGCGAGCCGCGGCGCGGGTCCGGAGGAGAGGGTCGCGACGATGTCCTCGACATTCGTCTCGGCCGCGAGCTCGACCGGCGTCCGGGCGAGTCCGAGCCGCTCGGCCCGGAGGCGCACCTGCGCGACCGCCTCCTCGCCCGAGATGTAGACGACCCGGTGTCCCGCCCCGGCGAGCGCCGCCGAGACCTGGATCAGGAGCGTGGACTTGCCGATGCCCGGGTCGCCGCCGATCAGGATCACGGAGCCGGGCACGAGCCCGCCACCCGCGACGCGGTCGAACTCGGCGTTGCCGGTGCGGGTCCGGGGCGCATCGCGCGTCTCGCCCGCGAGCCCCTCCAGCGCGAAGACGCGGCCGCGGGGCCGGCCGGACCGGGTGGCGGACGGCCCGGCCTGCGGCGGCGCGCCGGCCTCTTCAGCGACCGTGTTCCAGCCGCCGCAGGCCTCGCACTTGCCGCGCCACCGGTTGTAGACCGCCCCGCAGCTCTGGCAGGCGAAGGACGTGTGCTTCGCCATCGGGGTCAGACGGCCTGGTAGCGGCGGGCGAAGCGACGGCCGAGCCGCGTCAGGATCTCGTAGCCGATCGTGCCCGCGTGCCGGCCGACGGTGTCGAGGTCGAGCGCGTCCCCGATCAGGGTCGCGGTCGCGCCCCTGCATGCCTCGCGCTCGGACACGCCGGTCACGTCGATCACGACGAGGTCCATCGAGACGCCGCCCGCGAAGGGGCAGAGCCGGCCGGCGACCAGCGCCGCTCCAGTCGCCAGGGCCTCTGCCCGCGCCCGGTCCGTCCCGCCCGCCGCGCGCGGGAAGCCGTCGGCATAGCCGATCGAGAGGGTCGCGAGCCGGCGCGGGCCGGCGGCCGTCCAGGTCTCGTTGTACCCGACGGTCGCGCCAGCCGGGACCTCGCGGGTCTGGACGATCGTGGCATCGAGACGGACGACCGGGCGCATCGGGTTCGGCTCGCCCGGCGTCGGGTTGCCGCCGTAGAGCGCGTAGCCGGGCCGAACGAGGGCGAAGGCCGGAACCGGGTCGAGAAAGATCCCGGACGAGTTCGCGAGCGAGGCGGGGATGCCCGGAAGAGCGGCTCTGACCGCCGCGAAGGCCTCGACCTGTCGCCGATTGGCGGAGCTGGAGCGGACCTCGGCCGACGTGAAATGGCTCATCAGCAGCGTCGGCCGGACCGCGGCGAGACGCGGGTCGGCCGCGAGGGATTCAGCCGCATCGGGCGGGAATCCGAGCCGGTTCATGCCCGTGTCGACATGGATCGCGGCCGGTCGCCCCGCGCCAGCCGCGGCCCATTCGTCGAGCTCCTCGAACGACCCGAGCACGGGCCGCACGCCCTCCTCGACGAAAAGCGGCGCCATGCCGGGCAGGAGGCCGTTCAGGACGTAGACGACCGCCGCCGGGTCCTCGGCCCGCACGCGCCGGGCCTCGCCGAGATGCGCGACGAAGAACGTCCGACAACCCGCGGCCGAGAGGGCCCGGACGGCGGGCTCTGTTCCGATCCCGTAGGCGTCGGCCTTCACCACGGCCGCGCATTCCGTCGACCCGGCCCGGTCCCGCAGCGTCCGCCAGTTCGCGGCCAACGCACCGAGGTCGATGGTGAGGATGGCGCCCGTCCCAAAGTCGTCCGGCTCGGGAGTCCTGCCTGGGATCCTCGAGCCTAGGGCCACTCGATCGGCTTCGTCAGAAGTTCCTCGAAGGTATAGGGACATTCTGCCGGGAAGACCGCGAGAGAAAGTCCCGTCTCCTCCGCGGATTCCAGGCGAGCCTTCCGATAGGCTCGATCGAGAGCCTCCTGTCGGCGCGGCTTGAGCCCCGGGTTGTCGCCGAGCACGTCGGCGTAGTGGGTTCGCTGCCACGTGATGGAGATCACCCAGCTCCGAGTGCGCCGCCACGGCTGCTGATCCCATTTGAGGACGTGTAGGAGGAGGATTCTGAGCGCACTCTCGAGCTTGCTGAACTGCTCCTTGCCCAAATCCTCGATCTCCTCGGCCAAGTGTTCGAGATCGAGGTCTCGGAGACGGCCCGCCCGGAGCGCCGACGCCTGATCGATCGTCCACGTGTAGAAGTCACGGTCGTACGCAGCCGGATCGACGACATCGGCCTTCAGCTTCACCGCCCTCATGCCGGTCTCCTCAAAGATGGAACGAGCGTAGCGCCAGACGGAGAGGCGTAGAAATCCTCAGAACCGCTCCGGCATCCTATCCTCGGTCGCGAGGTCCGTGAACCGCGTCACGTCGGCCTGGAAGGCGAGCTGCACGGTGCCGGTCGGCCCATGGCGCTGCTTGCCGATGATGACCTCGGCCTTGCCGTGCACGAGGTCCATCTCGGTCT
>CAXTKM010000060.1:0-7625 GCA_964244795.1 uncultured Enterovirga sp.
GCCTCTGCCTCGCCGTCGCCATCACGCATTGGCTTCAATGAGTCCACACCCTAGCCTCTTGTAAACGCATGCTGTTTTCGGGAAACCGGGCTCCACTTTCCCGCAGCATGCTCTGAAGCTCGGACCTCACCGATCCCAGAACTCCGGCCGGCTCTCGCTGAGGAGCGGCCCGATCCGGACGGGCGCCACCTTCACGGCGAGCCCCGTGCGGTCGTCCGTCTCGACCGCGAGGCCGCACAGCGTGCCCTCCCCGGTCGCGACCTCGGCCCGCGAGCCCGGCACCTTCTCGATGAAGCGCCGGATCGGCTCCTCGCGCTGCAGGCCGAGCACCGATTCGTAGTCGCCGCACATGCCGGCATCCGACAGGTACGCCGTGCCGGCCGGCAGGATGCGGCCGTCGGCCGTCGGCACGTGCGTGTGCGTGCCGAGCGCGACCGAGACCCGCCCATCGAGATGATAGGCGAGCGCCTGCTTCTCGCTCGTGGCCTCGGCGTGGATGTCGACCAGGATCGCGTCCGCGACCTGGCCGAGCGGGCAAAGGCCGATCTCGCGCTCGACCGCCGCGAAAGGATCGTCCAGCGCGTCCATGAACACGCGGCCGAGCACGTTCACGACGAGGAGCCGTTGGCCGCCCGCGAGATCGATCAAGGCAGCGCCCCGGCCGGGCGTCCCGGCCGGGTAGTTGCACGGCCGCACGAGCCGCGGCTGGCGGGCGATGAAGACCAGCGCCTCGCGCTGGTCCCAGGAATGGTTGCCGAGCGTGACGGCGTCGGCCCCCGCGGCGACGAACTCCTCGCAGATCGCCTCCGTGATCCCGAACCCGCCGGCGGAGTTCTCGCCGTTGATCACGACCGCGTCGAGCTGCCAGCGGGTCCGCAAGGCCGGAAGCCGATCGCTCACGGCCTTGCGGCCCGGCCGGCCGACGACGTCGCCGAGGAAGAGAAGTCGCATCGATCAGCCCGGATCCGGTTCGGCGCCATTCTCGACCGAGTCGAGCGGCCTCGCATAGCCTGCCGTCCCTAATCCAGCGGGAAGGCATCCGGAACGTGGCGCGGGAAGGAGCCCGGGGCGATGAAGACCGCGTCGGCCCGGAGCGTCAGGCCTGAAGCCGCCCAGGGATGGCGGGCGAGCCAGGCCCGGGCGGCGCGGCGCACCCGGCGCCGCTTCGCCTCGTCGACCGATTCCAGCGCCGCCTCCATCCGGGCTCGGGCCTTCACCTCGACGAAGATCACCGTCCGGCCCCGCCGCATGACGAGGTCGATCTCGCCGCCGGCCTCCTGGTACCGGCGCGCGAGCGGACGGTAGCCCTTCAGCATGAGCCAGGCGAGCGCGAGCCGCTCCGCCCCGAGCCCGCGCAGGAAGGTGAAGCGGCGCCGGCCCGCCGCGGTCTTCACGGCGCGTCGCGATCCGGCTCGGATCCGTCTCCGGTCGGCGCGCCCTCGTCCCGGGCGAGGGCGAGCGCGCGCCCGTAGACCTCGCGCCGGGGCAGGCCGGTCTCGCCCGCCACCACGGCAGCCGCGTCCTTGACGCTGTGCCGGGCGAGCGCCGCCCGGAGCTTCCCGTCGAGGCCCGCGCCCGCCGCCTCGGCGAGCGTCTCGGGCGCCGCGGGCGCGACCAGGAGCACGATCTCGCCGCGCGGCGCCGGCTCGGCCGCGTAGAGCGCCGCGAGCTCCGGCAGGCGTCCGCGCCGGATCTGCTCGTGCAGCTTCGTCAGCTCGCGCGCGACGGTCGCGGAGCGGTCGCCGAGGACGGCGGCGGCATCCGCCAGCGCCTCCGCGATCCGGTGCGGGGCCTCGTAGAGGACGAGCGTGCCCGGGATCCCTGCGAGCTCGGCCAGGCGCGACCGGCGCGGGCCGGATTTCGCGGGCAGGAAACCCTCGAAGAAGAAGCGGTCCGTCGGCAGGCCCGCGACCACGAGCGCGGCCAGCGCCGCCGAGGCGCCCGGGATCGGGACCACGAGCAGGTTCGCTGCGATCGCGGCCTCGACCAGGCGGTAGCCCGGATCGGAGACGAGCGGGGTGCCGGCATCCGACACGAGGGCCAGCGCCTGCCCGTCTCCGATCCGCTGGATCATCCGCTCGCGGACGACGTCGCCGGTGTGCTCGTGATAGGCGACCAGCGGCGTCGTGATGCCGTAATGGGCGAGCAGCGTCTTCGTGACCCGTGTGTCCTCGGCCAAGATGGCGTCGGCGGCCGCGAGGGTCCGGTGCGCCCGGAGCGACACGTCGCCGAGGTTTCCGATCGGGGTCGCGACGACGTAGAGACCGGGCGGAATGGGGTCCGCCTCGGCCGCGAGCCCGAAGGCCGTGAAGGTCGCGGGGGGCCGACCCGGACGGGGCGGACCGCCGGATCGGCCCGTCCGGTTGTCGATCCTCTGCACCATGCCGCCCCTCGCGTGACGGGCCGTCTCTGGCACGATCGACCGTCCCCGAAAAGCGGGCCGGCCGGCACGGCGTTGACGGGGGAGCGTCGTTAAGCCTTTGTTGGCCATGACCCTCCATCGTGCCAGACGCGGCGCCTGCCGCGAGCCGCGTCCGAAGGGTGCCTCGATGACGCCGTCCGGCCCCCTGCCCCGCATCGCCGCCGGGCTCCTGATCCTCGCGAGCCTCGCGTCCGGCGGCTGCATGAACGCGCGGCTGCGCGGCGCGACGGAGGTCGGTCCCGTCGCGGAGGCGCCTCCGGCGGAGCAGCCGAAGGGCAACACCATCGGGACGGGCTCCGTGAAGGTCGCCCTGATCCTGCCGCTCACCGGGACGGGCCAGGGCGCCGTCGCCGGCCAGTCGCTCCGCAACGCGGCCGAGCTCGCGATCTCGGAGTTCCAGGGCGCGGACCTCGCGATCGCCGTGAAGGACGACCGCGGCACGGCCGAGGGCGCCCGCGAGGCCGCGACGCAAGCCGTGCAGGAGGGGAACGAGCTGATCCTCGGGCCGCTCTTCGCGCCGACCGTCTCGGCCGCCGCCCAAGTGGCGCGCGGCGCCGGCAAGCCCCTCATCGCCTTCTCGACGGACACCTCGGTCGCGGCACGGGGCGTGTACCTCCTCAGCTTCACGCCGCAGCCGGAGGTGGAGCGGGTGCTCGACCACGCCGCCGCGCAGGGCCGGAAGTCCTTCGCGGCCCTGATCCCGGAGACGACCTACGGCAACGTCGTCGAGGCCGAGTTCCGGGAGGTCGCGGCGCGACGCGGCTTCCGGGTCGCGGCCGTCGAGCGATATCCTGCCGGGCAGCCCGGCCCGGCGGTCGCCCGCATCGCGTCCGTGGTCGCGGGCGATGCCGCGCAGGCGGACGCGATCCTCCTGCCCGATTCGGGCGACGGGCTCGCGGCTGTCGGCGCGGCCCTCGCGGGCGCAGGCTTCAACCCGGCCCGCGTGAAGCCGCTCGGCACGGGCGTCTGGAACGACCCGCGCACGAGCCGGCTCGCCTCGCTCCAGGGCGGCTGGTACGCGGCGCCGGACAGCGCGGGCTTCGCGTCCTTCGCGGGCCGCTACCGGGCGAAGTTCGGCTCCGAGCCGACCCGGATCGCGACGCTCTCCTACGACGCCGTCTCGCTCGCGGCGGCGCTTGCTCGCACCCAGGGGCCGCAGCGCTTCTCCGAGACGACGCTCCAGACCGGGTCCGGCTTCGCGGGCGTCGACGGCACGTTCCGGTTCAAGGCCGACGGCACGAACGACCGCACCCTCGCGGTGCTCGAGCTCCGCAACGGCGCGACCACGATCGTGAGCCCCGCGCCCCGGACGCTCGGCTCGGGCACCTGAGAGGCTTCACGAAGCCGCGAAGGAGGCCTGCGCCGCGTCCCCTCTCCCGTCCGGCCTTCGGCCGGCGAGAGGGAGAGGGAGCCGCGTCGGGTTTGCGGGCGCGGCGCAGGGCACCCCGACGGTTTCGCTGTCAGCCCGCCGTCACGAAACCGTCGGCCGGACGTCACGGCCACGTTGGATGACCTCGCGCCAGCCACGAGGTCCCGCCCATGCGCCTGCCCCTTCGCTTCGCCCTCGCCCTCGCGGCTGCCTGTCCCGGCTTAGCCTTCGCGCAGGACGGCCGCTTCCCGGCGACGCTCGCCGGCCATGCCGTCCTGCCGGCCGAGAGCCTCGTCGCGGTGCCGGCGGATGCGCCGGAGGACCTGCGGCACGCGGGCAAGTTCACGAACGGGGCCAGGACCGAGGCGCTCGGGACGCTCGAGGGCACCTCCGACGGCCGGCCGACCGGGGTGAAGATGCCCTTCGCCGGCCAGGCCCGGCAGGGCCATTCCGGCATCAAGCGCATGCCGGACGGCACCTTCTGGGTCCTGACCGACAACGGCTTCGGGTCGAAGGCGAACTCGCCGGACGCGATGCTCTTCCTGACCCGGAACCGCATCGACTGGGCGGCCGGCACGGTGACCCTGGTCGAGACCGTGTTCCTGCACGATCCCGACAAGCGCGTTCCGTTCCGGATCGTCCACGAGGGCACGGCGAAGCGCTACCTCACGGGCTCGGATTTCGACCCGGAAAGCGTCCAGATCGTCGGCGGCAAGCTCTGGATCGGCGAGGAGTTCGGGCCGTTCCTGATCCGGGCCGACATGAGCGGCAAGATCGAGGCCGTGTTCGAGACGAGCGCAGACGGGAAGCCCGTCCGCTCGCCGGATCACCCGGCGCTGACGACGCCCGCGGTCCCGAACGGCCCGGTCGCGTTCAACACGCGCCGCTCGAAGGGCTTCGAGGGCATGGCCTCCTCGCCGGACGGACGCTTCCTCTACCCACTGCTCGAAGGCCCGCTCTGGGACGCCGACGCCAAGGATTGGGAGAAGACGGCGGACGGCCGCCAGTACCTCCGCATCCTGGAGTTCGACGTCGCGGGCGGACAATGGACCGGCCGGCATTGGAAATACGTGCTGGAGCAGCCGGGTCTCGCGATCGGCGACTTCAACATGATCGACGCGACCACCGCCCTCGTGATCGAGCGCGACGACGGCGAAGGCACGCCGGACAAGGCCTGCCCGGCCGGCACGAAGCGCCCCGACTGCTTCGGGAAGCTCCCGGCGCTGAAGCGCGTCTACAAGATCGAGATGACCGACGCGAACGCCGCCGTCCGGAAGATCGGCTACATCGACCTCCTCGGCATCGAGGATCCGAAGCGGCTGTCCCGCAAGCCCCTGGTCGATGGCCGCCTCAGCTTCCCGTTCTTCACGATCGAGAACGTCGAGATCGTCGACGGCAGCCACATCGTGGTCGGCAACGACAACAACCTGCCGTTCTCGTCGAGCCGCGAGCCGAACCGGGCCGACGACAACGAGTTCGTGCTGCTCGAGGTCGAGGCCTTCCTCAAGGCGAAGTAGGAGGGCCGACCCCTTCGAGCGATCGCGCCCGGACGGCGGAGCCGGGAACCACGCGCCGGAGGGGGGATCGGCACACCCGTCGATGTCGGCCGAGCGGGCCGTGCCGGGCAGCCGAGCGCCTCGCCCAGCTCCGTCGCGCCTCCTGTCTTATAAGCTCTACCTTATAAGGTACGGTCATATCCCTGCCCGATGGATGGGGGACCGGTTACGACGGGTGTGGAAGGCGGGCGGACGGATTGGGACGGCGCGGTCGGCAGCAGCGTTTCGAGCGTCGGCAGCAGCGCTTCGAGCGAGACACTGGCCGACCCCGGGCAGCCTCGACGGTCCCGCCCGGCTTCGATAGAGCGGGCCGGGCGGCGGTCTCCCGGCCGCCGACAGGAGAGCGTATTCATGAGCGCGAGCCTTGCCACCGCCCCGGCGCCGGCCGGCCATGACGACCTTCTCTATGCCATCGAGGACGGGATCGCCCGGGTCACGTTCAACCGCCCCCAGGCCCGGAACGCGCTCACCTTCGCGATGTACGAGCGGCTGGCCGAGATCTGCCGCGAGGTGAACGAGGATCGCTCGGTCAAGGCGATGATCCTCACCGGCGCGGGCGAGAAAGCCTTCGCGTCGGGCACCGACATCTCCCAGTTCCGGGCCTTCGAGGGTCCGGAGGACGCGCTCGCCTACGAGGCCCGGATCGACCGGGTGCTGGGCGAGCTCGAGAGCTGCCGGGTGCCCACGATCGCGGCGATCTCCGGCGCCTGCACGGGCGGCGGGGCCGGGATCGCGGCCTGCTGCGATCTCAGGATCGGCACGGCCTCCACCCGGTTCGGCTTCCCGATCGCCCGCACGCTCGGCAACTGCCTCTCGATGTCGAACATCAGCCGGATCACGGCCCTGATCGGCCCGGCCCGGGTGAAGGACGTCGTCTTCACGGCCCGGCTCGTCGAGGCCGAGGAATCGCTCGCGATCGGGCTCCTGACGAAGATCGTCCCGGCCGGCGAGGACCTCGCGGTCGCCGCGCTCGCCCTCGCCCGCACGGTCGCGGGCCACGCCCCGCTGACGCTCCAGGCCACCAAGGAGGCGGTCCGCCGGCTGATGCCCCGCCTGTCCCGAGACGAGGGCGAGGACCTGATCCTGAGCTGCTACATGAGCGCCGATTTCCGGGAGGGCATGGAGGCGTTCCTCAACAAGCGCCCGCCGCAATGGCGGGGCGAGTAGCTACGGCCCGCCGGCCGCGCCCGGCCAGCGCCGCGCGAGCCGGTACATCCGGTGCTCGCCGTAGCGCTTCGGCAGCGGCACGACGCCGACATAGCCGGTCTCGAACGCCTCGTTCCCCGACGCTGCCAGGATCGCCGCGAAGGGCTCCGTGACATAGACCGCGCCCGGCGGCGCCACCGGCTCGACCCGGGCGGCGCGCGACACCTGCGTCCCGAAATAGGTCGCGACGCCCCGGACGGGGTCACGGCCCCGGAACACGGGGCCATGGTGGAGCCCGATCCTGAGCTCGGGCCCGGAAGGCTGTCTCGCCCGGAAAGCCGTCACCCGCTCCTGGAGCGAGAGCGCGATCTCGGCCGCGTCCTCGATCCCGGCGAGCACGAGGAAGAGGGCGTCGCCCCAGGTGTTCCGGTAGAGAATCGCCGGGCCTGCCTCGTCCACCACGGTCGCGATCTCGCCCATGAAGCCCGACCAGAAGGCCGGCATGCGGGATTCCGGCACGGTCGACGAGAACCGGTAGACGTCGGCGAACAGAAGCGCCCGGATCTCGCGCACGGGGGCGCCCGGCGCCGGCCGCGGGCTTGGAGCATTGTCCGTCGGACACGGCGTGTCCCGCGTGCTCCGAGGCTCGCCTTCGGCTCGCACCTCGGCATGAGGACCTTTGCGCGAACCACCTTCGCCATCCCCGGCGTTCGCGCGAAGGTCATCGAGTTCCGTGAACGCGACGCACTCCGTCGCCAGCATGCGGGCCCGGGTCCGGGCGAGCCCGTCGGCGATCGAGGCCGCGTAGGAAACGAGCGTCGGGTCCGGGTAATCGCCGTCGGTGGTCGCAGCCGTGATCGTGGCGGCGGCCGCGATGCAGCGACGGCGCCGCTCGACCTCCGGGCCGGGCCGCAGGCGCGCGATCTGCCCGAGATAGTCGGGCACCGCGAAGGGCAGGACGAGGTGCAGCTCGGCCCCGTGCGCGAGGATCCGCTCGGCCGCCACCAGAGCGCCGCTGGTCCAGAGCGCGCCGACCCCGAACCCGACCGCTTCGTCCACGAGGCGCGCGGCGACCGCGCGGGCGAGCTCCGGCTCCCGCCCCGGCGCGATCTCGCCGAGGCTGTAGTGCAGG
>CAXTKM010000060.1:7635-17514 GCA_964244795.1 uncultured Enterovirga sp.
GACCCGGGGCAGCCGCAGCCGCGCGAGCAGGTCGCGGGCCGTCGCGGCGTCGGCCGGCCCGGCTGCGAGCAGCGTCGCGAGCTGGCGGCGCGTGGTCGAGAGCGCGCCGACATCCGGCCCCGCGAGCGTTCGGGCATGCGTCAGGGCACGGGCGGCCTCCTCCCAGCGTCCGAGGACGACGAGCGCTTCGGCCCGGGTCGCGGCCGCATAATAATCGAGCGGCGCGGCGATCTTCGGCACGTCGAGCAGCAAGGCCGCGAGATCCCGCGCGGCGGCATCCTGGCCGGCGAGGAGCATGAGCGTCGAGGCGTTGATCGCCGGGTACGAACTCCGGGTCCGCCGGAAGACCCGGAGATAGGCCCGGGCCGCCCGCTCGAGCCTCCGGGTTCGGACGCCAGGGGGGGCCGCGAGGGCGACGTCCTTCAGGATCCGGGCCCAGAGCGCGAGGGAATCGACGTCCCCGGCCCGATGCAGCGCGAGGATGTGGTACTGCGCCGCCGCCTTCGCGGTCGCGCCCGCCCGGGCGAGGGCCAGCACGCTGAGGTAACGGAGCCGCGGGTGATCGAGCCCGGCCGCCAGGGCCTCCCTCGCCCGGTCGTAGGCGCCGATGAACTCGCCCCGGCGGATCAGGCCGTCGATCGCCGCGAGCGCTGCCGGCTCGCTCATGCGACGGCCCGGCCGCGCCCGCCTCGGCGCCCTACATCACGGCTCCGATCTGCCAGGGCACGAACTCCGAATCGCCGTAGCCGAGGTCCTCGCTCTTCGTGTGCTGGCCGGACGCGACGGCCAGCACCTTCGCGAAGATCTCGCGGCCCTTCTCCTCGACCGGCATGCCCTCGAGGATGTCTCCGCAATCGATGTCCATGTCCTCCTCCATCTTGGCGTAGATGTCGGAATTGGTCGCGAGCTTGATCGAGGGCGCGGGTTTCGCCCCGAAGGCCGAGCCGCGGCCGGTCGTGAAGCAGATGAGGTTCGCGCCGCCCGCGACCTGGCCGGTCGCCGCGACCGGGTCGTAGCCCGGCGTGTCCATGTAGACGAAGCCGTGCTCGCGCACCTGCTCGGCGTATTCGTAGACGGCCCGGAGCGTCGAGCGGCCGCCCTTCGCCGCGGCCCCGAGCGACTTCTCGAGGATGGTCGTGAGCCCGCCGGCCTTGTTGCCGGGCGACGGGTTGTTGTTCATCTCGCCGCCGTTCTTCGCCGTGTAATCCTCCCACCAACGAATGCGCGAGACGAGCCGCTCGCCGATCTCGCGCGTCGCGGCGCGACGGGTCAGAAGGTGCTCCGCCCCGTAGATCTCGGGAGTCTCGGACAGGATCGAAGTGCCGCCGTGGCGGACCAGGATGTCGGACGCGGCCCCGAGGGCGGGGTTCGCGGTCAGCGCCGAATAGCCGTCCGAGCCGCCGCATTGCAGGGCGAGCACGAGCTCGGAGGCGGGGCGGGTCGTCCGGTGCTGGGCCGCCGCGATCGGCAGCATGTCCCGGATCGCGGCCGCGATCGCCTCCACGGTCTTTCGGGTGCCGCCGGTCTCCTGGATCGTCATGGTCCGGAAGGTGTCGGTCTCGGAGAGGCCGTATTCCCGCTTCATGCGGCCGATCTGGAACACCTCGCAGCCGAGCCCGACCATGACGACCCCCGCGAAGTTCGGGTGGCTCGCGTAACCCCATTGCGTTCGGCGCAGCACGTCGAAGCCTTCGCCCGAGGCCGCGTGGCCGCAGCCCGTGCCGTGCACGATCGCCACGATCCCGTCGATGCCGGGGTACTCCGCGAGCGCGCCCGAGCGCTCGACCGACTGGGCCGCGAAGCGGGCGACGGAGGCCGAGCAGTTCACCGAGGTCAGGATGCCGATATAATTGCGCGTGCCCGTGCGGCCGTTCGCGCGCCTAAAGCCTTCGAACGTCGCCCGCTCGGCCTCGGGCAGGAGCCCGTCGTCGCGCGCGTCCTCCGCGAAGCGGTAGTCGCGGGCGAAATCGTGCAGGCCGACATTGTGCTCGTGCACCCAGTCGCCGGGCGCGATGTGGCCGGTCGCGAAACCGATGATCTGGCCGAGCTTCACGATCGGCTCGCCCTCGCGCATGGGCACCACCGCCATCTTGTGGCCCTTCGGGATGCGGGCCCGGGCCGTGATCGCGTGCGCGGTGTCGCCCTGCCGGACGATGTCGACCGCGACCACGACGGTGTCGCCCGGCCCGAGGTGAATCACGCGGGGCGCGACGCTCGTCCTGTCTTCGCTCATGGTCCCTCCGTCTCCCTTGGGGCTCATCTACGGATCGGCTCGGCGCGAGAGCAAGAGACCATGTCGGCGCGCGCCTGATCGCGCCCGTCTCGTCGCCTTCGAATTCCGTGCAACCTTGACCGTTCGGCGGCGTTCTTACGCGGAACAAGCAGGAGCAGGACTTTCATGGGCATTCTCTGGACGATCATCATCGGCTTCCTCGCGGGCGTGGTCGCGAAATTCATCATGCCGGGGCCGAACGAGCCGACCGGATTCATCCTGACCACGATCCTCGGCATCATCGGGGCTTTCGTCGCGACCTATCTCGGCCAGGCGCTCGGCTGGTATCGGGCCGACCAGGGCGCGGGCTTCATCGGTGCGGTCGTCGGCGCGATCGTCGTGCTGTTCATCTACGGCATGATCGCAGGCCGCAGCCGTCGCGTGATCTGACGCGTTCCCGCGGCCGTACCTCGCCCGGGGTACGGCCGCGTCATGTCCCGCGACACGTCGCGGAGGTTCGCGGAGCGTGAGGCCGTGTGAGGTCCGCGATGCGGGGTCCCGTGGCGTTCACGCCGCGAGGTCGGCCACCACGGCGTCGAGCACCGGGAAGCCGGCCGGCGTCACGGCGAGCCGCGCGCCGACGCGATGCGCGATCAGGCCGTCGCCCATCAGGTCCTGGATGCGCTCGTGGTCGAGCGTCCGGCCGGAGATGATCCGGTAGCGGGCGGGCTCGATCCCCTCCCGGAGCCGAAGCCCCATGAGGAGGAACTCGTCGCCCGCCTCCTCGCGGGTGAGGAGCGTCTCCTCGGTCATGCCGTGGCCGTAGCGCTCGACGCGGGCGAGCCACGCCTCGGGCGAGCGCTCCGTCGCGGTCGCGGTGCGACCCTTCGCGGTCATGATCCGGCCATGCGCGCCCGGCCCGATGCCGGCATATTCGCCGTAGCGCCAGTACACGAGGTTATGGCGCGATTCGGCGCCCGGTCGGGCGTGATTCGAGATCTCGTAGGCCGGCAGGCCGGCCCGGTCGCAGACCTCCTGGGTGACGTCGTAGAGGACCCTGGCGGCCTCGGGGTCGGGCACCGTCAGCCGCCCGGCGGCGTGCAGCTTCTGGAACCAGGTGTCCGGCTCGATCGTGAGCTGGTAGAGCGAGAGGTGGTCCGCCGCGCGCGCGATCGCCTGCCCGAGCTCGGCCCGCCACGCCTTCGGGGTCTGGTCCGGGCGGGCATAGATGAGGTCGAACGAGAACCGGCTGAAATGCTTCCGGGCGACCTCGACGGCCCGCATCGCCTCGTCGACGCTGTGCAGACGGCCGAGCCGGCGCAGGTCGCCGTCGTCGAGGGCCTGGACGCCGAGCGACACGCGGTTCACGCCGGCGGCCCGATAGCCCCGGAAGCGGTCGGCCTCGACGGAGGTCGGGTTCGCCTCGAGCGTCACCTCGGCGCCGCGCGCGACGCTCCAGCTCATCGCGATCGCGTCCAGGATCGCGGCGACGGTTTCGGGCCGCATCAGCGACGGCGTGCCGCCGCCGAGAAAGATGCTGGAGACGGTCCGGCCCGGTGCCATCTCTCCGGCATGGGCGATCTCGCGCCGGAACGCCTCGACATAGCGCTCCTCGTCGATCCGCTCAGCCCGGACGTGGCTGTTGAAGTCGCAATAGGGGCACTTCGACAGGCAGAACGGCCAGTGGACGTACACGCCGAAGCCGGCGTCCTGAGTCGGGTGTCGGATCATCGTGCCGTCCTAGCACAGGCGGTGACAAAGGAGAGTTACGATTCGTTGCCCAAGATCGTTAACAACTCGGCCCATATCGAGGCGAGCCGCCGATCGGCGGCCTCCGGTCGATTCCAGGCCTCCTGTCATGAGCAACTTCAAGCTCCCGGTCTCGTTGACCAGCGAGCGTGATGAACCGTCGTTATTATTTTCGGCCGAGAAAGTTATAACGACAGACGGCGATACGCGCCGGGACGAAGAAGGGGCCTGGGGCGTTGGGGTATTGGCGGGGACCCGCGCGCAGCGGCGAGGCACCGGACGGAGATCCCGACAGGCGGGGGTACCACCACGGCAACCTCAAGGAGGCCCTGATCGAGGCGGCGCGCCGCTTCATAGCCGAGCGCGGGCTCGGCGGCTTCACGCTGGTCGACGCCGCGAAGCTCGCGGGCGTCACCCCGGCCGCGCTCTACCGCCATTTCCGCGGCCGCGAGGCGTTGGTTCAGGAGGTCGCGTTCCGGGGATTCGGCCAACTGGCCGAGCGGCTGTCGCGGGCGCTCGCCGGAGCCGGCACGCCGCTCGAACGCTTCACCCGGATGGGCGAGGCGTATCTCGACTTCGCCGAGAAGGAGCCCGGCTACTACGTGGCGATGTTCTCGACAGGCCCCGGCGAGCGCCCGCCCGCCGCGCCGCCGCCGCCCTCCCCCTGGGGCAAGCCGTCACGGGGCGCCTTCGACATCCTGGTCGAGGGTCTCGACCGGACCTTCCCGGACGGCTTCGGCAGCGTCGACCCGCGCTTCGTCGCGATGGAGGTCTGGGCGCTCGCGCACGGGCTCGCCACATTGGACGCGGCGGGTCTCATGCCGCGCGGGCCGGGCCTGCCGGACAAGCACGAGCTGCTTCGGGCCGGGGTCCTGGCCGTGGTCCACGGGGCGGGCATCAGAAACCGCTGACCGGCTCTTGAAACGTCCGTCAACCGCTCGCATGTAAATGTTGTTGACATTCACATATCGACTCACAGGAGGTCACCATCATGACGAGTGCTTCGCCCGGCTGGCAGGCCGGCATGGCCCCTTGCTCCTCGCCGCGCGGCTCGCGCCGGGCGCTCGAGATCGTGGGCATCGTGTTCGCGTTCTTCTGGTTCTGGCCCTCGGCCGCCGCCTACATCGCCTGGAAGGTGATGGGGTATCCCGGGCTGTCCGAGCTCAGGAGCCTCGTCGACCGGCAGGCCGGCGACCTGCGGGCGTTCCGGTTCGGCGGGGCCGGCAGCCCCTTCGCGAGCGGTCCGTTCGCGGGCAGCGGCAACGCGGCCTTCGACGACTACCGTCGCGGCGAGATCGAGCGGCTCGAGCGCGAGCGCCGCAGGCTGGACGAGGAGGCGCGCGAGTTCCGCAGCTTCGTCGACGACCTGAAGCGCGCGAAGGATCGCGAGGAGTTCGACGCCTACATGGCCCGCCGGCGCCAGGACGGCCCGACGAACGTCTGACGCACGACGATCCTACGGTGGCGGGGCGGCCGATGGGCCGTCCCGCCACCGCCATGTCGCCCGTCTCGGTTTGACGGGAACCCGGCCGCGGCGGTAACGCTCTCCGTCGAAGCCGGCCGCGATCAGGCCATGCCAAGGGGCATCCATGTCCGAGTTCGCGGGTCCCGCGATCCGTCACGCCACGGTCCCGGTCCGGGTCGGCTCCGTCCTGGTCGGGGGCGGCGCCCCGATCGTCGTGCAATCCATGACGAACACGGACACGGCCGACATCGACGGCACGGTCGCCCAGGTGGCGGCCCTCGCGCGCGCCGGCTCGGAGATCGTCCGGATCACCGTCGACCGCGACGAGGCCGCGGCGGCCGTGCCGCGCATCCGTGAGCGGCTCGACCGGATCGGGGTCGACGTTCCGCTCGTCGGCGACTTCCACTACATCGGCCACAAGCTGCTGACCGCCTTTCCGGCCTGCGCCGAGGCGCTCGCGAAGTACCGGATCAATCCCGGCAACGTCGGCTTCAAGGACAAGAAGGACCGCCAGTTCGGGGCGATCGTCGAGCTCGCCGCGAAGCACGGCAAGGCCGTCCGGATCGGCGCGAACTGGGGGTCGCTCGACCAGGAGCTGCTGACGCACCTGATGGACGAGAACGCGAAGCTCGAGCGCCCCCTCGAGGCGCGGGCGATCACCCGCGAGGCGATGGTGCAGTCGGCGCTCTCCTCCGCGGCCCGGGCCGAGGAGATCGGCCTGCCGCGCGACCGCATCATCCTGTCCGCCAAGGTCTCGGCCGTCCAGGACCTGATTGCGGTCTACCGCGACCTCGCCAGCCGATCGGACTACGCGATCCATCTCGGCCTGACGGAGGCCGGGATGGGCTCGAAGGGGATCGTCGCCTCCTCGGCCGCGCTCGGCATCCTGCTCCAGCAGGGCATCGGCGATACGATCCGGGTCTCGCTGACGCCGGAGCCGGGCGGCGACCGGACCGTCGAGGTGAAGGTCGCGCAGGAGATCCTGCAGACCATGGGCTTCAGGACCTTCGTTCCGCTGGTCGCGGCCTGCCCGGGCTGCGGCCGCACGACCTCGACCGTCTTCCAGGAGCTCGCCCGCGACATCCAGGACTGGATCCACGTCTCGATGCCGGGCTGGAAGAGCACCTATCCCGGGGTCGAGACGCTGAATGTCGCCGTCATGGGCTGCATCGTGAACGGGCCCGGCGAATCGAAGCATGCGGATATCGGCATCTCGCTTCCCGGCACCGGCGAGACGCCGTCCGCGCCCGTGTTCATCGACGGCGCGAAGGCCCTCACGCTGCGCGGGCCGGCGATCGCGCAGGACTTCAAGACGCTGGTCGCGGATTACATCGAGCGGCGCTACGGGCATGGCGCCCGGGACATGGCGAGAGACGCGGCCGAGTAGAGGCCGCGTCGGAACCTCATCGTGATGGATCGGTTTGACGTCGGCTCCGGCGCATCTCAGCGCAGCAGCACCGCCGCGCACGCGCGCGGCCGCGCGACGCGACGCCCCGCGATCCGCGGCATCTCGGGCGAACGGGTCTGAGCATGGCGCAGGATAGCATCGCGATCGCCGGTTCTCCGGATGCGGCGATACAGGCCGATTCGGTCCCGCCGGAGAGCCACGGCAAGACCGGGATCTGGATGCTCGCGCTCGGCTCCGCCGGCGTCGTCTACGGCGACATCGGCACGAGTCCGATCTACGCGTTCCGCGAGGCCCTGCACACGGCCAAGTCCGACGGCATCATCACCGACCCGGAGGTCTACGGCGTCGCCTCGCTGATCATCTGGACCCTGTCGCTGATCGTCACGCTGAAATATGTCGCCGTCGTCCTTCGGATGGACAACAACGGCGAAGGCGGCACGCTGTCCCTGATGGCGCTGGCCCGGAAAGCCACGGGCGGAAGCTTCATCATCCTGGCGCTCGGCCTGCTCGGCGCGGCGCTGTTCTACGGCGACGCGATCATCACGCCCGCCATCTCCGTCCTCTCGGCCGTCGAAGGCCTGAAGCTCGTGACGCCGGCCTTCGAGCCCTACGTCCTGCCGATCACGATGGCGATCATCCTCGGCCTGTTCCTGGTCCAGAGCCACGGCACGGCCCGGGTGGCGTCCTTCTTCGGCCCGGTCATGGTCGTGTTCTTCGTCGTGATCGCGGTGGCCGCGCTGCCGCACATCGCGGCCCGGCCGGTGGTCCTGAACGCGTTCAATCCGTACTGGGCGGTCACGTATCTCGTCAGCCACGGCGCGGGGGCGCTGCTCGCACTCGGGGCCGTGTTCCTGGCCGTCACCGGAGCGGAGGCGCTGTTCGCCGATCTCGGGCATTTCGGCCGAAAGCCGATCCAGCGGACATGGCTCGTGTTCGTGTGGCCGTGCCTCATCCTGAACTATCTCGGGCAGGCAGCCCTCGTGCTGCAGGACCCGGACACGGCCTCGGACCCGTTCTTCAAGCTGGTCCCCGAGTGGTTCCTGCTTCCGCTCGTCATCCTGTCGACGCTGGCCACCGTCATCGCGAGCCAAGCCGTGATCACGGGCGCCTACTCGCTGAGCCGCCAGGCCGTGCAGCTCGGCCTGCTGCCCCGGCTCGAGATCCGGCACACCTCGGCGAGCCACTCCGGTCAGATCTACCTGCCGCAGATCAACACGCTTCTCCTGGTCGGCGTCCTCGTCCTCGTCCTCTTGTTCCGGTCGTCCAGCGCCCTCGCGTCCGCCTACGGGATCGCGGTCACAGGCACGATGATCATCACCGCCGTCCTGGTCTTCATCATCATGCGGCGGGTCTGGGGGTGGAGCCTCGGCCGGTCGATCGCCGTGATCGTGCCGTTCCTCCTGATCGAACTGATGTTCCTCGGCGCGAATCTCGCGAAGGTCCTGGAGGGGGGCTACGTCCCACTGCTTCTCGCGGCCTTCCTCATCCTGGTCATGGGAACCTGGGTGCGGGGCACCCGGATCCTGTTCGAGAAGACCCGCAAGACCGACGTGCAGCTCGGCGAGCTCGTCGGCATGCTGGTCCGCAGCCCGCCCCACCGGGTGAAGGGCACGGCGATCTTCCTGACGAGCGATCCGGCCCGGGCACCGTCGGCGCTCCTCCACAACCTGAAGCACAACAAGGTCCTGCACGAGCGCAACATCGTCCTCACGGTCCGATCGCTCGACACGCCCCGGGTGCCGCAGGAGGACCGCGTCACCTTGGAGCATCTCGGCGACTCGTTCTGGACGGTCGAGCTCCGGTACGGCTACATGGAGATGCCCGTGATCCCAAGAGGGCTCGCCCTGCTTCGCAAGATGGGCTTCACGTTCGACATCATGTCGACCTCGTTCTTCCTGTCGCGGCGCTCGATCCGGCCCGCGACCCGGTCGCTGATGCCAATCTGGCAGGACAAGCTCTTCATCGCCCTCGCGCGCTCGGCCTCGGACGCGACGGACTTCTTCCAGATCCCGACCGGCCGCGTGGTCGAGGTCGGGACGCAGGTCACGGTCTGACCGCCCGTGAGGCGCGTGCTCCTGCTGCTCCTCGTCGCCCTCCTCGCCTACCCCGCTGCCGTCCTCGTGCTCGGTCTCGCCTACATCGCCGTGCCGCCGGTCTCGACCCTGATGGTCGGCCGTTGGCTGACCGGACGGGCGGCCGAGCGGAGCTACGTGCCGATCTCGGCCATGGCCGCCGTGCTGCCGGCGGCCGCGATCGCGTCAGAGGACGCGCGCTTTTGCGGGCATCGCGGCGTCGACTGGAGCGCGCTCAGCGACGTCATGGAGGACAGCGACGAGGGCGGCCCCAGCCGGGGCGCCTCGACCATCTCCATGCAGATCGCGAAGAACCTCTTCCTCTGGCCGGGGCGCTCCTACGTCCGCAAGGCCATGGAGATCCCGATCGCGCTCTACATCGACCTCGTCTGGTCGAAGCGCCGGACCATGGAGATCTACCTGAACGTCGCAGAATGGGGCGAGGGCATCTTCGGCGCGGAGGCGGCGGCGCGGCGCCATTTCCGCAAGAGCGCCGCCGAGCTGAGCCGCCGCGAGGCCGCCCTTCTCGTGACGGCGCTGCCGAACCCGATCCGCCGCAACCCGGCCCGACCCTCGGGCGTGCAGAGCGCGCGCGCGAACACGATCCTGGCCCGCATCGCGGACACGCCCGTGCAGTGCCTGCGGTGAACGAGAGGCGGCCCGGTCCTCGGACCGCTTCACCCCGGCGAAAGCCGGGGCCCAGGTCGCGCGCTGGATCCCGCCTTTCGGCGGGAGGAGCGGAGGCGCAGGGGCTGGTCATCCTGCGCGCGGATCTGTATAGCCCGCGCTTCCTGTTTCGAGATGCGCCCCGCGTCCGCTGTCGCGGATGCGTCCGGCACGACCCCCGCGATGCGGGCCGGGAGAGAACCGTGGCTGTTCCCAAACGCAAGACGTCCCCGATGAAGCGCGGGTTTCGCCGGTCGGCGGATGCCCTCAAGGCTCCGACCTATGTCGAGGACAAGGATTCCGGCGA
>CAXTKM010000061.1:0-5174 GCA_964244795.1 uncultured Enterovirga sp.
AGGTGCACGACGAGCATGAGGTCGGGCGAGCTCTTGATCGTCGTGACGCCGAGCGCCCGCACCTCCTGCGGCAGACGCGGCTCCGCCTGCGAGACCCGGTTCTGGACGAGCTGCTGCGCCTTGTCGGGATCCGTGCCGAGCCGGAACGTGACCGTCAGCGTCATCAGGCCGTCGGTCGTGGCCTGGCTCGACATGTAGAGCATGCCCTCGACGCCGTTGATCTGCTCCTCGATCGGCGTCGCCACCGTCTCGGCGATCACCTTCGGGTTCGCGCCCGGGTATTGGGCCCGGACCACGACGGACGGCGGCACCACCTCCGGATATTCGGAGATCGGCATCGAGATCAGCGCGAGAAGCCCCGACACGAAGATCAGCACGGACAGCACGCCGGCGAAGATCGGGCGGTCGATGAAGAATTTGGACAGGTTCATGGCGCCCTCCTGGGCGAGGCCGTGCGGACGTGCGGCCGTGTCAGCGCTGCGCAAGGCGGCCGGGCGCCGCGGTCGCGGGCGCGCCGAGGCGGGCTCCCATGGTGACGCGCTGCGGCTGGACGAGTGCGCCGGGCCGCACGCGCTGGAGCCCGTTGACGACGATGCTTTCGCCCGGCTGCAGCCCTTCCGTCACGACCCGGAGCCCGTCCACCGGCGGCCCGAGCGTCACGGCCCGATAGAGGGCCTTGTTGTCCGGGCCGACCACCAGCACGAACTTCTTGTCCTGGTCCGTGCCGACCGCCCGCTCGTCGACCATGAGGAGCGACTCGGTCTTCGCCTGACCCATGCGGAGGCGAGCGAACTGACCCGGCATCAGGGCGCCATCCCCGTTCTCGAACACGGCCCGGACCCGGACCGTGCCGCTCTGGGCATCGACCTGGTTGTCGATGAGCTGAAGGCGACCGGTGACCATGCCGGCTCCCGCGGCGAGGGAGGTCATCTGGACGGGTATGCGCTCGAGCCTCCCGCGCCCCGCAGGCCCCTCCGTCACGCCCTGGAGCGCCCGAAGCACGGCATGCTCGTCCGCGTGGAAGCTCGCATAGATCGGGCTGACGGAAACGAGCGTCGTCAGGATCGCGGCGCCGGGACCGGCGGCGATGAGGTTGCCGACCGTGATCTCACGGCGGCCGACGCGCCCGGCAACCGGCGCCCGGACCTCCGTGTAGCCGAGGTTCAGCCGGGCCGATCGAAGCGCGGCCTCCGCCGCCCGCTGGTTCGCCTTCGCCTCGAGGTGCCCGTTCAAACGGGAGTCGAGGTCGCGGACGGAGACCGTCCGGGAATCGAACAGCCGCTGGCCGCGCTCGTACTCGCCCGCCGCAAGCGCGACCTTGGCCTGTGCGGCGGCGACCTGCGCCTCGGCCCGCTGCACCTCCGCAACGAACGGGGCCGGATCGATGGTCACGAGAAGGTCCCCGGCCCTGACGAGCGCGCCTTCCGAGAAGTGCAGCGCCTGCACGGCGCCGGCGACACGGGAGCGGATCTCGACCCGCTCCACGGCTTCGAGCCGTCCGGAGAACTCGTCCCAGATATGGGCCTCGCGCGGCTCGATCGACGCCACGGACACCGGAACGGCAGCCGGCGGAGCTGCCGGACCGGAGCTGGCGACGGCCGCCGGACCGGGACCGCGCAGGTAGAGCGGCACTCCGAAGCCGAGGAGGACGAGGAGGCTCACGCCGGCCAGGGAGCGGCGCGAGCGGGAACGCGATGCGATCGTTGACGGGTTCATGGGCGACCTACATTTGTAACGAACACTACAAATGTAGGAGTGGACGACCAGCGTCAAGACTCTTATGTAGCGGATGATAAGAAATCTTCGGGAGACAGGCAATGGCGATCGGCCGGCCCCGCGCCTTCGACCGGGACGAGGTCTTGGACCGCGCCGTGGAGCTGTTCTGGCGCAAGGGATATGAGGGCGCGTCGCTGGCCGACCTGACGAAGGCGATGGGAATCAACCCTCCCAGCCTCTACGCCGCGTTCGGGAACAAGGAGGGGCTGCTGAAGGCGGCCCTCGACCGCTACCTCGAGCAACGCGCGGCGTTCCTCGACTTCGTCATGGCCGCCTCTACCGCACGCGAGGCGGCGGGCCGAATGCTGCGCGGCACAGCCGATCTCTTGACGAACCCCGCCAATCCGCCGGGGTGCCTCCTGCTTCAGGGTGGCCTCGCCTGTGGAGCCGGCGCCGAGGCCATTCCATCCGAGCTCGCCCTCAGGCGCGCAGCCGGAGAGGACGCGATCCGCATTCGCTTCGAGGAGGCCAAGGCCGATGGCGACCTGCCCGGCTCGGCCGACCCCGCCGCCCTGGCACGGTTCATCTCGGCCGTGGTTCAGGGCATGGGCGTACAGGCGGCAGCAGGCGCGTCCCGAGACCAGCTCACCGAGATCGCCGAACTCTCGCTCGCCGCTTTCCCGCTACCGGCGAGCTGAGGGTCGCCCGCGGCGCCGAAGCGGACACCACAAGCGGAACACGTCCGGATTGACCAGACTCCCGATGTCGGTCGAACGCCCTGGTTCGGACATTCGCCCGACCGACGCTGATTCAGCCCCTTCACGCCGTTCGCCTCGGCGGCGTCTATGCAGAAAGGGGAGCGAGCGCGACCTTGGGCATCGCCTGGATCCCGACGATGTAGGGGAACACGAACCGCTCGAAGGTCGGGCTCTCGGCCACCCATACGCCGACGACGATCGCGGCCACCGACCCGATGACGTAGCCGACGAGCGTCGAGGTAAGCGTGAAGTCGATATGCGGCCAGAACTCGCCGCCGGCAGCGCGAATGGATCAGGGCCGAGGAGGGCCGAGCCCGGCTGAAGCGTCGTCTGGTTTCGTTCCTTTGCACTTGGTGCGATGGTCGCCTCAGCATCGTGAACGCATGCGGACCCGCCGCCGGAGGAGGATCGATGTCGTCGAGGCTGGCCGATCTCGTCAACGGCTTCGCCGACCGCATGGTCGTCGTCATCGGAGATCTGATGCTGGATCGGTCCGTGTTCGGCACGGCTGAACGGATTTCGCCGGAGGCCCCGGTACCCGTCCTCAAGGTCCAGCGGACAAACGCCACGCTCGGCGGGGCGGGCAATGTCGCCCGGAACGTCGTCCGGCTCGGCGGACGTGCAACACTCATCGGCGTCATCGGCTCGGACGCCGCAGGGCGCGAGTTCTCTGCGCTCGCTGCCGCCGAACCGCGCCTCACATTGGCTCCGGTCGTCGAACCTGGCCGGTGCACGACCGTGAAGACGAGATACATCGCGCAGGGGCAGCAGCTCCTCCGAGCCGATACGGAGCAGGACGAGCCCGTCTCGGCTCAGGCGGCCGCCGAGATGCGGAAGCAACTGCGGCGGGCGCTGGTCGGTGCCTCGGCCCTGGTGCTGAGCGACTACGCCAAAGGCGTGCTCGGGCGGCAGCTCGCAGCCGACGCGATCCTGCTCGCTCGCGAGGCCGGGGTCATCGTCCTGGTCGACCCGAAGACCGGGCCTCTGGAGCGCTTTCGGGGCGCTGACGTCGTGACACCGAATGTGGCGGAGGCTCGGCTTGCCACGGGACACGAGGTCCGGTGCGAGACCGAGGCGTCGGCTGCCGCCCGTGCGATCGCGACCACGTCCGGTTGCCCCGCCGTGGTCCTGACGCGGGGCGCCGCCGGGATGACGGTGCTGATGCCGGACGGGCAAATCCTGCACCTTCCGACCGAGGCGCGGGACGTGTTCGACGTATCCGGGGCGGGCGACACCGTCGTCGCGGTTCTCGCCCTCGCCCTCGGGGGCGACGCCAACCTGATCGATGGCGCGAGGCTCGCGAACGTTGCGGCCGGCATCGCGGTGGGAAAACTCGGCACGGCGGCGGTCGAAGCCGATGAGCTCGGGCGAGCGATGCGCCGCCTCGGTCTCTCGTCGCAGGATGCGAAGGTGGTCGGCGTGTCCGAGGCCGCGTCGCGCGCGGAGGAGTGGCGAGGTCGGGGGCTTCGTGTCGTGTTCACGAACGGCTGCTTCGACCTCATCCATCCCGGCCACTTGCATCTCCTGCGACATGCGCGCTCAAGCGGTGACCGCTTGATCGTCGGGTTGAACACGGATGCGTCGGTGCGTCGCCTGAAA
The DNA here is from genome assembly GCA_964244795.1 of uncultured Enterovirga sp. Lineage (GTDB taxonomy): Bacteria > Pseudomonadota > Alphaproteobacteria > Rhizobiales > Beijerinckiaceae > Enterovirga. The sequence goes on from CAXTKM010000061.1 coordinate 4,074, forward strand.
GGCGACGGGCGGCCCCTCCAGGGCGAGGATGCGCGAGCGCAGGTGCTCGCCTCCTTCGATATGGTCGATCTCGTGCTGCCATTCGCGGACGACACGCCGCTCCACGCGATCGAGCGGATCAGGCCTGACGTTCTGGTCAAGGGAGCGGATTACGCCCTCGACGCGATCGTAGGGGCCGATGTGGTCCGGCGCTCGGATGGTCGCGTCGTCGTCGTGCCTCTGCTCGACGGGTATTCCACCACGTCCATCGCGCGCCGCGCAGCGGCGGGCCCGTCCTGAGCGTCGCCCGGAACGCATGAGCATGGTGTCTGCGTCCGACGTCGTTGGGCGAGCGGCCAGGGCGATCCGGGCAGGCCGCATGATCGAGGCCGAAGGTTGCCTGCGAGACGGGGCGGCGCTCTTCCCCGACGACCCGAGGATTCTCGGCGCGCTCGGGACTGTCTTGGCCAGCGTCGGCCGAAGGATCGAGGCCGAACCGGTGTTGCGGCAGGCCTTGATGATGGCGCCGGAGAGCGCTGACCTGCACAGCAATTACGGCAACCTGCTTCGCGAACTCGGGAAGCCGTTCGAAGCCGAGCGCGCCCTCCGCGAAGCGATTCGGCTCCGATTCGATTTCGATGAAGCGTACGTCGATCTGGGAGCCCTGCAACACAGCAGGGGTCGGTCACGCGCGGCGGAGCGAAGCTTCCGGCGGGCGATCGAACTGAGGCCCGGATCGGCCTCCGCACGTGACGGCCTCGCGCGCCTCCTGGTCTCGACCGGACGCCTCGCCGATGCCGTGACCGCGTATCGGGACCTGCTGCGGTTTCATCCCGATCACCCCGACGCACATCGCGACCTCGGCATCGTGTTGCGCCGTTCGGGCGATCTCGACGCGGCGGAAGCGAGCCTGAGGCAGGCGCTCCGGCTGAATCCCGATCTCACGTCCGCATCGCTCGAGCTCGGCCACGTCCTGCACGACCGCGATCGGCTCGCCGAAGCCGAGGCGCAATACAGGGCCGTGCTCGCCGTCTCACCGGACGATCCTGGCGCACATCTCGGGCTTGGGGTCGTGGCGAACCGCGTCGGGTTAACCGAACTCACCGACGCGTTCGTCCAGCG
>CAXTKM010000061.1:5184-16550 GCA_964244795.1 uncultured Enterovirga sp.
CCGAATGGGTCGCCCAGCTTCTCACGTCCGAGGGCGAAACCCTCGACGCCGAGGCCTTCCCCTTCGTGCGCCGCATTGGCGATCTTGCCGTTATTTCCTGCTCCAGCGCTGTGCCGACCCGTCCACTGCTCGCCATCGGCCGGTTCGAAGACGCCCTTCGAAGCATCGACGCCGCGCTCCGGCTCGAGCCCGACTTCGCGGAAGCCTTGAACGTTCGCGGCGATACGCTGCGGAACCTGAATCGACCCGAGGAGGCTGCAGCAGCGTTGCGGCACGCGCTGCGGCTGCGGCCGGCCGATCCCGACACACAGGTCACGCTCGCTTTCGCCATGCTGCAGCAGGGTCGCTTCGAGGAGGGCTGGCGTCTCCACGAAGCCCGCTGGCAGGCCCGGGCCTGGCGGCGTCGAGGGCCGGACCGGCGCATCCCGGCTTGGCAGGGCGAGGCACTCGGCGGACGAACGCTCCTGGTCCACGCCGAGCAGGGCCTCGGCGACACGATCATGTTCGCTCGATTTGTCGCCGATCTTCCGGCGGGTCCGCGCGTCGTCCTGGAGGTACAGCCGCCGCTCGTCGATTGGCTATCCGGGCTCGAGCGACCGAGCCTCGTCGTGCCGAGCGGGGCCGTTCTGGACCCCGTCGATCTGCAGGTGTCGCTCCTGAGCCTGCCACATCTTCTCCGGCGTGTACCCGACCCGGCGCCGTACCTGTCCGCCGACCTTGGGAGGGTGGTGTCATGGCATGCATGGCTGGAGGACAAGCCGGGGCTCAAAGTCGGAATCGCCTGGGCGGGGGATCCGACGATGGCCGCGAACGCCCGGCGCTCCCTTCCCCTACGCGACCTCGCCCCTGTCTGGGACATCCCCGGAGTGAGTTTCATCTCGCTTCAGAAAGGGGCTGCGGCTCGCGAGGCCGACGGCTTCCGGTTCGCGCTGCACGATGCGGGTTCGCGCCTCGGAACGTTTGCCGACACGGCCGCCTTGATCGAAGCCCTTGATCTTGTGATCGCGGTCGATACGGCCGTGGTGCACGTCGCGGGTGCGCTCGGGCGACCCGTCTGGCTTCTCAATCGCTTCGACCGCTGCTGGCGCTGGCAGGATACGGGTGATGGACGCCCGTGGTACGCGACCCTGCGACAGTTCCGTCAATCGACACCGGGCGATTGGGCCAGCGTCGTCCTGACTGTCCGGGACGCTCTCGCCGACCGGGTCCGGTCAGCCTGACCACGCGAAAGGCGGGCGTGGAACGCCCGCCTCCATGGTGCAACGCAGTGAAAAGGTTCAAGTCACGAAGAAGTAGCCTTCGATCGGCGCGGCGAGATGGAACTGCGCCTCTTGGCTTTCCGCGATGCCGATCGCGACATCGGCCCGCGAGGTGCCTGTCGCGAGCGCAACCTCCCAGCCCACCGCTCCATTGACCTCGGCCGGGCGTCCGAGAGCGTGATCGTAGAGCGAATTCACGAAATCCGAGTTGCTCTGCGCCGGCTGGCCGCCGAACTCTGCCGAGTTCAGGATATCCTGCGCGACCGAGCTCAGGGACCTTCCTGCCCGAACGACATCGGCGAAGCCGTCGAGACCGCCCGCATCCGGCGCCCGATCGAGCAGGCCATAATACAGTCGGGCCACCGACGCCGTATCGGCATCGGCCACGAACACGCCGTTCGCGTAGTCGGTTGCCAACCCCGCCAGGTTTTCGCCGGACACCGCGAAGACGCCGGCGATCTCGCCTCTCGATGCTCCCCCGTTGAGAGCAGCGATCCAGGGCGCGTCCTCGCCCCCGACGGGCACCCGGTCGAGGGCCGTCTGGTAGAGTTGGCCGACGAAGGTCGCGTTGTCGGCCGCTCCGACGTGCGACTGGCCTTCCGGCGAGGCGATCAGGCTCTGGGCGACAGCGCCCAGCGTCGAGCCGTCTCCGATCCTCTCGACGGCCTTTTCGAGCTCGAGGGCGGTAGGAGCGCGCCCGAAAACGGCATCGTACAGCGCGTAGACCGATCCCCCGGTCGTGTCCGCACTCGTTATGACTGTCCCGAATTGCGTCAGGTCGGACGCGAACTGCAGCAGCGAACCGCCCTCCGTCGCCGTGATCCTGATCGGGCTCGTAACGCCATTCGGCCCGTCGACATTCAGGATATGTGCGACGCCGTCGACCGTGAAGGACAGAAGGTCGTCATTCAAGGAGGCCGAGGTGACGACCCCGCCCAGGACCATGATCTTGTCGGCGATTCCGAAGTCCGTGATCGTATCGCTGTCGAGGTTCGCAACCGTGTCCTTGAACGTGTCGGCGCCGATGCCGCCGGTCATGATGTCGGCTCCACCCTTGCCCGAGATCACGTCGTTGCCGGCATTGCCGATCAGAGTATTGGCAACTTGATTACCGGTGATCGAATCGTCGCCGGAGCCGCCGGTCGCGTTCTCGATGACGACCCCGTTTGCGATCGTGTAGCCGCCGCCGATGAAGGCCGCGTAATTCAGGACGCCGTAGCCTGTGACAGTCGAATCGAGCGTCGCCGCCGTCAGATCGAGGATGGCGTTCCTGGCTCCGTCGTAGCGGATTTCGTCGACGCCGCCCGCGTCCCACAGGCAGGCCCAGAAAGCCGTATCGGGCTGATAGATGATCGTCTCCGGGAGCCCGGCCTCGTTCGGCGGTCCGTCGACGAACGGATGCGGATCGTTCGAGTCCGGCAGCACGTAGACGTTGTTGCCCGTCGCATAGTTCATGTTCGCGCCGTACATGAACTGGACGGCAGCGATGTCGTAGGCCATGGGCGTCGCGGCGAAGCCATGGTCGAGGAAGTAGTCGTCGGCTACGGGACGTTGGCGCGTCTCGACTTCATAGATGCGCCCGCTCGCGTCGAACTCGTAGCCGTGATCGTAGGACATCACGGACCCGAACATATGGTTCAGTCCGAGAGGGCCCGTGTCGCGCTGCTGCACGGCATCCGGATCGGCCGGATTGAGGCCAGGGAACAGGTTCGGCGAGAATGCGCCCGAACCGTTATCGTGCGGGTGTTTGAGACCGAGCCCGTGACCCGTCTCATGGATGAAGGTTCGGAAGAAGTTTCCGCCCGGCTCCAGCGTGTCGGGCGTCCACTGCCGGATCCCAACCGCCTCGAAATTATAGTTGCCCTGGCTCTTGGCCGAAGCGCTGGCGCTGGGAAGACTGTGCGACGCGGAAACGGTTCCGCCGGCCGTCGCCTGATCCTCGAGGCGCTCGACGAAGAGAGCGGACGCTGCCGTCGTCGTCCTGACCAAGTCGACGTTGGCGACGGCCTCCCACCCAAGAACCGCCTTCTCGTAGGCGGACGTCTCGAACGGCCGCCAGCTATAGGGCGTGTTCACGCCGCGAGCGGCTTGGGCAGCGGTTTGCGTCTGAACGTCGAAGAAATACGGAATCACGACGGGCTGAGTGCCACCATTCGAATTCACGTAGTGACGGCCGTTGTTGATGAAAGCATCGACGAATTCGTTTCCGCTCTCGGGCGACGTGGCGGTCGCGGCCACGAAGGTGGCGGCAAGCGGCGCCGGCGTGGGCTTGTTGGTCGGCAGCCCGATCGCCGTGAGCGTGATGTCGCTTTGATAAGCCATACTTGAGTCCCCCCAGCTGCAGACTGCCGCATTCGACAAGGTGTCTGATTGCGAAGACTGAGAGTCTTCACATCGGTAGCGACAACCAAAGACATGAATAAAAACTCTAACACGACACAATACATCGATCATTCCACAGGAATGTCGAACTTCTGCTCCGGTTATTTGCACTCGCGCCGCGAAGCGACTCGATTATCGAGCATGGGCCACCGCGGCGTGTCAAGGCTTCTGACCGGACCGATCGCATTCGATAGTTGCGCGGGAGCGACGTTGCCATATGCACGCTACATTCTGCGCGCGAACGGCCACGGCTGGATACCGGATTGCCTGTGCCGTACCCTCTCTTCGATCGACATCAATGAGAAATGATAGGTTATAACAGAAACCGCTATCGATCCTGCGTCCAGATCCGTGGATCACTTGAGCAGAGCATGTCGGTCGATCGGCCAACACCATCAGTGCGAAGCCTTGCCGACCCGACCTCACCCCTGCCAGATCGACTACGCGGTAATTGCTGAGGCCCGAGATCGTGTTCGAAACCGAGTTCGCGGCGCATATCCAGGTCGCCCGTCGGAGCGCGCGGGTCCTCGGCCCGCCCCTCGAGGCAATCGCGCGGAACCTGGCAGAGGTGTTCCAGAGCGGCGGAAAGCTTCTGGTGTTCGGCAACGGGGGCAGTGCGGCGGATGCTCAGCACCTCGCGAGCGAGCTCGTTACGGGATTCGGCGCGACAGGGCCGGCATTCGCGGCCCTCGCACTGTCAACGGACGCCTCGGCCCTGACGGCGGCCGGGAACGATGTCGGGTTCGAGTGGATCTTCGCCCAGCAGATCAAGGCTCTCGGACGGCCCGGTGACGCCGTTCTCGGGTTGTCGACGTCGGGCCGGAGCCGAAACATTGTCCGCGCCTTCGAGGTGGCCCGCAGCATGGGCCTGAGGACGTTCGGCTGGACGGGGGGAGGCCGTCACGACCTCTGTCCTGTTTGCGACCTCGTCGTCGCGGTGCCGAGCGTGATCACTCCGCGTATTCAAGAGATGCACGGTTTGCTCGGGCACATTCTGTGCGCCATGATCCTGCAGGATGCAGCCGGAACATAAGTCAGGATCGGGACCCCTCGTCTTCGTGGATCGCGACGGCACGCTGATCGAGGATCGAGGGTATCTGGCCGATCCGGCAGGAGTCGTCCTTCTGCCGGGAGTCGTGGAGGGGATGTTACGTCTGGCCTCTCTCTCGGCCCGCATCGTCGGCGTGACCAACCAGTCGGGTGTTGCGCGCGGCTACTTCAAGCTCTCGACCGTCGAAGCCGTGAATGCGGCCGTGAACCGTCAACTCGCGGCTCATGGCGTCCGAATCGACGCCTGGTATGTCTGCCCGCATGGTCCATCGGACGGTTGCGCGTGCCGTAAGCCGCGGCCGGCGCTCGTCATGAGAGCCTGCGAGGCGCGGGGCGTCGGTTCGCAGGGATGCTACGTCATCGGCGACAAAGTCACCGACGGAAAGCTTGGCCTCGCCGTAGGTGGCTGCGGCATCCTCATCCGATCGTGTCCATCTGGGTTGCGGGCGGGCCCACGCACGAGCCGCTCCGGCCGCTTGGTTCTCGTTCGAGACTTCCCCGAGGCGGCCGACCTCATCGCGCGTCGCTGGGGCCTGCGCTCGCCGAACGCATCCGAGCCGCTCGGTGGCCGCCCGTGAGGCCCGACCGGTCGCCTCGCCGGCTCAGGCATTCCCCGCCTTGAGCCGACCCTACGCTCGGCAACCAGCGTCGGGACGGCTGTACCGAACACGACGCTGTCGCACAGGAAAGGGTCCTGAGCATCGCCGGAAACGGAATCCGACCGGCCAGAGACACGGGCCGGAATGACCCAAGCCGCTCCGAAACAGGGCGGTCCGGAGGCACAGACCGCCGACGCGTAGCGGATACGTCGAAGGTTTTCGACGGAACCCTCGTAGAGGGCTGACGCCATCAGAACGTCTTGACCTACGTGGTGGAGCTGAGCGGGATCGAACCGCTGACCTCTGCAGTGCGATTGCAGCGCTCTCCCAGCTGAGCTACAGCCCCATCAAGGTGGCGCCTTGTAGGGCGGCGGCTCGCGGCCTGTCAACGGTCGCGGTGAGAGGTTCGTGCGCCTTGTCGTGGAGGGTCGCGGGCGCTACATGCGGGCTCCTGCCTTCTCGCCGTCCGGATCCATGCGCGCGCTCCTCGATGTCATCCTCCTGGCGCTGCAGCTCTACGTTTGGCTCCTCATCGCGTCGGCGGTGATGAGCTGGCTGGTCGCCTTCAATGTCGTGAACATGAGGAACGAGATCGTCCGGACGATCTGGAACTTCCTCTACCAGGTGACGGAACCGGTGCTGCGGCCGATCCGGAACATCCTGCCCAATCTCGGCGGGATCGACATCTCGCCGATCATCCTCCTGCTCATCGTGTTCTTCATCCAGCGCGTGATCCAGCTCTACATCTATCCCGCCGTGATCTGATGGACGGCGTGGCGGCCTGCCGGGCGATGCCAGGGCGCATTCCGGTCGCGTCTCTCCGTCGGCCGGAAGCCGGCCCGTGAGCGCGGTCCGGATCGACGGCACGGCGCTCGCCGCGACGCTGCGGTCCCGCGTCGGTGCCGCGGTCGCTGCACTCGCGCCCTCCGGGATCGTACCCGGCCTTGCCGTGGTCCTGGTCGGCGACGATCCGGCGAGCCGGGTCTACGTCGGCTCGAAGAAGCGCATGACGACGGCGGCCGGGATGCGGTCGATCGACCACGTCCTGCCGGCGACTGTCGGGGAGGGAGAGCTGCTCGGCCTCATCCGACGGCTGAACGGGGACGACGCGGTCGATGGCATCCTGGTCCAGCTTCCGCTGCCGGCGCAGATCGACACGACCCGGATCCTGGAGGCGATCGATCCCGGGAAGGACGTCGACGGCTTCCACCCCGTGAACGCCGGTCGGCTCGCGACGGGCGGGCCCGGGCTCGTGCCCTGCACGCCGCTCGGCTGCGTGCTTCTCGCGAAATCCGTCCTGACCAGCCTCGTCGGGCTGGACGCGGTGGTGGTCGGGCGCTCGACCATCGTCGGCAAGCCGGTCGCACAGCTCCTGCTGGCCGAGAGCGCGACCGTCACGATCGCGCATTCCCGGACCCGCGACCTCCCGGCGGTCTGCCGCCGGGCCGACCTCCTGGTCGCGGCCGTCGGGCGCCCGGAGATGATCCGCGGCGACTGGATCAAGCCCGGCGCCGTCGTGATCGACGTCGGCATCAACCGTGTTCCGGACCCGGCCGGCCAACGCGGCGAGCCCGGTTCGACCCGGCTCGTCGGCGACGTCGCCTTCGCGGAGGCGGCCGAGGTCGCGGCCGCGATCACGCCGGTGCCGGGCGGCGTCGGCCCGATGACCATCGCGTGCCTCCTCGCGAACACGCTTCGGGCCGCCTGTGCCCGGCGCGGGCTGCCCGCCCCGGACCTTGGCGCATGAAGACGAATCCCGGCCGCTTCTTCGAGGATTTCCGCCTCGGCCAGCGCATCCGCCACGCGACGCCCCGGACCGTGATGCCCGGCGACGTGTCGCTCTCGACCGCGCTCTACGGCTCGCGCTTCGCCCCGCAATCGTCGGAGCGCTTTGCCCGGGCGGTCGGCTATCCGGCGAGCCCGCTCGACGACTGGCTCGTCTTCCACATCGTGTTCGGCAAGAGCGTGCCCGACATCTCGCTGAACGCCGTCGCGAATCTCGGCTATGCGGCCGGCCGGTTCCTCGCGCCCGTCTATCCGGGCGACACGCTCAGCGCCGAGTCCGAGGTGATCGGCCGGAAGGAGACGAGCTCCGGCAAGACCGGGATCGTCTACGTCCGGACGCGCGGCGTGAAAGGGGAGGGCGTGCCGGTCCTCGACTACACCCGCTGGGTGATGGTCGCGAAGCGCGATCCGGCCTCGCCCGCGTCCGAGGAGCACGTGCCGGATCTGCCCGAGAGCGTGCCGGCCCAGGATCTGGGTGAGGGCGTCCCGCCGCTCGACGGAGCCGCTTGGGACGACGTGCTCGCCGGCAGCCCGCACCGGTTCGGCGATTACGCGATCGGCGAGCGGATCGACCACCGCGACGGCGCGACCGTCGAGGAGGCCGAGCACCAGCTCGCGACGCGGCTCTACCAGAACACGGCCAAGGTCCATTTCGACGCCCATGCCGCCGCCGGGACCCGGTTCGGCCGGCGGCTGATCTACGGCGGTCACGCGATCTCCGTCGCCCGCGCGCTGTCCTTCAACGGCCTCGCGAATGCCTGCCGGATCGCGGCGATCAACGGCGGCCGCCACGTCGCCCCCCTCTTCGCCGGCGATACGGTCTACGCCTGGAGCGAGGTGCTGGACCGGGCCGACCTGCCCGGCCGAACCGACGTCGGCGCGCTCAGGCTGCGCCTCGTCGCGACCAAGAACCAGCCCTGCGCGGCCTTCCCGGGCCTGTCCCAGGACGGCTACGATCCGAGCGTGATCCTGGACCTCGATTACTGGGCGCTGATGGTCCGCTGAGCGGGCGGGAGGAGCTTCGTCATGACGACCGTGCGCCTGTGGACTGACCCGGAGGTGGAGGCCGATCCGGCCGTGAAGGCGGTCTTCGACGACATCCGGGCGACGCGGCAATCGGAGTTCGTGAACGCCTTCTGGCGCGGGCTCGCGAACGATCCGGTCGCCCTGAAGCGGGTTTGGGACGGCCTCAAGGCCGTCATGATCGCACCCGGCGCGCTCGATCCCCTGACCTGCGAGCTGATCTACATGGCCGTGTCGGCCACGAATGCGTGCTCCTATTGCGTCCATTCCCACACCGCAGCCGCGCGACAGAAGGGCATGACGGACGCGCAGCACGCGCATTGGGCGGCGATCGTCGCGATGGCCTCGCAGACGAACGCGCTCGCGACCGCGCTGCAGATCCCGGTCGACGCGGCGTTCCTCGTGCCCCCCCGGGCTTAGAGCATGCTGCGGGAAAGCGGAGCCCGGTTTCCCGAAGACAGCATGATCTCGGAGGGCGTCAGACCCGCTGGCCGGTGCTCGATCGGACCGCCGGCGCGGGCTCGGTCGGCATGCGGCCGACCAGGGACCAGCCCAGCACGGCGTTCAGGACATCGTCGCGAGACGGCTTCGCGCCGATCGCTTGGCGCGACTTCTGCGATCCGCCGACGAGCTGCCAGCCCCAGATCCAACCGACCGGCTGCCTGATGTGCCGGAAAGCCTGGGCGAGCGTCCGGGAGCCGTCCGGCCCGACTTCCTCGATCAGCAGGAAGTACGATCCCTCGAGGATGTCGCTGGAGAGCCGCGGAAAGCCGACCTCCCTGACTCTCGGGAAGGGCGTCCGGGAGGACGTCACCCTTGTATAGATCGCGGGAAGAGCGTCGAGCGTGCGCCGCACGATGCAGGGCGGCGGCAGCCGCCCGGAACGCCTGCGCGTCGCCTCCGTCGGCGCCGCGCACTCGCTTCCGTCGCTGGAGAGCCGGTGGGCGAAAATGTCGGCCGGGCGCTGCGCCGAGATGCGCCGGGGCCCGCTCGTCTGGACGATCTCGGCCGCGAAGCCGCGCGCCAGCGCCTCCCGGCAGACCGTCCCGCAGGTGCCGGGATCGTCGATCGCGAGCACGACCGGCCGCTCCGGAGCGGCCCGCTCGGTGCGGACCTCCTCGAAGGGGCGGCCGACGATCCGGCCCTTGAGGACGTCCGCGACATGCAGCGCCGGGAAGGCGAGGGCCAGCGCCGCGCAGATTCCTGCCCCGAAGCCGCGACCCTGGATCGCGAGCACGACCGCCGCGATCGCAAGGCCGGCCACGAGAAACGTGGCCCCGAACACGATCACGAACCAGCCCGCGACGAGGATCCCCATGGCGAACCTGCGCTTCCGTTGCATCCGGCCGGAGAACCCGGACCCCCGTCTCCTGTAGCGAAGGGCCGCTAACACATCCGGGGCCGATCGCGCCGCAATGGACGGACGGCGCTATCGCTTCGGCAACCATTCCGGCGCGACCGGCCCGATTGTGTCTCAGGCACCTTGCCGCAGCAGGTCGACCAGCATCGCGGCCGCGGGCGCGAGGTCGCGGTAGCGGCGCACGCAGATGGTGAGGTCGCGCACGGCCCAGGGGTCCTCAAGCGCCACGATCGCGAGGGCCGAGGTCCGCTGCGCGAGCCGGGCCGTCGTCTCCGGCACGATCCCGATGCCGACGCCCGCCTCCACCATGCGGCAGACCGCGTCGAAGCTCCGGAGCTGCACCCGGAGCCGGAGCGGGCGGCCCGCGCGCGCCGCCTTGTCCGCGAGGAACCGTTGCAACGCGCTCGCCCGGTCGAGGCCGACGAGGTCGAAGCCCAGAACCTCCGCGAAGGCGATCGCGCCGCGTCGCCCCGACAGGGGATGGCCCTGCCCGGTCACCACGACGAAGCGATCGCTGCGGAACGGGTAGGTCTCGAGCCCGGCCGTGTCGACCGTGCCGGCCACGATCCCGATCTCGGCCGAGTCCTCGGCCACCAAGCCCACGATCTCGTCGGACAGGCGCTCCTCGAGATCGATCGAGATCTGCGGATGGGCGGCCAGGAACGTGCCGAGCGCCTCCGGCAGGAACTCGGTCAAGGCGTTCGTGTTCGACAGGATCCGGATCTCGCCGCCCGACCCTCCCGCGAACGCTGCAAGATCCTCCCGCAGGCGCTCGGTCTGGGACAGGACCGTTCGGGCGTGCTGGAGGAGGCTACGTCCCGCAGGCGTCGTCGCGACGCCCGTCCTGTTACGGACGAGGAGCTTCGCCCCCAGGCTCTCCTCCATGTTCCGGACCCGCGTCGAGGCGGCCGCGAGGGCGAGATGCGCCCGGAGCGCGCCCTTGGTGATCGAGCCCGCCTCCACGATATGGCGGAACAGGGAGAGGTCGACGAGATCGAACTGCACGTCTGGCCTCCTCCGTACGCGAAGGGTGCATCCGCCAGAAACGGATTGTAATCAATCCAGACTGACATCAAGGTTCGTGGTGCGCGAAGCGGGTCCGGGCGTCTTCCGGCCGAGGCGCACCCACTCGGCGATTCGGGTCCGGGCTCACCGGGGACCCCAGGAGTTCGTCATGGCCGATGCCAAGACGCAGGTCGCGCGACCGATGTCGCCGCACCTTCAGATCTACCGCTGGAGCTGGACGATGGCGATGTCCATCTTCCATCGGGCGACGGGTTGCGCGCTTTTCGCGGGCACCGTCCTCCTGGCGGCGTGGCTTCTCGCCATGGCGTCGGGGCCCGTCGCCTACGATCGGGTGTCCTGGTTCTTCGGCACCCCGGTCGGCCTGCTGCTGCTCTTCGGCTACACCTGGGTGCTGATGCACCACATGCTGGGCGGCGTCCGTCACCTCACCTGGGACACAGGGCGCGGCTTCGATCCGGGGCCCCGGATCGCGATGGCGAGGTTGACGATGATCCTGTCGCCGATCCTGACGGTCCTGATCTGGATCGTCGCCTACGTCATGCGCTGAGGAGACCCGACATGGCCGAGGTTGGAGCGAACAAGCCGACGTCGTTGCGGACGCCTCTCGCCCGCATCAAGGGTCTCGGCGCCGCGCATCACGGCGTCGAGCACTGGTATACGCATCGCCTCTCCGCGATCGCGAACATCCCGCTCGTGATCGCGTTCGTGATCGTCGTGGCGAGCCTCGCCGGCCGGCCTTGGCCGGAGGCGATCCGGATCGTGTCGAACCCGTTCGTCGCCATCATCCTGTCGCTGCTCGTGATCTCGGTCACATACCACATGCGGCTCGGGCTGCAGACGGTGATCGAGGACTACGTGCACGCCAAGATGCCGAAGTTCGCG
>CAXTKM010000061.1:16560-17463 GCA_964244795.1 uncultured Enterovirga sp.
CGGCCGGGATCGCGAACACGTTCTTCGCGGTCGCGATCGCGGCCATCTGCCTCTTCTCCGTCCTCAAGATCAGCTTCGGCCGCGTGCCGTTGCCTCTGTGAGGACCCCGCGCTTGTCCGTCATTGCGAGCGAAGCGAAGCAACCCAGGGCCGGTGCGGCGCACCTGGGTTGCTTCGTCGGCTTCGCCTCCTCGCCATGACGAAGGAGATTTAGAATGGCTACGAACGGATCGACTAACGGGCACGCCGCGAACGGCGCAGGCTCCAAGATCAACGGCGGCGCCTACCCGATCATCGATCACAGCTTCGACGTCGTGATCGTCGGCGCCGGCGGGGCGGGTCTCAGGGCGACCGTCGGGTGCTCGGAGGCGGGTCTGCGGACCGCCTGCATCTCGAAGGTGTTCCCGACCCGCTCGCACACGGTCGCGGCCCAGGGCGGCATCTCGGCGTCGCTCGGCAACATGGGGCCGGACGATTGGCGCTGGCACATGTACGACACCGTGAAGGGCTCGGACTGGCTCGGCGACCAGGACGCGATCGAGTATCTGGTCCGGAACGCGCCGGCCGCCGTCTACGAACTCGAGCATTGGGGCGTGCCCTTCTCGCGCACCGACGAGGGCAAGATCTATCAGCGTCCCTTCGGCGGAATGACGACCGATTACGGCAAGGGCATCGCTCAGCGCACCTGCGCGGCCGCGGACCGGACCGGCCACGCGATCCTGCACACGCTCTACGGCCAGGCCGTCCGGCACCAGACGAACTTCTTCATCGAATACTTCGCGATCGACCTCATCATGGACGAGGAGGGCCGCTGCCGCGGCGTGATCGCGCTCGACATGCAGTCCGGCGAGATCCACCGCTTCCGGGCCGCGATGACGATCCTGGCGACCGGCGGCTACGGCCG
>CAXTKM010000062.1:0-3583 GCA_964244795.1 uncultured Enterovirga sp.
TGGGTGCCGGAATAGTCAAACTCGCAGGCCTGCCCGATCACGATGGGGCCTGCGCCGATGATCAGGATCGTCGCGATGTCGGTGCGTCGGGGCATGGATTTCCCTCGCGCACCGGATCGAGGCGCGCGTCAGGTCGGGCGGGGTCGCGGCTAGGAGTGGCGTCTAGCAGGGGAGGGGGCGGGGGGGAAGCGCGGGTCCGCCTCGGCCGATCGGCGCCGAGCCGTGCCGCGCGGCGGCGCCAGTGCCTCCGCGTCATCAACGGACTACTTCGCCGGCTCACCCGAAAACGATCGTTTCAACGCCTTGTTGTCCGGACAACACTTCTTTCTCTGGATACCAACATCATAGACAATCGTTTAAGTTGCAGGAATACAGAAGTGCTGACAATCATCGAAAATGCAGCGTCGGCACGCCTCCATCAACCTTCCGATCGAGATCGTGCGAACGATCGTCGCGATCGTCGATACGGGAAGCTTCACGAAGGCGGGAGACAGGCTCGGGCTGAGTCAGCCGGCCATCAGCGCTCAGATCAAGCGGCTGCAGGTGCTGGTGGCGGGTGCCGTGTTCGAGCGCGTCGCAGGCGGTGTGACCCTGACCGATCTGGGCAAGCTCATCCTGCCGCATGCCCGGCGCCTTCTGCAATCGAACGACCAGATCCTGTACTTCGGCGGCAGCGCGAAGGAGCCGCTGCCGATCAGGCTCGGCCTCAGCAAGTATTTTACTGAACGGTTCTTGAGAGAATACGACCCGACGATCCATGGCGAGGTCCTCATCCGCTGCGACCACTCGCAAGAGATCGCGAAGGGATTGCTCGACGGCTATGTCGACATCGCCTGCCTGCTCGGCCCGCCGAAGGAGTCCAGCGAGGTCCTCGTCTCCTGGCAGGAGCAGCATGTCTGGGTGCGGGGCGCGACCTTCACGCTCAGTCCCGGCGCCCCGGTTCCCCTCGTCACGTGGCCTGGGTTCCACAGCGACAAGCTCGCCATCGACGCCTTGCAGGCGAAGGGCCTCGCCTACCGGGTCGCGTTCGAGAGCTCCGATTTTCGCTGTCGGGCCTGGGCCGTCGCGTCCGGGTTGGGGCTCATGACCCTCCCGGTCCGCTCTCCCGACCCCCTCGTCACGGTCGCGCGTGAGTATTACCTGCCGGCGTTGCCGTCCGTGACGGCCGGCGTCTGCGTCAGGGCCGGGTTCGATACGACCTTCGCGCAGCCTCTGATCGCGTTGCTTGCTCGCTTCCAAGAGCATCCAGACATCTAAGCATTCTCATAATTTATGATCCGATCAAAATCTTTGATCCGCGTTTCGAGAATGTTTTCAAGGCGTTTTAGAATGGATATGTAAGGCTGCCGTTTTTACGTCTGTGCGATTGAGTACAGATGAGAGCGTCTCTTCTGTCCTTTCGGACCTGCCGTCGCGCCGTATCGGCGATCGAGTTCGCGCTCGTCGCTCCGATCTTCCTGTTCTTGCTGTTCGGGATCGTGGCCTACGGCTTTCATCTCGCGCTTGTGCACGGCGTGCAGCAGATCGCCGCTGAGGCGGCGCGCGCGTCCGTGGCGGGCCTCACCGACGACGAGCGGGCGGCGATCGCACGAAGCAACGTCGCGACCAACGCGCCCTCCTATCCGTTGATCGCTCCCACCCGGCTCTCGATCGTCTCCGCCGCGACGGACCAGAGCACGATGACGTTTCTCCTGACGCTGCGCTACGACGCATCCGACCTCGTCATCTACAAGCTGCCCTTCGTGGTGATGCCGTCCTCGGAGATCATCCGGACCTCCGCGATCCAGCGCGGTGGGTATTGAGATGCGACGTCCGGCGCTCTCGGCCCGCTTCCGGCGCGATGCGAGCGGCGGCATCGCGGTCGTCTCGGCGTTCGCTCTCGTGGCCATGATGGGAGCGGCCGCCTTCGGCATCGATTTCGGCCGGCTCGTGCTCGACAAACGCAAGGCCCAGAGCGCGGCCGACCTCGCCGCGCTGGCCGCAGCATCGAATCTCACTGATGCGATCGCGCTCGCGCGCGCGACCGTCGCGTCGAACGCCGTCGCGACGAGCACGCCCGTGAAGGTGGATTTCGGCACCTACACGGCCGATCCGAACGTTCAGGCGTCGCGGCGCTTCCAGCCCGCGTCGGCTCCGGCCGCGAATGCTGTGCGGGTGATGCTGGAGACCCGGACGCAGCTCACCTTCGGCCGTGTCCTGACCGGGCTGAACTCCGTTCCCGTCAACGCGACCGCGACCGCGACCAGCACCGCGTTCACAGCCTTCGCGATCGGCTCACGTCTCGTGAAGCTCGATGGCGGCCTGCTGAACCAGCTCCTCGGCGGCCTTCTCGGCGCGAACCTGTCGCTCACCGCGATGGATTACCAGTCGCTTCTCGACGCCCGGATCGACCTGTTCGACCTCACGGACGCGCTCGCGACGCGGGCGAGGCTCACGGGTCCGACCTACGGCTCGGCGCTCGGCGCCAAGGCGACGGTGGGCGACGTCATCGACGCGATGGTCGATGCCGGGCGGGCCAATCCGGCGATCCGGAGCCCGGCCCTGTGGGCGCTGTCCGCCACCGCCTACGCGGCCAGAGGCTCGACCGCCAAGGTCGCGCTCGGCTCCCTCGTCGACGTCGGACCCTACGGCGACCTGCCGCTCGGCCGGAAACCCGCCCTCGGGGCCACCGTCTCGGCCCTCGATCTCCTCAGCGCCGTGGCACAGGTCGGTAACGGGCAGCATCAGGTCTCGCTCGGCCTCGACCTCAAGATTCCGGGCCTTGCGGCCGCGACGCTCGACCTCGCGATCGGAGAGCGCCCGGTCGGGTCCGGATGGTTCGCGGTCGGCCGGCAGGGCGTCAGCGTCCACACCGCCCAGACCCGGCTCCTCCTGCGGGTCCAGGTCGCCGGGACAGGCCCGGTCTCGGTCCTCACCCTTCCGCTCTACGTCGAGATCGCCGAGGGCACCGCGACGCTCACCGGCGTCAGGTGCGGCTATCCGAACATCGCCACCTCGTCCGCGACGCTCGGGGTCTCGCCCGGCATCGTCGATGCCTGGATCGGTGCCGTGTCGAACTCCGAGCTCACCAACTTTCGCGCTCCGGTCAGCCCGGACCCTGCGGCGCTGGTCGATCTCGGGCTCGTGAAGGTGGCGGCGCGGGCTCACGTCACGATGAGCAACACCTCCGCTCGGCAGGTCTCGTTCACCTACGCCGACATGGCGGCCCGGACGAAGAAGACCGTCACCACGACGGACTTCACGTCCTCCCTGGTCGCGGGGCTCCTGGGCGACCTTCGGCTCAGCGCCCGGCTCGCGGGCCTCACGGTCCCGGTGCCACCGCTGGTCGGCCCCGCGGTCACGGCCTCGCTCGGCGCCGTCACGGTCCCGCTGGATCAGGTTCTCGCGAGCATTCTCGCGACCCTCGGGATCGGTCTCGGCCAGGCCGATGTGTGGGTCGAAGGCATCCGGTGCGACGGCGCCGTGCTCGTCGACTGACGGAGAGGGCTCGCCGGCCGGCGCCTCGCCGACACCCCCGGGCCGCCCGACGTCCCGCTCCCGATCGGCACCCTCCTCACGCCCGGGAAATGTTGGCCGCGGGTCG
>CAXTKM010000062.1:3593-17326 GCA_964244795.1 uncultured Enterovirga sp.
CGCCGTTCCCGTCGTGCCTTCACGCTTTGTGAAGCGTGGAACGGGAGGGTGGAGCGGTGGCCGTTCGCGGCCTCGTTAAGACCTGCCCGCCTCGGCGGGTAGGCGGGAGGGATGCCGTGAAGCCGCGTCGCTCGATCCGGGCCAAGCTCGACCGGCTCGTGGTCCTGTCGGTCGGGATCGCGCTCCTGGTGGCCGGCGGCCTGAACCTGTGGAGCGAGGCCCACCGCTACCTCGCCGCGAAACGCGAGGCGCTGCTCGCGACCGCGCATGTCTTCGGGGCGGCCACCTCGAAGGCCGTCGCGGCCGGGGACGGGGCGGCCGTGACGCAAGCGCTCCGGGCCGTCGCCCGGGTGCCGGGGCTCGTCCGGGCCGAGGTCCGGGACAGGGCGGGGGCGCCGCTCGCCGAGATCGGGTCGACCGTCCGGCTCGGGGGCGATCTCGACATCGACGAGACCGGCGGTGGATCGCTCCTCGGACTTCTGACGAGCCGGACCGTCAGCCTGTCGGTCCCGGTGATCGACGGCGGCGAGGCGGTCGGGCGGCTCGCCCTCGTCGGCGACATGGGCGATCTCCTCGGTCGCTTCGGGGACGTGCTCGTCTCGGCCCTGGCCGGATCGGTCGTGGCGCTCGCCCTCGGGCTCCTCCTCTCGCACCGGCTGCAGCGCGCGATCACGCGGCCGCTCGTGCGGCTCGCGGACGCGATGCAGGATGTCGGGCGCACCGCCGCCTATGTGCCGGTCGCGGTCGCGAGCGACGACGAGACGGGCGTGCTCGCGGCTCGCTACAACGCGATGATCGAGGAGATCCGGAGGGCCACCGACGCGATCCTGGCCCGCGAGGACGAGATCATCGGCCGCCTGTCGCGGGCCGGCGAGCAGCGCGACGACCAGACCGGGCAGCACGTCGTGCGGGTCGCGAGGATCAGCCGGATCATCGCGGAGGGGCTCGGCCTCCCGGCGCGCGAGACCGACGACCTCTGCCGGGCCTCGCCGATGCACGACGTCGGCAAGATCTCGGTCCCGGACGCGATCCTGTTCAAGCCCGGCCGGCTCGACCCGGAGGAGAGGCGCCAGATGGAGCGCCATGCCGAGGCCGGCCACAGCATCCTGGCCGGCAGCCACGCGGGGCTCGTCCAGCTCGCGGCCGAGATCGCGCTGACCCATCACGAGCGCTGGGACGGCGCGGGCTATCCGCACGGCCTTGCCGGACCCGCGATCCCGCTCTCGGGCCGGATCACCGCTGTCGGCGACGTCTGCGACGCGCTCCTGTCGGTTCGGCCCTACAAGGAGCCCTGGAGCCTGCCGGAGGTGCGGGCGCATCTCGTCGAGAACGCCGGCACGCATTTCGACCCGGCCTGCGTCTCGGCCCTCATCGCCGCCTGGCCGGAGCTCGAGGCGATCTACGCCGCCGACCCATTCCTGGCCGAGGAGCGCCAGGAAGCCGCATAATGCGCCTGCCGCTCGGCCGGAACGTACGGTTGTCGACCTGATAACCAGCGTCGCAGATCGGTGGCCGTGATGCACGGGCCTGGCAACACCGCGTTCATCCCTCGCAGACAGGATCGTATGGATCGATCCACGCGAGTTCCGATGTGAGGATGTTGCTGAGACGGGGGGCCACGCTGGCCGCGGATCGCCGCGGCGGGACCCTCGTGATCTTCGGGCTCTCGCTGCCCGTCCTGGCGCTGTCCGTCGCGGCAGCCGTGGAATACAGCACGCTCGCTCTCCGGACCAGCAAGCTCCAGACGGCTGCGGATGCCGCGGCGCTGGCCGGAGCCCAGCAGCTCCGCCTCAGCAACGGCACGGACGCGACCGTCGACGGGGTCGTGAAGTCGGTGGTCGAGACCGTCGCGCCCACCCCGAAGGACAGCGCGACGACGGTCGGGAGCGCGGTCGCGGACAGGCGCACCTCCGTCGAGGTCACGGTCCGCGAGGTGGTGCCCTCGGTGCTGGGCAAGCTCATGAGCCTGCCCACGATGGACATCGGGGCCACGGCGACCGCGAGGCTGTCGGGCACGACGAAGCTCTGCCTCCTCACGCTCGACGCCTCGAAGGGCAAGGCCCTGAACCTCGACAAGGGTTCGGTCCTCACGGCCAGCGGCTGCGCCGTCTACTCGAACTCGAATGACAAGAAGGGCCTCAGCATCGAGAAGGACGCGCAGGCGACCGCGGGCCTCATCTGCTCGGCAGGAGGCGTCGAGAACAAGGGCGCCGCCGTCACCCCGATGCCGACGACCGACTGCCCGGTCATGGCCGATCCGCTCGCCTCCCTGCCGCGCCCGAGCGTCGGCTCCTGCACGGCGACCGGGCTCAAGGCCGGCAGCTCGCAGACCCTCTGGCCAGGAACCTACTGCAAGGGCCTGGAGGTGTCCGGGCCGGCCCAGATCACGATGATGCCGGGCATCTACGTCTTCGACGACGGCCCTCTCATCGTGAAGGACGGGGCAGCCCTCGGCGGGCAGAATGTCGGCTTCTTCTTCACCGGCAACGCCGGTGGCATGCGGCTCGACCCGGAGAGCGTGATCAGCCTAACCGCGCCGCGGGATGGCCCGATGGCCGGGCTGCTGTTGTTCGAAGACCGGTCGGTTTCGTCCCCGGTGCCGCTGCCGGCCGGCCCCAAGGGCAACCCGCCGCTGCCGCCGCTCGGCTCGCAGCCGATGCGCGAGTACCGGATCACGAGCAACAACGCCCCGACGCTGCTCGGGACGATCTACCTGCCGGCCGGGCGGCTCATCATCGACGCGAGCCGGCCCGTCGCGGACCGATCGGCCTACACGGTCATCGTCTCGCGGCAGCTCGAGCTGAACAGCGGCCCGAACCTCTACCTGAACACGAATTACGGTGCGACCGACATCCCGGTGCCGGACGGGGTCGGGCCGAAGACGGGGGCCGTCGCGCTGACGAGGTGAGGGCGCGAGCCGCGTCCGGCTGGCCCGGCCCCGGCGCGGCTGGTACGAAGGCCGATCCGCAGGAGAGAGCCCGCATGACCCATCCGATCCTGGCCGAGCTCGAGCCCTACCGCCACGGGCTCGTGGCCCTCCGGCGCGACATCCACGCCCATCCGGAGATGGGGCTCGAGGAGGTCCGGACCGCGGCGCTGGTGGCGGACAGGCTGAGAGGCTTCGGGCTCGAGGTCAGCGAGGGCGTCGGCGGCACGGGTGTCGTCGGCACGCTCAAGGGCAAGCGCCCCGGCAACCGGGCGCTCGCGCTCCGGGCCGACATGGATGCGCTGCAGATCGTCGAGCAGACCGGGCTGCCCTACGCGTCCCAGACGCCCGGCACGATGCATGCCTGCGGGCATGACGGGCATACGACGATGCTGCTCGGGGCCGCGCAGGCGCTGGCCGCGAGGCCGGATTTCGCGGGCTCGGTGCATTTCGTGTTTCAGCCGGCCGAGGAGGGGCGCGGCGGGGCGGCCAGGATGGTGGCCGACGGGCTCTTCGACCGGTTCCCCTGCGACGCCGTCTACGGGATGCATAACGGACCGGGCCTGCCGGTCGGCCGGTTCCGGCTCCGATCCGGCCCGATGATGGCGGCGGTCGACTTCTTCACGGTCACGTTCCGGGGCACGGGCGGCCACGGCGGCTCGACGCCTCATCTCGCGACCGACGTCACGATCGCGCAGGCGCATTTCTGCCTCGCGCTGCAGAACGTGATCGGCCGGAACGTCCCGGCGGTCGAACCCGCGGTCGTGTCGATCGGCTCGATCCACGGCGGCTCGGCTGGCTCTCCGAACGTGATGCCGGCCGAGATCGTCATCACGGGCACGGTCCGGACCTTCTCCGAGGCCGTGCACGACCTGATGGAGCGCCGCCTGACCGAGCTCGCGCATGCCCACGCGGCGGCGCAGGGCTGCACGGCCGAGGTGGAGTACGGGCGCTATACGAAGGTCCTCGTGAACGACGAGGAGCACGCCGGGATCGCGGCCAGGGCGGCGGCCGCGCTCGTCGGCCCCGAGGCCGTCGACGCGAACGCGCCCCCGATCACGGGGGGCGAGGACTTCGCCGACATGCTCCAGGTGAAGCCAGGCGCGTTCATCTTCGTCGGCAACGGGGTCAAGCCCGACGGCAGCTTCCACTCCGTGCACACGCCGCATTACGACTTCAACGACGACATCATCACGCTCGGGGCGTCGTACTGGGTGAGCCTGGTCCGGCAGGAGCTCGCGGCCTGAGAGGCTGCGCTTACCGCTCATGCCGGCCAAGGCCGGAACCCAGCCTCGCGGTCGTGGGCCCCGGCTTTCGCCGGGGTGAGCGGAAGAGCGCTCAGCCCACCCGGTCGAGCCTCTGCCCGCTGACGGCACCCAGCAGCGCGAGGAGCGTGCGGTTGACCGGGACCGGGATGCCGTGCCGGTCCGCCGCCTCGACCAGCGCGCCGGTGAGGTAGCGGTGCTCGAGCGGGCGGCCGGCGAGGCGGTCGTAGAGCATCGAGGTGCTGGCATCCGGCCCGAGCCGGCCGAGGCCGGCGAGCGCGCTGTCGGCCTCGGCTTGCGTCAGCGCCGCCCCTTCGGCCTGCGCCACGGCCACCGCCTCGGCCAGGATCGCGGCCGCGAGCGCCTTGACCTCCGGTTCCGCGAACATCGCGGTGCGCCGGAGCGTGATCGCGGTGAGAGCGTTGCCGACGAGGTTGTTCAGCAGCTTCCGCCAGGCGGCCGTGACGAAGTCGCCGTTCTCGTCGACGGTGAACTCCGAGCCGGCGAGAAGCGCCGAGAGAGCGGAGCCCTCCGGTCCGGCCGGCACGACGATCTTCGCGGCCCCGTGGTGGACCATGCGGCCGGGCGCGGTGCGCTCGACGCTGCAATAGATGATCGCGGGCAGGATCGCGGCCGGCCCCGCGATCGGGCGGGCGCGCTCGACATGCCCGATGCCGTTCTGCACGATCGCGAGGATCGTGCCGGGACCCGCGAGGGCGCGGAGCCAGGGACCCGCGCTCTCGGTGTCCTGCGACTTCGTCGTGAGCAGCACCCAGCGGGCGGGGGAGACCGTCGCAGGGTCCGTCGCGACCGTCACCGGGACGGTCCGGGTCCGGCCACCGGACTCGATCGTGAGAGTCTCGAAGGGCGTCCGGACGCACATCGTGACCGCGTGGCCCGCCTCCACGAGGGCACCGGCGAGATAGCCCCCGATGCCGCCGCTGCCGATGATCGCCACCGTGTCGCGTCCCGCCTCGTTCATCTCGCCTCCGGCCTGAGCTAAGACGGGCGCGCTGCGCCGCCCGTCCGGGCCGGTGCATAACCGATGCCGCCCCTCGATCCGATACGGGATGCCGACATGACCGACCCGCGCTGGATGGCGATCACCGGGGCTTCGAGCGGGATCGGGGCCGAGATGGCCCGGCTCGCGGCCTCTCGGGGCCGCGCGCTGGTGCTGGTCGCCCGCAGGCGGGACCGGCTCGAGGCCCTCGCGGCCGAGCTCGCGCCGCATGGCGTTCCGGTCGAGATCCTGGTCCTCGACCTCGAGCAGCCGGGTGGAGCGGAGGCCTTGATGGCATCCCTCGAGTCCCGCGGGATCGTCCTCGACACGCTCGTGAACAACGCCGGGTTCGGGCTCCGGGGCGGGTTCGCGACGATGCCCTATGCCGAACAGGCCGCGATGGTGGAGCTGAACGTCACGACGCTGACGCGGCTCTGCCGGCTCGCCCTGCCCGGCATGGTCGCCCGCCGGCGCGGCGGCATCGTCAACATCTCCTCGGTCGCGGCCTTCCAGGCGATCCCGTTCATGAGCGTCTATGCGGCGACGAAGGCCTATGTCCTGTCGCTGTCCGAGGGTCTGCACGAGGAGGTGCGCCGGCACGGGGTCGTCGTGACGGCGGTCTGCCCCGGCCCGACCGCGACGGAGTTCACGATCCGGGCCAATCTCGAGAAGTCGAAGATGTTCTCGACCGGCGCGATGTCGGCCGCCGAGGTCGCCCTGATCGGGCTCGACGGCCACGAGGCGGGCCGGGCCGTCGTCGTGACGGGCGGCCGGAACAAGGGCCTCGCGGCCGCGAGCAAGCTCCTGCCCCGCGCGCTCGTGCGCCGGGCGGCGGGCTGGATGCAGGGCTAGCCTCCGGGATGGACGGGGTGAGGGCGCTCGCCCGGCAGTTCGGGACCTTCTTCGCGGTCGGCCTCTGCGCCGCCGCGACCCATTACGGGCTCCTCTTCGCCCTCGCGGAGGGCTACGGGATGGATCCCGTGCGGGCGACGCTGATCGGCTACGTGGCTGGCGGGTTCGTGTCCTACGGCCTGAACCGCCGCCTCACCTACGCGAGCGACCGGCCGCACGCGGAGGCGACCTGGCGCTTCGCGCTCGTGTCCGCGATCGGTTTCGGGATCACCTGGATCCTGGTCGCCACGATGGTGCGGGGGTTCGGCCTGCCCTACCTCCTGGCCCAGCTCGCGACGACCGGCATCGTCCTGTTCTGGAGCTTCGGGGCGAACCGGTTTTGGACGTTTCGGGGCGCGCCGGTGCCGCCGGTGCCGTGAGCCGGGGGGTGTCGGTCCGGGGCGGCGACGCCGAGCCCGGAACCCATAGACGCCGACGAGGTCTGAACCTCGCTGACCGTGTCAGGGCCAAAACGTCGGCGTCTTTGGGTTCCGGGCTCTCGCTTCGCGAGACCCGGAATGACAGCCGTGGCGTTCGTGGAAAGGTCTCAGGCCGGGACGGCCACGAAGGTCATGCGCTTCGGGTTGTGGCCCATGTTCCGGTCCGCCCGGCGTGCCTCGAAGCCGCGCTCGGTCAAGAGCGAGAGCATCTCGCCCTCGTCGTAATGCGTGAGGCCGAGCTCCGTCCTGAGCCTGCGATAGTCGGAGAACGCGGTCCGGGCGAGCCCGACGAGCGCCGCCTTCAGGAAGCCGCCCGCCCAGGCGAAGCGGAGCAGCGCCGAGACGTCGTCCAGCGCACCCGTGCCATGCGGGATCACGTCCGCGAGGACGAGACGGCCACCCTCCCGGAGCTTGCTGCGCCATAGGCCGAGAAGGTCGGAGAACCCCTCCGCGGGCACGTATTGCAGGAGCGAGTTCACGACGATCAGGTCGAGCGCATGCCCGTCGATCGCGTCGACCTCCTCGGGGGCCAGCACCCTGATCCGTGGCTCGGTCCCGAACCGGGCTGCCAGGCGCTCGCGCACGAGGGGCGCGCCGTCGCAGAGATAGAGGATCCGGCACGAAGAGGCGACACGATCCGCCGCGAGCGCCTCGCCGCAGCCGTGATCGAGCACCGCGGCATCCGGCCCCGGCACGTAGCCCAGGATGTCGCGGGCGATCCCGGCGTAATGCAGGATCTTGTGGCGCTCGCTGACGTAGATCGGGGTGTCGGCGTTCCAGAAGTCGCGCCAGCTCATGGCCGTCGCGCCTGGCCGCTCAGGACGCGAGCGTGAACGCCGTCACGGCGCGATGAACGGCCAGCGACAGGACGGCGACGATCACGAGCCCGGCGACCGCGAACTCGATGGCCTGGTTCCGCAGCACGGTCGCGCGCCGCATCAGGTCGGCCCCGAACGCGGCGCTGACCCAGCCCAGCGCCATCAGGATCGGCAGGCCGAACAGATACGAGGCCGTGCTCTCGGCAGGACCGAACGGGTCGATCAGGCCGCGGATGTTCCGGAGCCACGGCGCCTGGGTCGCGGCGATCGCCGACGCGGCCCAGGCGAGCCCGACCGCGATCCCGAATTGCTGGACGAACACGCGATGGAGCCGCGCGAAATCCTCGGTCGCCTGCCCGTGCCGGATCGCCCCGTCGATCATCGTCCGCCCCTCCGCACCGGTGTCCACCATCCGGCGCCGCCATTGCGCGAGGGTTAACGCGGCTGCGACCTGGGCCGCAATCGAAGATCCGGGCCGGGACGGAACTAATCCGGAGGTGTTGCGTTCCGGCGCTCCATCAGCCGCACGAAGCGATCGAACAGGTAGTGGCTGTCGCGCGGACCGGGCGACGCCTCGGGGTGATACTGCACCGAGAACGCGGGCCGGTCGGTGAGCGCGATGCCGCAATTCGTGCCGTCGAAGAGCGAGACATGCGTCTGCTCGGCATGGGCCGGGAGGGTCGCGGGATCGACTGCGAAGCCGTGGTTCATGGACACGATCTCGACCTTGCCGGTCGTGTTGTCCCGCACGGGATGGTTCGCGCCGTGATGGCCCTGGTGCATCTTGACGGTCAGGGCCCCGAGCGCGAGCCCGAGGAGCTGGTGGCCGAGGCAGATGCCGAAGGTCGGCACCCTGCGGTCGAGCAGCTCGCGGATGACCGGCACAGCGTAGGCCCCTGTCGCGGCCGGGTCGCCCGGGCCGTTCGACAGGAAGATGCCGTCCGGCTCGAGTGCCAGGATCTCGGCGGCCGACGCCGTCGCGGGGACCACCGTCACCCGGCACCCGGCCTGCGCGAGAAGGCGCAGGATGTTCCGCTTCACGCCGTAATCGATCGCGACGACATGGAAGCGCGTCGGGCCGCCGGTCCCGTAGCCCTGCCCGAGCGTCCAGACGCTCTCCGTCCAGCCGCCCTGTTCGTCGCGGGTCACCATCGGGACGAGGTCGAGGCCCTCCATCGCGTGGAGCGCGGCCGCCTCGGCCTTGAGCGATTCGAGATCGAACAGCCCGGCCGGATCGTGCGCGATCACGGCGTTCGGCATGCCGCCCTCCCGGATCAGAGCGGTCAGTGCCCGGGTGTCGACCCCGGTGATCCCGACGATGCCGCGGGCCCGCAGCCACGCGTCGAGCGGACGCGTCGAGCGCCAGCTCGCCGGCTCGGTCACGGCCGCGCCGAGCACCACCCCGCGCGCGTCGGTCTCCCGATCGAGCTCGACCGTCTCGACGTCCTCGTCGTTCGTGCCGACGTTGCCGATATGGGGGAAGGTGAAGGTGACGATCTGCCCGGCATAGGACGGGTCGGTCAGGATCTCCTGGTAGCCGGTCATCGACGTGTTGAAGCAGACCTCGCCCGAGGCATGTCCGGTCGCCCCGATCCCCGTGCCCTCGACGACGGTTCCGTCGGCCAGGACCAGGAGCGCGGTCGGGCGCGGCTCCGCCCAGCCGGTCGCGCCCGCGCCGGCTCCCTCGTGGTGTTGCGACATCTCGACGATCCGGGTTAATCGCGCCGTTCCCGGGCCAAACGACCCGTCGGCGTGCGCGATCCGGATTTAGGAGCGCCGCCCCGTGGCGTCAACGAACCGACGCCGAAGGACCTGACCGCCATGGCTTCGCTCCGCGAGCGCTTCACCGACGAGGTCAAGACCGCCATGAAGGCCGGCGAGAAGGCCAGGGTCTCGACCCTCAGGATGATCCAGGCGGCCCTCAAGGACCGGGACATCGAGGCGCGCGGCCTCGGCCGGGAGCCGCTCTCCGACGAGGAGATCCTGGCGCTGCTCCAGAAGATGACGAAGCAGCGCGGCGAATCGATCGCGATCTACGATGCGAACGATCGGCCGGAGCTCGCGGCCGGGGAGCGCAAGGAGATCGCGATCATCGGGGAGTTCATGCCGCGCCAGCTCGATGCGGCCGAGATGGCGGCCGCGATCGAGGCCGCGGTCGCCGAGACGGTCGCCGCGAGCGTGAAGGACATGGGCAAGGTGATCGCCGCGCTGCGCCAGAGCCACGCGGGTCGTATGGATTTCGCGAAGGCGAGCGGGCTCGTGAAGGCGCGGCTCGCGGGGGGCTGAGGTCGGCTCTGGCCGGTCTCTCCTCGATTTTCGTCCACAGACCTTCGCCCGGACGCCACGGTTGTCATTCCGGGGCTCGCGGAGCGAGAGCCTGGAACCCATAGACGCTGACGATGTCGGTCCTGACACCGCGGGTGCCGAAGCGGCGACGTCGGCGTCTATGGGTTCCGGGCTCGGCTTCGCCGCCCCGGAATGACAGCCTGCCTGCCGGAAGACCTTCCGATCAGTCTCTCACGAGCAGCTATGCCGGGCGGCCTGGATGAGCACGATCCGGCCGCGCCGGTCCTCCGTCCAGTCGACCCGCGTCTCGGAGAAGCAGGGCAGGTTCGGCGGGCGGTCGATCGCCGAGAACCGGCGCAGCGCCGGATCTTCGAGCAACGCGAAGCCGTTCGCCGCGAGCTCGGCCCGGAGCCGGTCGGCCCCGGACCCCTGCGGGAACCGGGTCGCGATTCGGGCCTTGAACGCCGCGTCGCCGCCGATCGCGGCGATCGGCGGGTAGGACGGGGCGCACGCCCCGAGGGCGAGGAGGTAGAACGCCAATGGCCAAGAGGTCGGAGGGCGGGAGATCGAGCGATCTCTTTCGACATCCGAGGCCCGGCCTCCTAAAATACGGCGCATGCGCTATCCGCCTCACGTCCTGGAGGAGATCCGCGCCCGGCTGCCGATCTCGGCGGTGGTCGGCCGCAAGGTCCGGCTGAAGAAGGCTGGCCGCGAGTGGCGCGGGCTGTCGCCCTTCAACGCCGAGAAGACGCCGTCCTTCTACGCGAACGACCAGAAGGCCTTCTACCATTGTTTCTCGTCGAACAAGAGCGGGGACATCTTCAGCTTCCTGATGGAGACGGAGGGGCTCTCGTTCCCGGAGGCGGTGGAGCGACTCGCGAACGAGGCCGGCGTCGCGCTGCCGAAGGTGGAGCCCGAGGCCGCCGAGCATGAGGTGCGCCGGCGATCGCTCTACGACGTCATGGAGCTCGCCTGCGCGTTCTTCGAGGCCTGCCTCCAGAAGCCGGCCGGCCGTGCCGCCCGCGAGTACCTCGCCCGGCGTGAGATCGCGGAGGAGACGCAGCGCCACTTCCGGCTCGGCTTCGCGCCCGGCGACCGCTTCGCGCTCCGCGATCACCTCGCCGCGAAGGATGTGTCGCCGGCGATGATGGCGGAGGCGGGCCTCCTGGTCAGCGGCGACGACATCGCGGTGCCCTACGATCGCTTTCGCGACCGCATCATCTTCCCGATCGACGACACCCGCGGCCGACCCGTCGCCTTCGGGGGGCGGGCCATGAAGGCCGACGTGCCGGCGAAGTACCTGAATTCCCCCGACACGCCTCTCTTCGAGAAGGGGCGCCTCCTCTACAACCAGCATCGCGCGCGCGGCCCGGCGCACGATGCCGGATCGGTCGTCGCCGTCGAGGGCTATGTCGACGTCATCGCGATGCATCAGGTCGGGTTCCGGCACGCGGTCGCGCCCCTCGGGACGGCGCTGACCGAGGATCAGCTCGCGCTCCTGTGGCGGCTCTCGGACGAGCCGGTCCTGTGCTTCGACGGCGACAAGGCGGGCCGCCGGGCCGCGCACAGGGCCGTGACCCTCGCGCTCCCGCATCTCGCCCCCGGCAAGTCCCTGCGCTTCGCGATGCTGCCCGAGGGCCAGGACCCGGACGACCTCGCCCGCTCGGGTGGGCGCGCCGCCCTCGAGAGCGTTCTCGCGGCCGCACGACCCCTCGTCGACGCGCTCTGGGACCGGGACTGGGAGAGCGCGCCGGCGGAGACGCCCGAGCGTCGCGCCGCGCTCGCGGCCCGGCTCCGCGAGGCGGTCGGCACGATCCGGGACGAGTCGCTCCGGCGCTTCTACCGCGACGAGATCGAGACCCGGATCCGGCAGAGCCGTCGCGGCGCCGAAGACCGGTCCGGAGCCGGCTGGCGCCGCAAGGCGCAGGGACCGTCGCCCGACGCCCGGACGGGGTATCTCGGCCGGCCCGTCGCCGCGGTCGGTCCGGGAATCACCCGATTCGCGACGCCCGGTGTCGGGGCATCGGCTCCCGAGGCCCTGATCGCGACGGCGCTCGTGGCGCATCCCGAGGTGCTGCACGGCGAGGCCGACGCGCTCGCCTCGTTGGACATCCTCGACGTCGACGCCCGGAACCTCTGCGGCCTCTTCCTCGACGGCGTGCTGCAGGGCGAGCCGGCCGATTCGACCGTCATCGAGAACCGTGCCGTCCGGGCCGGCCTCGGCCCGGCCCTCGCGCGCCTGCGCGGCCGCGTCCGGCCAGGCGACCGCTGGATGCTGGAGGCCGGCGCCGACCCGTTGCGGCTCGAGGACGCCCTCCGGCAGTCCTTCACCTTGCAACGGCGCTGGCGCATTCTACATAACGAGAAACGGGCAGCAGAGCGCGCCCTCGCGGAAGATCAGAGCGAGGCGACCCTGACGTGGCTCCAGGAGGTCAGCGCGGAGCTGCAGTCCCTCGAGGGGACGGAGGCCGAGCGCGGCGGGAGCTGAGCGTGGCGTGCCCGGTGAACGTCGTCGCGGAGCGGCGTGGTTAACGGTTGATCAACACGGATCGCCGTCTATGGATGAAACACTCTCGAGGGTGGCAGGCTGGAGCGCAGCTTGGCCGCCCTTCGTGCGTTAGCGACGTTCGGGGCCGGTGCGAGGCGTCGTTCGGGAAGCAAGGTTGATCATGGCGACCAAGACGACGGAACGGGACGAGACCGAGGCGGCAGCCGAGCCGGGCCAGGATGGCCCTCTTCTCGACCTCAGCGATCAGGCCGTACGGCGCATGATCCGGGCCGCGAAGAAGCGCGGCTACGTCACGCACGAGGAGCTGAACGAGGTCCTTCCCTCCGAGCAGGTCGACCCCGACAAGATCGAGGACATCATGTCGATGCTGTCCGAGATGGGCATCAACGTCGTCGAGGCCGAGGAGACCGAGGAGGGCCAGAAGGAGGCCGAGACCACCGACGAGGAGGAGCCGGAAGGCCAGGAGGTCGCCGAGATCGCTCCCGCGCGGCCCGTGGCGGTCCGGCCCGAGACCCCGGTCAAGGAGCCGAGCGACCGCACCGACGACCCGGTCCGGATGTACCTGCGCGAGATGGGCTCGGTCGAGCTCCTGTCGCGCGAAGGCGAGATCGCGATCGCGAAGCGGATCGAGGCCGGCCGCGAGGCGATGATCGCCGGGCTCTGCGAGAGCCCGCTGACGTTCCAGGCCATCATCATCTGGCGCGACGAGCTCGAGGAGGGCCGCGTCCTCCTGCGCGACATCATCGACCTCGAGGCGACCTATCTCGGCCCGGACGGGAAGAACGGCGTCAAGGAGGGCGAGGCCGAGGCGGTCGAGGGGAACGGCGCCGAAGCGATCGAGGGACCGCGCCCGCCCGAGAACGATCTCGACGACGACGACATCGAGAACAACGTCTCGCTGTCCGCCATGGAAGCGGAGATCAAGCCGCGCGTCCTCGAGACTTTCAACGCGATCGCGGACAATTACAAGAAGCTGCGCCGCCTGCAGATCGAGCATGTCGAGCAGCGCCTTCAGAACAAGCAGCTGACGCCGGCGCAGGAACGCAAGCACAAGCGGCTCAAGGACGACGTCATCACGGACGTGAAGTCGCTGTCGCTGAACGGAAATCGGATCGAGGCGCTCGTCGAGCAGCTCTACGACATCAACAAGCGGCTGATTTCCTTCGAGGGACGGCTGATGCGGGTGGCCGAAAGCCACGGCGTCGCGCGCGACCAGTTCCTGCAGCACTACCAGGGCTACGAGCTCGACCCGAAATGGGTGCTCCGCGTCTCGAAGCTCGGCGGGCGCGGCTGGAAGCAATTCGTGGCGGGCGGCAAGAACCAGATCCACGAGCTGCGCGAGCACATCCACACGCTCGCGTCCGAGACGGGCCTCGAGATCCAGGAGTTCCGCAAGATCGTCCACATGGTCCAGAAGGGCGAGCGCGAAGCCCGGCAGGCCAAGAAGGAGATGATCGAGGCGAACCTGCGCCTCGTGATCTCGATCGCCAAGAAGTACACGAACCGCGGCCTGCAGTTCCTGGACCTGATCCAGGAGGGCAACATCGGCCTGATGAAGGCGGTCGACAAGTTCGAGTACCGCCGCGGCTACAAGTTCT
>CAXTKM010000063.1:0-17169 GCA_964244795.1 uncultured Enterovirga sp.
CGAGGGTATAGTTCTCGTAGCCGCGCTGCGAGAACGGCGCGATGCAGCAGGGCAGGGCCCGCCCGTTGGCCGTGAAGTACATCACGGTCCAGGGCCGTCGGCAAAGCGACCAGGGCGAGCCTTCGCCCGATCCGGACAGGTCCTGTCGCTTCAGGCTCATCCCGGGCTCGGAGGCGGCCCCGGAGGCGCTGAACGTGAGGCCGAGCGAACGCGCGACCGCCTCGGCTTCCTCGATGTAGCCGGCCTCGTCGCGATTCATCTGCTCGTAGAGCGCCTGATCCGGACGCGCCATGCCGATCGCGTCGTCCTCGAAGAAGACGAGGCGCTGGAGATAGACCTCCTTCACGCCGGTCTCGGCCGCGACCCGCACGAAGGCCGGCAGTTCCTGGATCGTTTCCTTCAGGCCGGTGAGCCAGGCCGAGACGCGGGGCTTGTCGTGTCCCTCCCGCTCCTGCAGCTCGCGGAAGGCCCGGACGTTCTTCAGGATGCGGTCGAAGTAGTTCTTGCCCCGGACAGCCCGGTAGGATTTCGCGGTGGCGGCGTCGAGCGAGACCCGCATCTCGTCCAGGCCGGCGTCGATCATGGCGCGGCCGTTCTTCTCGTTCAGCACCGTGCCGTTCGTGTTGAACAGCACGTAGACGCCCCGGTCCTTCAGGTAGCGGACCATGCGGCCGAGGTCGCGGACCAGCATCGGCTCGCCGACCCCGTGCAGGACGGCGCGATTCAGGTCGGGGATCTGGTCCACGATGGTCGTGAACAGCTCCCAGCTCATGTCGGCCGGCGGCTCGAGCTCCTCGTAGGTGCGCGGGCAGGTCGTGCAGAGGAGATTGCAGCGATTCGTGGTCTCCAGGTAGAGACAGACGGGCGGCCGAGCCGCGAGCGCGGTCGCGGCCTCGGGAGCCGCTTCGTGATAACGGCGCGGATCAACCGACCGAGGGCTGTCCAAGACGGCTTGCATGGCCGGACTCCTTCGCGAGCGCGTTCGACCGGAACGCTTCGATCAACAGGATGAGCAGGAACGGGCAGTAGAGCAGCACCTCCGAGGCCGACCGGTCCCAGGGCCACAGAAGGCCGTAGACGAGAGGCGCCGCGACCGTCAGCCACAGGATGGCGACCGACGGCCGGAAGCAGAGGAGCGGCACGAGCCACGTGAAGTACCACGCGTAATGCGGCGCCATCAGGACGAGGAAGCCGGCGAGGAGCCCGAGCGCGGCCTCCGGCGAGATGCGGTCCGGCCGGCGGCGCATGACGACGGCGAGCCCGAACCCGACGAGGACGAGGCCGGCGAGAGCGAGGTAGGTCCCGGACGCCCAGCCCGGCAGCATGCCGAGCCGGGCCAGGAGCGCGAGCCAGATGATCCCGCCGTCGCCGATCCCCTCCTCCTGAACGTAGCCGGGCAGGAAGCCGAGGACGCCGCGCCCGGCCCCGAGATAGGGCAGGTAGAGGACGCTCAAGGCGAGTGCGAACCCGGCCGGCATTCGCCAGTCCCAGCGCCGGTAAAGCGCGGGCGCGACCGCGACCGGCACGTATTTCGCCGCCGCGCCGGCGGCGAGCAGCATCCCGGCGAGGAACGGCCGGCCCCTGTCGGCCATGAGCATCGCGAGCATCATGAAGCCGATCCCGACGGCGTCGACATGGCCGCTGCCGGCGAACTCGAACAGCGGCAGCGGGTGCCAGAGGTAGAGCAGGACGAGGCTCGCGGGCAGCCCTCGGGCGGCGAGAAGGCGCAGAAGGGCGAAGGCGATCAGGCCCTCGAAGGCCACCATCGCGGCCTTCATCACGGCGACGCTCTCGCCGAGCCGGGTCACGGCCAGGAAGACGATCTGGGCCGCAGGAGGGTAGATCGTGACCGCGGTCTCGGCCCGGTTGATGTGCGGGAAGATGGTCGCGTCCCGCAGCGGGGCGAGCGCCGGGTCCGCCGGCCGGTGGCTGTAGGGGTTGATGCCGGCGGCCTGCACGCGCCCGTCCCAGACGTAGCGGAAGATGTCGGTCGAGA
Source organism: uncultured Enterovirga sp. (assembly GCA_964244795.1). Lineage (GTDB taxonomy): Bacteria > Pseudomonadota > Alphaproteobacteria > Rhizobiales > Beijerinckiaceae > Enterovirga. Next base: position 1,997 of record CAXTKM010000063.1, read on the forward strand.
CGGTCGGCATCGGGAGCAGCATCGCGCGCGCCACGACCGCGGCCCCCACGATGACGAGGAGCGCCGAGCGTCGGTCCGTCGCGGCCCCGCGGCTCACGACCCACCAGGCGGAGAAGGCGTAGACGACGCCCTGCGCCAGCATGGTGGCCACGACAGGCATGTGCTCGCCTGCGAACAGGAAAGCCGCCCCGAGGGCGGTCGACGCGAGGAAGAGCCCCGCGCAGACCCACAGCACCCGATCGGGCCGCGTCGCCGTCACGCGACGGCCCGCTCTGTGCCGCCGAGCGGCTCTCGGGTGGCGAGCTCCCGGCCGAAGCCGTCCAGGACCGCGCGGGTGTGCTCCGCCCGAAAGGGCGAAAGCCCCGCCTCGCAGGCTCCGTGGCCGGTCAGCTCCTCGTGAAGGCGCCTGAGCGAGGCGGCGTCGTCGACGTCGTACCAGGCCGGCAGGATCTCGACCGGAAGCCCGATCTCGCGGGCACGCTCGAGCGTCTGGTCGGTCACGCGGTCCGTGCTCCAGGCGATGTCCTCGAACAGCCGCCGATGCGGTGCCTTGAGGCCGAGCACGTAATAGCCGCCGTCGTCGGACGGCCCGATGACGGCGCGCTCGCCCGGGCGCGACAGCGCCTCCGCGAGCCGGACCAGGAGGCTCGTCGGCAGCGTCGGCGAATCCGCGTTCAGCACGCAGGCGGCATCGTGGCCCCGGGCGAAGAGTTCGGACACCGCATGGAAGAGGCACTCGCCGAAAGGCCCGATCCAGCTCTCGATCAGCCCGATGCCGGGCGGGAGGACGCTCTGGAAGAAGGGACCCGAGCCGGGCGGGCCGTAGGCCATGTATCCGCTGATCGGCGCGGTCCCGCCGGCCGCGAGCAGGTTCGCTGCGACGTCGCGCAGGAAGCCCGTGTTCAGCGACGCGGCCTCCTCGGCGCTCAACGGAGGCACGAGGCGGGTCTTCGTCCTGCCGGGTGCCGAGGCCTTCGCCATCACGGCGATCCCGACGCCGTGGCGCGTCACGCACCGTTCGTCGCCGTCTCCTGACCCTTTGGCTTGCACGGAAACGCTGGTCATCCGAACGTCCGGCTCGAGGCTTCGACGATGTTTCGGCGTCGGCCCGCGAGAGGTTACATGCCGCCAGAGGACGACGGCAACGGTCCGGTGCCCGGGGACGTAACTTTCGGCGCCGATCAGCGAATACGGTTCCATTGCGAACTGCGCGCGCGCAACGGCCCGAGGCCCGGCGCCGCCTCCGTCGGGAGATCGTCATGCGCCTGGTTTCGTTCCGCTCCTTCCGCTGCGGCGCCGTGCTTCTCGCGCTCGCGGCCCCGGTCGCTGCGCCGGCGGCCGAGCGCCCCATCGTGGTCGAGCTCTTCACCTCGGAGGGCTGCTCGTCCTGTCCTCCGGCCGATGCCATCCTCACCGATCTCGCCCGGACCCGTCCCGATCTCCTCGTGCTCGGCTTTCATGTCACGTACTGGAACTATCTCGGGTGGCAGGACCCGTTCTCGCTCCAGGCCGCGACGGACCGGCAGTCCGGCTACGCGGCCCGGCGGCGGGACACGACGGTGTACACGCCGAACCTCGTCGTGGACGGACAGGAGAGCGTCGTCGGCTCGGAATCCGGCGAGGCCGCGGACGCGATCGGCCGCGCGAAGGCAGGAGCCGTCACGGCGGCCGAGATCCGAGCCGTGCGGGCCGGCCGGGAGATCGCGGTGGACGTGGGCGCCGGGACCGGCCGCGGGACGCTGGTACTGGTCGGCTACGACCGCGAGCACCGCACGGCCGTCACGCGCGGCGAGAATCGCGGCCGGAGCCTCGTCGAGTCGAACGTCGTGCGCTCGATCAGGACCATCGGGAGCTGGACCGGCGCCGCGCTCAGCCTCCGGGTCGAGCCTTCGGCCGGCGAGTCCGGCGCGGTGCTTCTCCAGGCACCCTCCGGCCGCATCGTCGGGGCCGCGAGGGTGGCGGCAGGTCCCTCGTGAGCTCGCCTTCCGCCCTCGACGGAGACGTGCCCGGAACCCGGGGGATCGGCTGGCCGTGGCCGGCCCAGGCCGAGCGGGGCAGGGCGGGCGGAGCCTCCGTGACGAGCGATAGCCGCAATCTTCGCCTTTCGGCCCTGATGGCGGCCGCTCAGGCCGGCGACTCGATGGCGTACGAGGCGCTGCTGCGCGACTGCGTCGGTCCCATCGCGGCCGTTGCCCGTCGGGAGGGCGTCCGGGGCGCCGATGTCGACGACGTCGTCCAGGACACGCTGCTGACGATCCACCGCGCCCGTGCCACCTACGACCCGGCGCGCTCGTTCATGCCGTGGCTCACCGCGATCGCCCAGCGGCGCGCGATCGATCTCCTGCGGCAGACCGGGCGACGGCATGCCCGGGAGGTGCACGACGCCGCAGCGTACGACGCCTTCGCGGAGACCGGCCAGGACGTCGATGCCGGGCTCGATCAGGCGGAGCGGGCGTCCCGGCTGCGGGCCCTGGTGGTCGAGCTGCCGCCGCGACAGCGGGAGGCCGTCGATCGTCTCTCGCTCGCGGAGGAGACGCTGGATCAGGCCTCCCGGCTCACCGGTCGAAGCAAGATCGCCCTCAAGGTGAACCTGCACCGCGGCTTGAAGGCGCTCCGATCGCGGCTGAAGGCCGGAGGGCGCGAGGATGTCTGACACCCATCCGCATGGGCCGCTGATCCGGAGCCTCGCGGCCGACCTTCGGTCCGTCAGGCCCCTCGCGCCGCCCTGGCAGCGCGCGCTTCTCTGGAGCGGGGCCGTCGTCGTCCTGGCCTGCCTCGTGGTGGGGCTCGCCCATCCCTGGCAGACGAGGGGCGCGGCTCCGCACCTCGTCGCGCTCGTCACGACCTCGCTCGCGCCGGCGCTCACGGCCTTCGCGGCCGCCTGGGCGGCGTTCGAGACCGGCGTCCCCGGGTCGAGCCGCGGCTGGGCGCTTCTGCCGCTTCCTCCTCTCGTTCTGTGGATCGGGGCGAGCGGCGTCGGCTGCCTTCTCGCCTGGCTTGCCCCGGGCGGGGTCGCGCCCGGCGGGCCACCCCCCGGCGAGTGCCTGACCTTCATCCTGGTCGTCTCGTTGCCGCTTTCCGGGATGCTGCTCTTCATGCTGAGCCGGGCGCTCTCGCTTCAGCCGGGGTTGACCGCCGGCCTCGCGGGCCTCGCGGCCGCGGCTGCCTCCGCGACCATCCTCGGCCTCTTCCATCCTGCCGACACGGCGCTCCTCGACCTCGTGGTCCATGCCGGAGCGGTGCTGGCCGTGATCGCGGCGAGCCGGTTCGCGGGACGCCGCTTCCTCGCGAGGGGGCCGCAGCGGTGAGGGGCGCGCGCGCCCTCGCGCTCCTGCCCTTGCTGCTCGCGCCGGGCCGGCTCGAGGCCGCGGCGTCGGAATGGGTCGGTGACGCGCGCGCCGCGATCCGCCTCGTGTCGGCGCTCGAGGCGACCGGTGCGGGCGACCGGATCGAGGCCGGGCTCGCCTTCCGGCTCGCGCCCGGCTGGCACACCTACTGGCGGAGCCCGGGCGATGCCGGCTTCGCTCCGCGGATTGACTGGTCGGGGTCCGAGAACGTCCGAAGCGTCACCGTCGCTTGGCCGGCTCCGGCCCGGCACGTCCAGGCTGGCCTGCGGAGCAACGTCTACGACAGGTCGATGACGATGCCGCTCACCGTGGTGCCCGAGCGGCCGGGGGAGGCCGTTCGTCTCCAGGCCAGTGTCGACTTCGCGGGGTGCGCCCGGATCTGCATTCCCTATCACGGCACGCTCTCGCTGAAGCTGCCGGCAGGGCCGTCTTCGCCCAGCCTGGAAGCCCCGTCGATCGCGGCGGGCCGGCTGGCCGTGCCGGGCACGCTGGCCGAGGCGGGTCTCGGGATCGTCCGCGTGGGCGGTGGGGCCCGGGCAGGTTCGCGGCTGACCGTCCAACTCCGGAGCCTCGCCGGCCCGCTCGTCCAGCCCGACGTCTTCGTCGAGCAGGGCGGGGAGGTCGTGCCTGGCACGGTCCAGGTCGCGGAGGGCGGGGCCGTGGCCTGGATCCACGTCTCGCGGCCGCAAGGCGGCGCCGGGCCGCCGCCGGGCGTCACGACCGTCGGCGCCGGGCCGCCCCTGATCGTCACGATCGTCGACGGCACCCGGGCGGCGGAGTGGTCGATCCCCTGAGCGGCGTTGGGCCGCCGCGTCCCGTGGCGGCCCGACGCTCGTTCGAGCGCACGGATCAGTAGCAGATCCGGCGGGCGACATACCGACCGTAGTAGTCGACGGCGGGAACGATGCGGCAGCCGCCGTAATAGCCGACCCCGTAGACGACGTAGCGCCGTCCGTAGCCCCAGCCGCCGTGGCGGAAGCCGCCGTGGCGGAAGCCATGATGACGCGACCCGAAATGGCCGTGGCCGAAACCGCCATGCGAGCCCATCCCGCCGCCACCGTGGAAGCCCTTCGCGGAGGCGTCGGAGGCCGCCCCGACCGTGGTCGCGAGGGCGAGTGCGGCAAGAGCCGCGAACAAGGTTTTGCGAGACATCGGTGTGATCCTCATCAATGCGGGCCGCCGATCGGCCCGACCAGCATGGGTCGCGACGACCGGTCGCGAGGTTCACCGAAAAAAGAGCGCGGCACCCAAGCCCGGGATCATCGGTTCGCGTGAACCGCCTCGGGCCTGCGCGCGACACACGTGGGACCGAGGAGCAGGACCCATGTTCGGACGACGCGCGCTCACCGCCACCATGGTCGCGATCTGCCTCACCGGCGGGACGGGGTCGCTCGGCCTCGCGACCGCGCTCGGACGGTCGGACTACGGCCGGACCGCCGGTCAATCGCCGGACCGCAAGGCGACCGGCGTCCAGAGCCGCATCGCGCCGCACGCCGCCGATCGCGCCTGATCCCCGACGGACCCCCCGTCGCGGTTGGAGCTCGAAGGGCCATCGCTCGAAGCGTGCAGCCGCGACCGACGCACCCGCACGTCCGAGCGAGAAGACCACCGACGCCGAGAGGACGCTCGGCCACTCGCCTCCATCTCTCCCGCGACCTCTTCAACCCGGTATTACCACCCCTCGGCTCTCATCCTCGCTGATAAGGAGCCTTATACGGCGCGGCGGTCGGGTCGGCGCTCATGTGAGGGGGGGCGCTGAGCCCCGGATGGAGTTGGGACGGAGAGGATCGCGGCATCGGTCGGGAACCGTCTTCGGGCGATTGGCCTCATTGGACCTCGTCTTGCGTCGCGCACACCCCGGAGAGCGAGCGCGCTCCCCAGCCGACGCGAGATCGAGCACCATGCTGGACCGGCTCTTCCATGCGAGCGCGAGCCTCTGCCTCCTCCTCGCGGTCGCGGTCGCGCTCTCGACGGACCGGCGCGCGATCCGGCTGAGGACGGTCCTGCCCGCGCTCGCGATGCAGGTCGGGTTCGGGGCGCTCGTGCTGTTCGTGCCGGTCGGGCGCGATGCGCTCCGCTGGATCGCCGGCATCGTCCAGCACGTGCTCGGCTACGGCGACGAGGGCGTCGGCTTCCTGTTCGGGGCGCTGGTCGGGCCGAAGATGGACGAGGTGTTCGGGGGCGCGGGGTTCATCGTCGCGCTCCGGGTCCTGCCGCAGATCATCTACGTGTCGGCCCTGATCGCGCTCCTCTATCATTTCGGGCTGATGCAGGCTTTGGCGCGCGCGGTCGGGGCCGTGCTGAGCCGCTGCCTCGGCACGTCCAGGATCGAGAGCTTCGCCGCCGTCACGACGATCTTCGTCGGCCAGAGCGAGATCGCGGTCGCGCTCCGGCCCTACCTCCCGGCCCTGACCAGGGCCGAGCTCTTCGCGATCATGTGCGGCGGGATGGCGTCGGTCGCGGGCTCGATCCTGGCCGGCTACGCCGCGCTCGGCGTGCCTGTCGACTACCTCCTCGCGGCATCCTTCATGGCGATCCCGGGCGGGCTCCTCTACGCGAAGATCCTGATGCCCTCGACGGAGCCGACCCGGATCGTCTCCACCCGTGCCGAGTTCGGCGAGACCCGGGCGGCGAACATCTTCGAGGCGGTCGCCGAGGGCACCCAGAAGGGCGTCGCGGTCGCGGTCGCGGTGGGCGCCGTGCTCCTCTCCTTCGTGGGCCTGATCGCCCTCGCGAACGGCGCCTTCGGCTGGGCCGGCGGGCTCCTCGGGATCGGCGGGCTTCGGATCGAGGACCTGCTCGGGCAGGTCGCGGCTCCGCTCGCCTGGCTCGTCGGCGTACCCTGGGAGACGGCGGCGACCGTCGGGCGCGCGATCGCCGAGAAGGTCGTGTTCAACGAGTTCCTGGCCTACGCGCACCTGTCCCCCGCGCTCCGCTCGGGCACGCTCGACGCCCGAACCGTCGCGATCGCGACCTTCGCGCTCTGCGGCTTCGCGAACCTCGCCTCGATCGGCGTGCAGGTCGCGTCCTTCGGCAGCCTCGTCCCGGAGCGACGACGGGAGGTCGCACGGCTCGGGCTCCGGGCGGTCGCGGCCGGCACGCTCTCGAACCTGACGAGCGCCGTGATCGCGGGGCTGTTCGTGTCGTGAGGGGAGGGAGAGTCCGAGGCGACCGGTCGCGACGGCTGTCAATCCGGGGCTCGCGAAGCGAGAGCCCGGAACCCATGAACGGATTGGGCTCAAGCCTTGACGCGACGGCTCTCGAACCGAGGACGTCGGCGTATATGGGTTCCGGGCTCGGCTTCGCCGCCCCGGAATGACAAAGCTTCGTTCGTCGGCAGGTTTCCAGGACTGAGAGTTTCGCGGTTTCGTGGGCTCAATAGACGATCGTCGTCCGGAGCCCGAACACGGTCGCGTCCTTGATCGGCGCCGTGACCGCCCCCGCCGGATCGATCTGCACGCGTCCGCCGTTCGGCCGGAAGATGTAGTGGACGTTCGGCTGGATCGTCCACCCGGTCCGGACGACCGCGACGTAGCTCAGCTCCACCGACAGCTCGCTGTGGCTGATCGGGCGATAGAGGCCGGCGAGCGAGGCGATCTCGCGGTCGAGCGCGGCGGCGTCGCGGGAGAGCTGGCTGTACAGGAAGGTCGCTCCGATGATGTCCTTCGGGCGATCCGGCACGAAGCCCGTCGCGGTGAGGCCGGCGTCGAAGTAGAAGCCGATCAGGCTGCGGGCCGAGGGCGCGGCGGAGACGCGGGCGAAGGTCGCGATCCCGCTGTCGGTGTCGCCGCCCTCGGGCCGGTAGAGCTGCTGGTCCACGATCGCGTAGAGTCCGCCATTGCCCTTGAGGCGGGCGGCCGCCTGCGCGCCGGGCGCGGCGAGCGAGCCGCCCGCGACGTCGAGGCGCTGGCTGTCGAACTTGCCGAGATGCTGATACGCGCCGAAGCGCAGGATGCCGGCGAGGTCGCGGTCGGTCGGCTCCTGATTGTACCTGATCTGCATCTCGCCCATCAGGAGCCCCGGGTCGCGGGTCCGGAAGTTCGTGCCCGTCCGGTTCAGGACCTCGGGATCGCCGTTCCGCCCGGCCGGATCGCCGTTGAACACGGCGCCGAGCAGCGTGACGTTCGGGCTCATATCGGCCTTCACCCGGACGCCCGGCGTCGAGAGGGGGTAGGCGGGACCGCCGCCAGGAAGGTTGTTCGCGAGGATCGCCGGCCAGTCGCTGTTCACGAAGGGCAGGCTGTAGGTGCTGATGAAGAACTCGGAATCCGCCGCGAGCTGTCCGACCCGGATGCCGAGCCAGCCCCCGGGGCCGAGCTTCTGCTCGAACCAGAGCTCGGACAGCCGGGTGGACGGAAGCGCCTCGATGGCGCTGATCGTGTTGAAGTTGCCGACGAAGTTGCGGCTGATCCCCTTGGACTGGTGGATCTGGAACCCGTTCGTGTAGAACGACAGGCCTTCGAGGCCGGCGGCCTTCTGCAGGTCGATCGCGAAGTTCATCTCGAGCTTGCCGCCGTAGGCGGTGCCGCGCCGGATGCCGCCGGACGCGTTCGACAACACCTCGCCCGTGTAGATCATATCCGTGGTGAAGCCCCGGCGGGCCAGGGCGCGCCGGACGCCGGATGGATCGCCGACGCTCGGAAGCGAGTTCGCGATCGACCTGGGCGAGATGCCACCCTGGTCGGTGGACGCCGCGAGATCGGAGACCTCCTGCTGGAACGAGGCTTCCTGGGCCCGGACGCCCTGCGGAGCGAGGACGGCCAGCGCGAGCGCCGACACGCCGCCGAGCGCGGCCCGGCTCAGCCGAGCCCTGTCGCTTCCGATCCGACCCCTGTGATCCATCGTCGCCTCGCGAGAGCCTCGCATCGCTCGCCATAGCCCGAAGCTGTGACAATCGATGCACGCCGTCTATGTCCTGGCAACGCGCTTTCTGCAAGTGCGAATGAGTTGCAACTAGATCGGAACCGTGGAGTGTGTCGATCCTGCCACGGCGCGGCTCCCTCTCCCGTCCGGCCTTCGGCCGGCGAGAGGGAGAGGTCGGCTCCGCCGACTCGACCTCTCCCTCTCGGGCAGGGCAATCGCATATGGCTCAGCGCCACGGGACGATCCCTCCCCTGCAGGGTAGGGCGAGTCGAAGCGAAGCTTCGAACCGGGGTGGGGATACCCGGCCCGGGGGCCCCTCCGTCAGGCGCTTCGCGCCTGCCACCTCCCCCTGCAGGGGGAGGATCACGCCGCGTATGCCAAATGCGATCGCGCTACCCTCTCGGGAGAGGTTACGCCAGCGCGGCCGCGATCCGGCGCGCGAAGGCGACGGGGTCGCGCGGCGTGTCGCCGTCCTGGATGCGGGCGAGGTCAAGCAGCGTTCCGGCCGACTCCGCGATGTCGTCTCCCGCCGCGCGCCGGGCCGCGAGGGCCAGGATCAGCGCGTGGCGGGGGTTGATCTCGAGCACGGGCTGGCCGGCTCCGAAGCCCCGGCCCGCCCGCCGGAGCAGGCGCTGCATCTGCAGGTCGGGTCCGATCCCGCCGGAGGCCAGCACGACGGCGCTGTCGACGAGGCGGTCCGTCGCCCGGACGTCGGACACGTCGCCCGAGAGCGCCTCCTTCAGGGCCGCCACGAGCTCGGCCGTGCCGGTCGGCTCCTCCGTCGTCTCCGCGCCATCGCCCGCGTGACGCGCGAGGTCGATCGTGCCCTGCGTGATGCTGCGGAGCGGCTTCTCGTCGACCCGTCCGAGCTGCTCGGGCCAGAAGGCGTCGACATGGTCCGACAGGAGCAGGACCTCGACGCCTCGGGCCCTGAAACCCTCGAGCTGAGGCGACCGCGCCAGCGCATCGGGATCGTCCGCGAGGAGATAGTAGATCTCGTCCTGGCCGTCCTTCATGCGGCCGACATACTCCGCGAGCGAGGTCCAGCCCTCGACCGCGGAGGACCGGAAGCGGAGCAGCGGCGCGATCTCGGCCCGGCGCTCCCCGTCCTCGTAGATTCCCTCCTTCAGGACGGGCCCGAAGCTCTCCCAGAACGTCGCGTAGCCGTCCGGATCCTTCGCCTTCGAGGCGAGCTCCGACAGGACCCGGCCCGTGACGGCGCGCCGGATGCGGGCGAGGGCGGGCGTCGATTGCAGCATCTCGCGGGAGACGTTCAGCGGCAGGTCCTCGGTGTCGACGACGCCCTGCACGAACCGGAGCCAGCCCGGCAGGAGTTCGGCCTCGTCCGTGATGAACATGCGCCGGACATGCAGCCGGACATGGCTCACGCGGTCGCCTTCGACCGCCGTGAAGGGCTTCATGGCGGGCACGAAGAGGAGCGCCGTGAACTCGGTCGCGCCCTCGGCGCGCCAATGCAGCGTCGCCCAGGGCTTGTCGAAGCTGTGCCCGAGGCTCCGGTAGAAGGCCGTGTAGGCCTCGTCGTCGATCTCGGCCTTCGGCTTCCGCCAGAGCGCCGCGCCCGTGTTGCCGGAGCCGTCCTGCCCGTCCCGCACGACCGTCACCGGCAGCGCGATGTGATCGGCCCATTTGCGGACGATGTGCTCGAGCCGCATCGGCTCCAGGAACTCGTCGGCATCCGCCTTCATGTGCAGGACGATCTCCGTCCCGGCCTCGGCCTTCTCGGCCGGCGCGAGCGTGAAGCTTCCCCGGCCGTCCGAGGCCCAGGTCCAGCTCTCGTCGCCGCCCGCCGGCCGCGACGTCACCAGGACGCGGTCCGCCACCATGAAGGCCGAGTAGAAGCCCACCCCGAACTGTCCGATGAGGCTCGGCTTGTCGGCCTGGTCCGCCGCGAGCGAGCGGCTGAAGGCCTTCGTCCCGGACCGGGCGATCGTGCCGAGATTCCGGGCGAGATCGTCCTTCGACATGCCGATCCCGGCATCCGTGATCGTGAGGGTCCGGCCGGCCTTGTCCGGCACGATCCGGACCTTGGCGTCCGGCGGCGGCGCCGGGGTCGCGCCGGTCAGCGCCTCGAAGCGCCGCCGGTCCGTCGCGTCGGCCGCGTTCGCCACGAGCTCGCGGAGGAAGATCTCGCGGTCGGAGTAGAGGGCGTGCACGACGAGATCGAGCAGGTGCTCCACCTCGGCCCCGAAGGCATGCTGTTCCACCGTCTCGCTCACCCGTTCGCTCCTCATGCCCAAGGCCGCGATATGCAGCCGGGCTGCCGGGGTTGCAAGGCGACGAGGGAGGGTTGACCGGATGCCCGCCGAGCCGCACCCGTCGCGGCCCGGGTCCGCCCGGCGTCGGAGTTACGCCTGGATCATCGACCGGATGCGAGAGGTCATCGCTTCGATGGCGAAAGGCTTCGTCAGCACCGCCATGCCGGGCGCGAGATACCCGTTGCCGACCGCCGCGTTCTCCGCGTAGCCCGTGATGAACAGGACCTTCAAGTCCGGCCGGACCGCGCGCGCCGCATCCGCCATCTGGCGGCCGTTCATGCCGCCCGGCAGTCCCACATCGGTGACCAGAAGGTCGATCCGAACGTCCGATTGCAGCACCTTCAGCCCCGCCGCGCTGTCGGCGGCCTCGATCGAGGTGTAGCCGAGGTCGGCCAGGACGTCCGTGATCAGCATCCGGACGGTTGCCTCGTCGTCCACGACCAGCACGGTCTCGCCCTGATCCGAGCGCGGGGGCAACGTCGCATCGGCCGGCCTGTCCTCGTCCGCGATCGCCCCGTAATGCCGCGGCAGGTAGATGCAGACCGTCGTGCCCCGTCCGACCTCGGAATAGATCCGGACCTGCCCGCCGGATTGCTGGGCGAAGCCGTAGATCATGCTGAGGCCGAGGCCGGTGCCCTGGCCGAGCGGCTTCGTCGTGAAGAACGGCTCGAACACGCGCGCGATCACCTCCGGGGGCATGCCGATGCCGGTATCCGTCACGCACAGGGACAGGTACTGCCCCTCCGGCATGTCGTGCTGGCCCGCGGCCCGCGCGTCGAGCCACTTGTTGGCCGTCTCGACCGTGATCCGGCCGCCGTCCGGCATCGCGTCCCGCGCGTTGATGCACAGGTTCAGGAGCGCGTTCTCGAGCTGGGACCGGTCCACCAGGGCGGGCCAGATCCCGGACGCGCCGACGACCTCGATCGGGATCGCCGGGCCGACCGTGCGCTGGATCAGCTCCTGGATGTCCGCGACCAGCCGGTTCACGTCGGTCGGCTTCGGATCGAGCGTCTGCCGGCGCGAGAACGCGAGCAGTCGATGGGTGAGGGCGGCGGCGCGCTTCGAGGCGCCCTGGGCCGCCGCCATGTAGCGATCGACGTCGTTGATCCGGCCCTGCTGCATCCGGGTCTGCATCATCTGCAGGGAGCCGGAGATGCCGGCCAGCAGGTTGTTGAAATCGTGCGCGAGGCCACCGGTGAGCTGGCCCACCGCCTCCATCTTCTGGGCCTGGCGCAACTGTTCCTCGGCCGCCATCAGCTCGCCGGTGCGTGCCGCCACCTGCTCCTCGAGCGTCGCGTTCAGGGACGCCAGCGCCTCCACCGCCTGGCGCAGCGCGGCATCGGCGCGGACGCGCTCGATATGGGCCCAGCAGCGCTGCGTCACTTCGCGGATGAGCGTGAGGTCGTCCGCGGTCCACGCGCGCGGAACGCGGTCGTGGATCGCCATCAGGGCCGTCAGGCGGCCATCCTTGATGAGCGGCATGCAGATCGTGGCCGCGATGCCGATCGCCTGGAAGGTCGCGGCCTCCTCCGGCGCCAGCTCCGACAGGTTGTCGTTGACGATCAGCGGCTCGCCTGCGCCGAGGTTGCGGACCGCGAGCCGGCCGAAGGCGGCGAGGCTGTAGTGGCCGACGATGCTGGGCGATCCCTCGGCCGCCCAGTCGCCGCGGATCGTGAACCCGTCCTGGTCCGGATCCATGTCGGCATAGGCGCAGTTCGAGAGGCCGAGATGCTCGGCGACCATTCGGGTCGTCATCGCCAGGATCGCGTCGGCATCCGGGCTCTTCGCGGTCGCAAGGCCGAGCGTATCGAGGAAGCGGAGGCGGGTTTCGTTCGCCCGCAAGGCCTCGCTCGCCTGTCGCCGGGCGGTGATGTCGATCGCCGTGCCGAGCGCCCGCACGCATCGGCCGGTCTCGTCGAACATGCCCCGGCCCTTCGCCGCGACCCAGCGCACGATCCCGTCCTCCTTGCCGATCGTGCGGTATTCCACGTCGTAGGTGGTGCGCCGCAGGGGATCGAGGGCGGACGCGAAGGCGGCGGCGGTGGCGTCCCGGTCGTCGGGCTGAAGGCCGGCGTAGAAGTCGGCCATGCTGCACGGCACGTTCGGGGAAATGCCGAACATGGCCTTGGTGCGGTCCGACCAGGTCAGAACTTCGGTCAAGAGGTCGAGGTCCCAGGTTCCGATCTCGGCGGCCTCGACGGCCAGTTGCCGCGATTCCTCCGTGAAGGCGAGGCGCTCGCGGCTGGCCTCGCGCTCGGCCGTCAGGGCGGCGTTCTCGGATTCGAGCGCAACCAGCCGCTCCCGCTCGATCGTGACGTCGAGCTGGCTCGCGAAGAAGTAGGCGAGCGTCCCGCCGGCATCGTTGACCGGCGCCATCAGCAGCCGGTTCCAGAACGCCGTCCCGTCCTTGCGGTAGTTGCGGATGTCGATCTCGATCGCCCGCGGGCCTGCGAGGGCTTCCCGGAGGCGCGCCACGTCGGCCGGATCGGTCTCGGGCCCCTGCAGGAAGCGGCAGTTGCGGCCGACGATCTCGTCGCGGCCGTAGCCGGTCAGGCGGCAGAAGGAGTCGTTGACGAAGACGATCGGGTTGTCGGGCAGGCGCGGGTTCGTGATGACCATCGGCATGCGGGTCGCCCGGACCGCGGCCGGAAACGGATCGATCCCGCCATCCGTGCCGGCGATCTCGGAGCTGATCCTCGCCTCGTCGCGCTCGATCTCACCGGGGGTGGCACGTGGGTTCGGGGGGTACGAAGGGCTAGCCATGCGCCTCGGGCCTTAGCAAACAATCGGCGTCGCTGCAGCCACCGTGTGGAGCGGGCGCGAATCCGCGTCGAGGCAAACCGAGACGCGCCGGACGCATCGGCCGGCTTCAGGGAGCCGCGCCGGACGTCGCCGACACCGTCTAATCCTCCGTCGCCTTGAACCGGTTCATGCCCTTCAGCACGAACGGCGCCACGAGGGCGATGGCCGCGATGCCGAGAAGCACCGCCGCGAAGGGGCTCTCGACCAGCACCATCGGGTCGCCGAGGCTGATCGAGAGCGCGCGCCTGAACTGCGTCTCGGCCACGGGTCCGAGGATCAGGCCGACCACGACGGGCGCGATCGGGAAGTCGTAGCGGCGCATGAGGTAGCCCAGGATGCCGAAGCCCGCCAGCATGCCGAGCTCGACGACGGACGGCTTCGCGGCCACCGTGCCGACCGTCGCGAAGACCACGATCCCGGCGTAGAGCCAGGGCTGCGGGATCGCGAGCAGGCGGACCCAGAGGCCGACCAGCGGCAGGTTCAGCACGAGCAGCATCGTGTTCGCGATGAAGAGGCTCGCGATCAGGCCCCAGACGAGATCCGGCTTCTCGGCGAACAGGAGGGGGCCTGGGTTCAGCCCGTATTGCTGGAAGCCGGCCAGCATCATGGCGGCCGTGGCAGAGGTCGGCAGGCCGAGCGTCAGCAACGGCACGAGCGTGCCGGCGGCGGACGCGTTGTTCGCGGCCTCCGGTCCCGCGACGCCCTCGATCGCGCCGTGGCCGAACTCCTCCGGCTTGGAGGCGAGGCGGCGCTCGGCCGAGTAGGACAGGAAGGTCGGGACCTCGGCCCCGCCGGCCGGCAGCGCGCCGATCGGGAAGCCGAGCGCTGTGCCCCGAAGCCACGGCTTCCAGGACCGTCGCCAATCCTCCTTCGTCATCCAGAGCGAGCCCCGGATCGGCTCGAGCTTCTCCTCCACGAGGTGGCGGCGGGACGCGACGAAGAGCGCCTCCCCGATCGCGAACAGGCCGACCGCGAGCGTCGTCACCTCGACGCCGTCGAGGAGCTCCGGCACCCCGAAGGCGAGTCGCGGCTGGCCGGTGAGCTTGTCGATGCCGACGAGCCCGAGCGTCAGCCCGATGAAGAGGCTGGTCAGGCCCCGGATCGGGCTGTCCCCGAACGTCGCCGAGACCGTCACGAAGGCGACGACCATCAGGGCGAAGTAATCCTCCGGGCCGAACAGGACCGCGATCTCGACGAGCGTCGGGGCGAGGAGCGCCAAACCCAGCGTCGCGATCGTGCCGGCCACGAACGAGCCGATCGCGGCGGTCGCGAGGGCCGGGCCGCCGCGGCCGGCCTTGGCCATCTTGTTGCCTTCGAGCGCGGTCGCCATCGAGGCGGATTCGCCCGGCGTGTTGATCAGGATGGCGGTGGTCGAGCCGCCATACATGCCGCCGTAGTAGATGCCCGCGAACATGATGAGCGAGCCGCCCGGATCGAGCTTGTAGGTGATCGGCAGGAGGAGCGCGACGGTGAGCGCCGGCCCGATCCCGGGCAGCACCCCGACGGCCGTGCCGAGCAGCACGCCGACCAGCGCGTAGAGGAGGTTGTGCGGCTGGACCGCGATCACGAGCCCGTGCCCGAGCGCGACGAGGGAATCGAGCGGCGACATCTCAGATGAGCCTTTCGAGCGGGCCGATCGGCAGCGAGAGGGTCAGGAGCTTCGCGAACAGGAGATAGATCCCGACCGCGAGCCCGAATCCGATCGCGAGGTCGGTGAGGATCGCGCGTCGCCCGAAGGCCGTCGCGGTCGCCGCGAACAGGATCGCGACGCCCGGGATGAACCCGCCCCCGACCGCGATGAGCGCGATCAGGGCCGCGAGGCCTCCGAGGATGAGCAGGATGGCCTTCAGATCGACGCCCTCGCGCGTGACCGGCCCGGTCCGGA
>CAXTKM010000064.1:0-6445 GCA_964244795.1 uncultured Enterovirga sp.
CCAGCACGAGCAGCGTCGCGTGCGGGGCCTCGGGATCGATCTTGCGGAGAACCCGGATGATCTTCTCGAGCTCGGCCATCAGGCCGGCCTTGTTCTGAAGGCGGCCGGCCGTGTCGATCATCAGCACGTCGGCGCCCCTGCCCCGCGCCTCCTCCAGGGCGTCGAAGGCGAGGCCGGCCGCGTCCGCGCCCTGCCCGCGCGAGATCACGGGCGCGCCGACGCGATCGCCCCAGACCTTGAGCTGCTCGATCGCGGCGGCCCGGAACGTATCGCCGGCCGCGATCACGACGGAGCGGTCCTCGCGACGGAACTTCTGCGCGAGCTTGCCGATCGTGGTGGTCTTGCCGGCCCCGTTCACGCCGACCATCAGCAGCACGAAGGGCTTGCGGCCGGATTCCACGACGAGCGGCCGGGCGACCGGCGAGAGCACCGCCTCGATCTCGGCCGCCATGATGGCCCGCACCTCGTCCGGGGCGATCTCGCGGTCGTAGCGCCCGGCCCCGATCGCGGCCGTGATGCGGGTCGCGGTCTCGACCCCGAGATCGGCCCCGATCAGGACGTCCTCCAGGTCCTCCAGCATCGCCCGATCGAGCTTGCGCTTCGTGAACAGGCTGGTGACGCTGTCCCCGATCGCGGACGAGGTCCGGCGCATGCCGTCCGCGAGTCGCCGGAACCAGCCGCGCGCGGGCTCCTCGGGAACAGGCGGGGCGGGCGGGGATGCGGCCGAGGGGGTCGGCGGGGGGGGCGGGGGCGTGGCGGGGGGGCTCTGCGGGGCGGGCGCCCGCCCTTCGGGGTCGCCGGACACCGGCTGAAGGCTCGCGCCGACGAGCTCGTCGACCGGGAGGGCGGGCGGCGAGGTCTCGGGCGAGGCCTCCGTGACGGTCGGGGCCGCGAGCGGGGCCTCGAACGCCTCGGCGGCCGGCGTGAAGTCGGGCAGGCCCTCCGACCGGGAGGCGGGCGACAGGACGGACGGCTTCGCGGGAGCGTCGCTGTCCGGCGGAGGTCCAGCCTCGGTCACGGCCGGCGCTGGCGCGTCCTCGCCCGTCCGGCCGAGGATCTTGTCGAGAAGCCATCCTGGCTTCCGGCCTTGCAATGCCATCCTGGAACCTTGCTCGAAGCCTTGCGGCGCCCTGCCCCGGGGCGCTAACCCCTGGAGAATGTCGGTCGCCACCCTAACGGAGCGCGTGCTCTACCGCGATGCCCTGATGCTGGTGCTGGACAAGCCGGCCGGCCTCGCCGTGCATCCGGACCGGCGCGGCGGCCCGACGCTGGCCGACGGGCTCGACGCGCTCCGCTTCGGCCTGCCGCGGCGGCCGCAGCTCGCGCATCGGCTCGACCGGGACACGTCGGGCTGCCTCGTGCTCGGCCGGCACGCGCAGGCGCTCGCCCGGCTCGGTGCGCTCTTCGCCTCCGGGGCGGTCGAGAAGCGCTACTGGGCGCTGGTCGAGGGCGGACCGGGCGAGCCCGAGGGCACGATCGACCTCGCCCTCGTACGCCGCTCCGCCGACCCGCGCGATTGGCGGATGCGGCCCGATCCGGCCGGGCAGCCGGCGCTGACGCGCTGGCGCGTGCTCGGCCGGGGCGAGGGCGAGAACCGGAGCCTGACCTGGCTCGAGCTCACGCCCGTGACGGGCCGGACGCACCAGCTCCGGGTCCATTGCGCCGCGGCGGGCTGGCCGATCCGGGGCGACGCGCTCTACGGCCGGGCCGGCGGCGGTCTCCGGCTCCACGCCCGCAGGGTCACGGTGCCGCTCTACCCGAGGAAGCCGCCGATCGCCGTCGAGGCGCCCGTGCCAGGGTTCATGGCGGAGGAAATCGCGGGGCTCGGCTGATCACGCGGTGTCATGGCCGGGCTTGTCCCGGCCAGCCCGATCGACGAGCCGGAGCGTTCGAGCAATCGGGATCACCGGGACAGGCCCGGTGATGACGAGGTGAGGTCAATCGACAAGCAGCTCGCGTTCGCTCGCCGCGGTGACCCGGACCTCTCTCAACGTGCCGCGACCCGGGGGCTCAGTGAACCGGACCGGCGCGAAGCCCTCCGTGCGGCCGAGGCCGCTGCCTTCGACGAGCACGCGGCGGAGCGAGCCGACCTCGGCGGACAGGTGGCGGGCGAGCGCGGCATCGCCCGCAGCCCGGAGACGGGCCGCTCGCTCGCGAACGATCTCGGGGGCGACCGCCGGCATGCGGGCGGCCGGAGTCCCCGGCCGGGAGGAATACGGGAAGACGTGCAGGTGAGTGAGGCCGCAGGCGTCCACGAGGTCGAGCGAGCGGCCGAACATCGCCTCGCTCTCCGTCGGGAACCCGGCGATGAGGTCGGCCCCGAACACGATGTCGGGGCGGAGCCGACGCAGCCTGTCGCAGAAGGCGACCGCGTCGGCCCGGGCGTGGCGGCGCTTCATGCGCTTCAGGATCAGGTCGTCGCCCGCCTGCAGCGACAGGTGAAGATGCGGCATCAGGCGCGGCTCTGTCGCGAAGGCGTCGAGGAGGTCCGGGTCGGTCTCGACCTGGTCGATCGAGGACAGCCGGAGCCGCGGCAGGTCGGGCAAGGCCCGAAGGATCGCCTTCACGAGGCGCCCGAGCGTCGGGCGGCCCGGGAGATCGTGCCCGTAGGCCGTGATGTCGACGCCGGTCAGCACGGCCTCGCGGGCGCCACCCTCAAGGCAGTTCGCCACGGCCGCGATCACGTCCGGCACGGGACAGGAGCGCGAACGCCCGCGCCCGAGCGGGATCGTGCAGAAGGTGCAGTCGTGGTCGCATCCGGTCTGGACCTGCACGAAGGCCCTGACCCGGCCGGCGCCGGAATCGGTCGCAGCCGGCACGGGACCCTGCGCGAGCGCGAGGCCGCCGACCTCGGTCCGGCCGACCTGCCCAGCCGCGAGGCGGGTCCAGAGGTCGGGTTCCATCTTCTCGGCGTTGCCGACGACGGCCGCGACCTCGGGCATGGCCGCGAACCGGGCGGGATCGATCTCGGCCGCGCAGCCCGTGGCCACGATCCGGGCCGCCGGATGCTGGCGGGCCGCACGCCGGATCGCCTGGCCGGCCTGGCGGGCGGCCTCGGCGGTCACCGCGCAGGTGTTCACCACGACGAGGTCGCGGAGCCCGGCGGCCTCCGCCCGGCTCCGCATCGTCTCGGCCTCGACGCCGTTCAGCCGGCAACCGAAGCTCAGCACCTCGACGCCCATCAGGCGGCGCGGTCCGGGGCGATGCTCTCGAAGAGGCCGGGCGGGAAGACGCCCTCGGCCTCGATCTCGACAGGCCCGGTCATCAGGACGTGGTCGTCCTCGCGCCAGCGGATCAGGAGATCGCCGCCCGGCAGGGACACGGTCGCGCTCCGGTCGGCCAAGCGCTTGCGGGAGGCCGCGACGAGCGCCGCGCAGGCGGCCGAGCCGCAGGCCCGGGTGAGGCCGGCTCCCCGCTCCCAGACCCGGAGCACGATGTGGTTTCGCGCCCGGACCGCCGCGAGCGAGATGTTCGCGCGCTCGGGGAAGACCGGATGGTTCTCGAGCATCGGCCCGAGCCGGGCGAGGTCGAAGGCATCGGGATCGTCGACCCAGAAGATCGCGTGCGGGTTGCCCATGCTGACGCAGGACGGCGAATGCAGGATCGGGGCGTCGATCGGGCCGACCTGGAGCTCGATCCGGCGCGTGTCCTGGAACGGTTCGGCGAGCGGGATCTCGTCCCAGCGGAACCGCGGCCGGCCCATGTCAACCGTGAAGACGCGCTCCCCGTCGCGGGTGACCGCGAGGAGGCCCGCCTCGCTCGACAGCACGAGGCCGCCCGTATGCGGCCGGGCCATCGCGGGATCGTCCATCATGGCCCAGGCGACGCAGCGGGTCCCGTTGCCGCAGGCGGCCGCGCGCGACCCGTCGGTGTTGTAGATCAGGAGCGAGGCGTCGGTGCCCGGCCGATCCGGATCGTGGATCGCCATGAGCTGGTCGAACGCGGTCCCGGGCTGCGCCGCGACCGCCCGCGCCTCGTCGGCCGACACGCGATCGGGCCTGCCCCGCAGGTCGACGACCACGATCTCGTTGCCGAGACCGTTCATCTTGAGATAGCGCGTGTGCGCGAGGGGGCTCATCGGGAACATTCCGGTCCGGCACCCGTATATCGGAGGGCAGGCCGCATGTCGCGAGCCCGCGTCACCGCGACCGTACGAGGGACAGGGATGAAAGCGGGACAGGGGTTGGTCGCGATCGCGCTGGCCATGGCCGGATTGACGGCCGCGGCCATCGCGCAGGCCCCGCCGGCCACCATCACGCAGCCCCCGCCCGGGGCGCCTCCCGCTGCGGGCTCGCCGCCGGCGGCAGGGTCGCCCGGGGCGACACCCGGCCCGGTCACGCCCGCCGTCCCGCCGTCCGCGGGCGTGCCGACTCCATCCGCGAACGCCCGGCCGACGCTGATCCCGGAGGCCGGCGATCCGGTGAACGTCGACGAGGTCGTGCTGCCCGAGAAGCCGGTGCTGGTCCTGTCAGGCACGAGCAAGTGGGACGTGGGGCTGAAGACGATCCGGGGCACCTTCGCGACGATGGAGGCCGAGCTCGGCCGGCTCGGGATCGCGCCCGCCGGCCGGCCGATCGCGGTGTTCACGCAGACCACGGACGACACGTTCCAGTTCGACGCGATGATCCCGATCGGGCCCCTTCCGGGCGCCGCCCCGGCCCTTCCGGCCGGCATGCGGCTCGGCACGACGCCGGCCGGCAAGGCCTACCGCTTCGTGCACAAGGGCGCCTACGAGGACGTCGATTCCACCTACGAGACGATTACGACCTATCTCGAGGTGAAGGACATCGTGGCGAAGGACGTGTTCTTCGAGGAGTTCGTGAACGACGTCGCGGACCCGGCCGACACGAGCGCCGAGGTCAACATCTTCGTGCAGCCGAAGTAGGCTGGCCCAACGAAGCCCGCAGAACCGGGCCGCAAACGCAACTGCGTCATGCTGAGAGACCGACTCTCGATGCAGGCCTCCCGGCGTAATGCTGAGGAGAGCCGCGCAGCGGCTCGTCTCGACGCATCCGCCAACCGTCGTTCGTCCTTCGAGACGCCTGCTGCAGCGGGCTCCTCAGGATGACGAAGGGGGTGGACCCGTGGACCGAGCCATTGTCGGTTGGGATCTGAGGCCGGCGAAGTCGGCCGTCTCGAGGGACCCACGAGGGGTGAGCGTGCTTCGAGACGCGCCCTCGGCGCTCCTCAGCTTGACGAGGGGATGAGCGGCCACACCCTCAGGGCAGCCACACCTCGCCCGGCCTCAACGCCCGGAAGCGTTCCGGTGCGATTCCGGTCTCCGCGAGCGCCGCCGCGAGATCCGTCGCCGGTTGATCGACGGCCTCGTTCGTGAGCTGGAACGTGCCCCAATGCATCCCGACGGCGCGCTCGGCCCCGAGGTCGCCGAAGGCCTTGACGGCATCGGCGGGATTCATGTGCTGGCCCTCCATGAACCAGCGCGGCTCGTAGGCCCCGATCGGGAGCGCGGCGAGGCGGGGTGCGCCGAACCGCTCGCGCACGGCCCGGAACGTGTCGCCCGTGCCGTAGCCCGTGTCGCCCGCGAGATAGATCGTGCCGCCCGGCGCCGTCAGCACGTAGGCGCCCCAGAGCGCCATGCGGCGGTCGTTGATGCCCCGGGCCGACCAGTGGTTCGCGGGCTCGAGATGGACCGCGACGCCGCCCCCGAGCGCGACCGATCCGCCCCAGTCGAGCGACGTCACCTCTGCCTCGTCCTCGTGCGACCGGATGATCGCCTCGTTGCCGAGCGGGGCGACGATGCGGGGTCGGTCGCGATTCCAGAGACGCCCGACGGTCGCGACGTCGAGATGGTCGTAATGGTTGTGCGTGACCAGGACGGCGTCGATCGGCGGCAGGGCGTCGAACGCGATTCCCGGCGGGTTGGCCCGGCGGGGTCCGGCGAACCGGACCGGGCTCGCGCGCTCCGACCAGATCGGGTCCGTGAGGATGTTCAGGCCCGCGACCTGGATCAGAAGCGTCGCGTGCCCGACCAGCGCGACCCGGAGGTCCTCGACCCGGGGCGGCGGCACGTCGCTGAAGGGGCTCGGATAGCGCGAGGGCCAGGGCGCCCGGCCGCCGGCCATCTGCCAGCGGGCGAGCTCGAGCAGTCCGCGCTCCGTCTCGACCCCGGGCCGGAAGAACCGCACGCCGTCGAAATGGTCGGAGACAGGGCCGTCGTAATAGGGGTTTCGGCTCCGGGTCATCGCGGCATAGCCGACGCCACCCATCGTCAGGACGGCGGCCGCGCTCGCGAGTCGTCCCAGGCTGCGCCGTGTCATCCCGGGCAGGATGGCCCAGCGCGCTCCGCGGAACAAGCCGGCGCGCCGTGGGACACGCTCAGGCGGGGTCGCGGGAGACCGCAGCCGGATCGTCGAGGCCCCGGACGGCGGCCCGGACCAGGACCTGGATCATCGCCGGGACGTCGTCGCGGCCGACCGGGCCGAGG
>CAXTKM010000064.1:6455-17049 GCA_964244795.1 uncultured Enterovirga sp.
CATGCCGTGGACGCTGGACCAGAGAGCCTTCGCGACGATGCCGACCCCGTCCGGGCCGACGCGGCCCGAGCGGACGAGAACGTCCTCGATCAGCGCGAACAGCGCCGCGATGTCGGCCGCGATCTCGGGCGGCGGCTCGATGGTGCGGGGATCGAAGATCGCCGTCCAGGTGTTGTGGTTCGCGGCCGCGAACCGGAGATAGGCCTCCGCGAGGGAGAGCAGGCGGTCCGCCGCATGGTCGCTCTCGCAGGCCGCGAGCGCCTCGGTCAGGACGGCCCGGAGCCGCCGCATCGTGACGGCGTTCGCCTCGAGCTTCAGCGCTTCCAGGCTCTCGAACTGCGTGTAGACCGACCCCACGGCGGTCCCGGCCCGGTCGGCGACCGCGCGCGCCGTCAGCGCCCGCGATCCACCCTCGACGACGATCTCGACCGCGGACCCGATCATCGCGTCCCGATCGGCGTCCCGGCTCCGCCGGTCCTTCGGCGGGCGTCCTCGCGTTTTATTTTGAACAACGTTCATTTTTATGTTGCACTCCTGTCCGACCCCTTGTACGTCATTTCTCGAACGATGTTCAATCAATTCGGGCGCCCAGCTCGAAACGCTCGTTCAGGAGGTGGACGATGATGAGAACGTTTCAGCTTCTCCTGCGGGGAGCCATCGCGGACAATGCCCAGGCGGTCCACGACGCGAATGCCGTCGCGATCCTGCGCCAGCAGATCCGGGACGCGGCGTCCGGGCTCGCCGGCGCCCGCCGGGAGCTCGCCGTCGCGATGGCCTACCAATCCGCCGAGCAGCGGGCGCTCGACGCCCTCGCGGGCCGGATCGAGACCGTGTCGGAGGCCGCCCGCGCGGCGCTCGCCGACGGCCGCGAGGATCTCGGCCGCGATGCGGCCGGCCTGATCGCCGCGCTCGAGGACGAGTCGCAGGACCGAGCGGCCGCGATGGCCGGCTTCGCGGCCGAGGTCAGGCGGCTTCGACAACTGGCCCAGCAGGGTCAGGAGCGCCTGCGCGGTCTCGATCGCGGGCTCCAGACCGCCCGGGCCGCCGAGGCGATCCGGCGCGCGGGGCTCAACGGCCGGCGCGCCGTCGCGCTCTCGACCGGGGCGCTCGGCGACGCGGAGGCGACGCTGGCGCGGCTCCGCGACCGTCAGGCCCAGGAGACCGATTTCTGCGACGCGCTGGCCGCGCTCGGCGAGGCGCAGGAGGCCGACGGCATCGAGACGCGGCTCGACGCGTCCGGCTACGGCCGCCGCCGCACCGACCCGGACACCGTGCTCGCCCGCCTGCGGGCGCCCGCCTGACATCCCCCAGCAACGATCGAACCCTACGGAGACCTTCGATGAACCCCCAGCTTCCTCATACCGGCGCTTGGAAAACCTTCACCTTCGTCAGCTTCATGTTGGCGGCCGCGATGCTCGCGACCGGAATCGTCTTCATGCCGGCCGATATCTGGATCAAAGGCTACATGGCGATGGCGTCGGTCTTCACGATCGGGGCCAGCTTCACCCTGGCCAAGACGTTGCGCGACGAGCACGAATCGAACCGACTGATCAACAAGATCGAGGATGCCGTGGCCGAGCGCGCGCTTCGCGATGCCGTGCCGGGCCGCATCTGACGCGATCCTGCCCATCGGGCCGCGTGTCTCCGGGCACGCGGCCCATCCCGACCGAGCCAAGGAACACGCCGCCATGCCCCGGACCACCCCTCTTCAACTCCTCAGCGCGCGCCGCTTCGCACCCCTGTTCTGGACGCAGGCGCTGGGCGGCTTCAACGACAACCTGTTCAAGCAGGCGATGGTGCTGCTGGTGACGTACCGCCTGGGCGCGGTCTCCGGCCTCGACCCGGCGTCGCTGACCGCGCTCGCCGGCGCGACCTTCGTCGCGCCCTTCATCCTCCTCTCCGCCTATGCGGGCGCCCTCGCCGACGGCATGGACAAGGCCGTCCTGGCCCGTCGGCTCAAGATCCTCGAGATCGGGATCGCGGCGGTCGCGGCCGCGGCGCTCGCGGCGGGCTCGCTCGTCGGGCTGTTCGGCACGCTCTTTCTCTTCGGGATCCAGGCCGCCCTGTTCGGTCCGGTCAAGTACAGCCTCCTGCCGGCCCATCTCGATCCGGACGAGCTCGTCGAAGGCAACGCGCTCGTGGAGGGCGCGACCTTCGTCGCGATCCTGCTCGGCAGCATCCTGGGCGGCGTGCTGATCGGGTCCGAGAGCGGCACCGTCGTCGTGTCGGTCCTCCTGGTCGCGGTCGGGGCGATCGGCTACCTCGCGTCGCGGCAGATCCCGCCGGCCCCTCCCCTCTCCACCGAGCGGGCGCCCTTCGCGCCGATCCGGGGCACGCTCGAGGTCGTGCGGGAGGCCAGGAGCCACCGGACGGTCTGGCTCTCGATCCTCGGCCTGTCCTGGTTCTGGGTGTTCGGGGCGACGCTGCTGTCCTTCGTGCCGCCGCTCGCGCGCGACCTCCTCGGCGGCGGCGAGACCGTCGCGAGCGGCCTCCTCGGGATCTTCTCGATCGGGATCGCGGTCGGCTCGCTCGCCTGCGCCCGGAACCTCAAGGGCGAGATCACGCCGCGGCCGGTGCCTTTCGCGGCGCTCGCCATGTCGGGCCTGCTGATCGTCTTCGCGGTCGCGACCGCGGCCCTGCCTGCGCCCGGCGCGGCCGACCGTTCGTTCCTCGACGTGCTGTCGAGCCCGGGCGCGCTCCTGGTCGCGGCCGCGCTCTTCGCGCTCGCGGTCGCGTCCGGGTTCTACGCGGTCCCGCTCTTCGCGATCCTTCAGCACGCGGCGCCCGAGGGTGCGAAGGCTCGCACGATCGGGGCGAACAACATCGTGAACTCGCTCATGCTGGTCGCGGGCGCGCTCGTGATGGCGGGGCTCTCCTCCGGCCTCGGCCTCTCGCTGCCGTCGCTTGCGCTCGTGCTGGCGGCCCTGAACCTCGTCGCGGCCGCGATCATGGTGAAGCTCCTGTCCCGGATCGTCCTGAAGACGGTCGTCCGGGCGGTCCTGTCCTTCCTCTACCGGGTCGAGGTCCGGGGCGCGGAGAACCTCGCGGCCGCCGGTCCCCGCAGGGTGATCGTCGCGAACCATCAATCCTTCCTCGACGGGCTCGTGGTCGCGGCCTTCCTGCCGGGCGACCCGGTCTTCGCGGTCGACACGAACATCGCCAAGCGCTGGTGGACGCGCCCGCTCCTGTCGCTCGTCGACTTCGCGCCGATCGACCCGACGAACCCGATGGCGCTGAAGTCGCTCGCCCGCGAGGTCGAGTCGGGCCGCACGCTGGTCATCTTCCCCGAGGGACGGCTCACGACGACCGGCTCGCTCATGAAGGTCTACGACGGCCCCGGGCTGGTCGCCGACAAGACCGGGGCCGACGTGATCCCGGTCCGGCTCGACGGCGTCCAGCACACGATCTTCACCCGCCTCTCGGGCCGGGTCGCGCGCCAGCTCGCCCCGACGGTCGTGATGACTATCCTGCCGCCCCGCCGCCTTCCGGTCGATCCCGCCGTGAAGGGCCGCGAGCGCCGCAAGGCCGCCGGCCGGCTCCTCTACGACCTGATGTCCGAGACGATCTTCCGAACCTCCGCGATCGACCGGACGCTGTTCCGGGCGCTGGCGGACGCCGCGAAGGTGAACGGCCGCGGGCACGCGATCGTCGAGGACGTCGATTTCAAGCCGCTGACCTACGGGCGGCTGATGACCGGTGCCTTCGTGCTCGGCCAGAAGCTCCGGCGCGAGACCCGGGAGGGCGAGGCCGTGGGCGTGCTCCTGCCGAACTCGGCCGGCGCGGTCGTGACCTTCTTCGCCCTTCAGGCGACGGGCCGCGTCCCGGCGATGCTGAACGTCTCGGCCGGAGCCGCCGGCATGGCGGCCGCCTGCCGGATCGCGAAGGTCGCGACCGTCCTGTCGTCGCGCCGCTTCATCGACAAGGGCAAGCTGCAGCAGACCGCGGACGAGCTCGGGAAAGCGGTCCGGATCGTCTACCTCGAGGACGTCCGGGCCTCGATCGGGACGCTCGACAAGCTGGCCGGCCTCGCGAAATCCTACGTCCCGGGGCTCGCTGCCGTCGACCGAGACCCGGGCGGGCCGGCCACGATCCTGTTCACGTCGGGCTCGGAGGGCACGCCGAAGGCGGTCGTGCTGTCGCATCGCAACCTGCACGCGAACCGCTACCAGGTCGGTGCCCGGATCGCCTTCAACACGCGCGACATCGTGTTCAACGCGCTGCCGATGTTCCACTCCTTCGGGCTCACGGTCGGCACGCTCCTGCCTATCCTGGCCGGCATCCGGACCTTCCTGTACCCCTCGCCGCTGCATTACCGGATCGTGCCGGAGCTGATCTACCAGACGAACGCGACCGTCTTCTTCGCGACCGACACCTTCCTGCGTGGCTATGCCAGGATGGCGAATCCCTACGATTTCCACAGCATCCGGATCGTCGGGGCCGGGGCGGAGCGCGTCTCGGACGAGACCCGCAAGACCTGGTCGGAGCGCTTCGGCATCCGGATCCTGGAGGGCTACGGGGCGACCGAGACCGCGCCCGTGATCGCCTTCAACACCCCGATGCATGTCCGCTTCGGCACGGTCGGCCGGCTGATGCCCGGGATCGAGCATCGCCTGGAGCCCGTGCCCGGCATCGCCGAGGGCGGCCGCCTCTCGGTCCGGGGCCCGAACGTGATGCTGGGCTATTACCGCGACGGCGCTCCGGGCGTCCTCGAGCCCGTGCCGGACGGCTGGTACGACACCGGCGACATCGTTGCGATCGACTCCGACGGCTTCGTGACGATCAAGGGCCGGGCCAAGCGCTTCGCCAAGATCGCGGGCGAGATGGTGTCGCTCGGCGCCGTCGAGGAGCTAGCCTCCCGGCTCTCGCCCGGGTTCCGGCACGCGGCGCTGGCCCGGCCCGACGCCCGGAAGGGCGAGGCCGTGGTCCTGGTCAGCGAGGATCCGGACCTCTCCCGCGCAGGCCTCGTCCGGACCGCGTCCGAGGCCCGGCTGCCGGAGATCATGCTGCCCCGCGACGTCTTCCCCGGCCGCCCGATACCGGTCCTCGGGACGGGGAAGACCGACTACGTCGCGCTCGCGGCCTCGCTGGAGGCGCAACCCGCGCAGGAAGCCGCCTGAGAGGGCCCGGATGGGAGGCCGCCTTCCTCGTCCCGGAGACCTTTACACGAAGGTACGGCTGTCATTCCGGGGCTCGCCGAAGGCGAGAGCCCGGAACCCATAGACGCCGACGATGTCGGCTCTGACGATGGAGACGTCCCATCGGGAACGTCGGTGTTTATGGGTTCCGGGCTCGGCTTCGCCGCCCCGGAATGACAGCCCTCCGCTCCCTGCGAAGGTCCCGCATGGGTGGCTGACAGCGGGCGGGGTTGCGCTCCCGGCCGGCCTCCGGCAGGTCTCCGGCTGGAGCCGCTTCCGTTTCACGGAACCAGCTCCCCCTTTTGGTTGGTCGCATTTTCTTCATGTGAGCCGGGTCCCACCTCACGCGAAAATGCTCCAGGTGCCGGAGTGTCCCATGTCCCGAACCGTCTTCGTCAACGGCTCCTTCATGCCCTTCGAGGAGGCGAAGGTCCCGATCATGGACCGCGGCTTCCTGTTCGCGGACGGGATCTACGAGGTCTCGGCGGTGATCGGCGGCCGGCTCGTCGACAACGAGGCCCATCTCGCCCGGCTCGAGCGCTCGCTCGGCATGATCCGGATCCGGAATCCCTACACGGCCGAGGAGTGGACGGGGCTCGAACAGGAGCTCGTCGCCAGGAACGAGGTGCGCGAGGGACTCGTCTACATGCAGGTGACCCGGGGCGTCGCCGAGCGCGATTTCGCGTTCCCGAAGGAGACTGCCCCGACCGTCGTCATGTTCACGCAGGAGAAGCGACTGACCGACGCGCCCGCGGCCGAGACGGGCGTCGCGGTGATCACCGTGCCGGACCTCCGCTGGACCCGGCGGGACATCAAGTCGGTCGCGCTCCTGGCACAGGTCCTGGCGAAGCAGGCCGCGGCCGAGGCCGGCGTCGCCGAGGCCTGGATGGTCGAGGACGGGCTCGTGACCGAGGGCGGCTCGTCGACCGCCTTCATCATCACGCCCGGGGGCTGCATCGTGACGCGCCAGCTCTCGCAGGCGCTGCTGCCCGGGATCACCCGCCAGACCGTGATGCGGCTCGCCGCCGAGGCGCAGCTCCGGGTCGAGGAGCGGGCCTTCACGGTCGAGGAGGCGCAGGGCGCGGCCGAGGCCTTCATGACGAGCGCGACGCAGCTCGTCATGCCGATCGTCGCGATCGACGGCGCGCCGGTCGGCGACGGCCGGCCGGGACCCCTCGTGCGACGACTCCGCGAGCTCTACCTCGACATGGCGACCGCCTGACGGCGCCACCGCGAGGGAGATAGGAAGAGGCGAACGGAGGAACCGGCGCTTCCGACGCCGGTTGACCTCGGGAGAGAGCGGGCCACCAGCCGGCTCTTACCTGTCCCGGAGGACCATGATGTCGCGCTCGAACCGTCGGCTGCTCGCCGTCACAGCCCTCACGGCCTGGAGTCTCGCGTCCGCCGCCGTAGCGCAGACGCCCGTGCAGCCGCAGCCGAGGGACCCGAACATGCCCGCGCCGCACAACACGGTGCCGGACAGAATCGAGCCGAGATCGACGGACTCCACCGGCTCGACCGGGACCCTGAGCGACCGGCTGGAGCGCACCGACGGAGTCATCACGCCGCCCGCCACCGGCGGCGGCCGGACGATCACCCCGTCCGACCCGGGCACCACGCCCGTCGTCCCGCCGGCCGGGGAGCCCGGCAGCGCCCGGCCGAACGCCTCGCCGAAGTAGGGCGGCCGTGTCGCGACGGCTTGGGACCGATTGCGTTGTCATGGCCGGGCTCGTCCCGGCCACCCCGGTCATTTAACCGGCAGAGCTGATCCTGTCGGGATGGCCGGGACCAGCCCGGCCATGACAGCGTCGGGCATACGCTCTCACACAGACCGGATCGCTCCGCCGTCGACTCGGATCGTCGAGCCCGTGACGTAGCTCGCCCGGGCGGACGCCAGGAAGCACGCGACGTCGGCGAACTCCTTGACGTCGCCATAGCGGCCGGCCGGGATCGCGACCCGGGCCGCCGTCGCGATCTCCTCGACGCTCTTGCCGGTCCGCTTCGCGTTCGCGGCGTCGAGCTCGCCAGTCCGGTCGGTCTCGATCCGGCCCGGCAGGATCATGTTCACGGTCACGCCGTCCTTCGCGACCTCGGTGGCGAGCGTCTTCGCCCAACCGAGGATCGAGGACCTGAGCGCGTTCGACATGACGAGGTTCGGGATCGGCTGGACGATCCCCGACGAGGCCACGATCACGATCCGGCCGAAGCCGGCCTGCTGCATGGCGGGCAGCACGAGCCCGGCCAGGGTGAAGACCGGCAGGACCAGTGCCTCGAATTGCGGAGCCCACGCATCCGGCTGGATGGAGAGCGCGGTGCCGGCCGGCGGGCCGCCCGTGTTCGCGATCAGGATGTCGATCGGGCCGCCCAGCGCCGCGACCGCCTTCGCGTGCACCTCGGCGACGGAAGCCTTCAGGTCGGCCGCGACGTAGGACGCCCGACCGCGGCCGCGTGCGTTGATCGCATCCGCGGTCGCCTCGAGCTTGTCCTCGCTGCGGGCCGTGAGGACGACATCCGCGCCCTCCTGCGCGAGCGCCTCCGCGATGCCGCGCCCGAGACCGCGGCTGGAGGAGAGGACGAGGGCGCGCTTGCCGTCGAGGCCGAGATCCATGGGAACGTCTCCGGATGAGCGGTCCGCTTAGCCGGCTCGGGTGCGGCGGACAATCCGGAGCGACGCGCGGCACCTCTCCCGGTGGGGAAAGGTCGAGTCGACGAAGCCGACCGAGTGAGGGTCCGACGTCGACGGCGGAGCCCGCAGGAGGTCGTTCGGGCTCCGCCGCCCGCGTCGATCCCTCACCCCGGCCCTCTCCCTCTCGGGAGAGGGAGTCGCGTCGAGCCTTCCGAGAGGTCTCCGCCCGCATCACCCGGGCCGTAGAGCGCAAGGAACCCGTCGGCGATCACGTCCACCCGGCGCCGGAGTTCGACGTCGGAGAGCGGCGGCTCGGCCTCCATCCGGAGCCGCAGCCGCTCGATCTCGGCGGCGAGCCGCATCTCGGGATCCGGTGGCTCCTCGGGGGCGGTCACGGCGCCGTCCTGCCATGCGGCCGGGAGGGCGCCAAGCCAGACGGGCCGGCTGTCCTCAGAACGGATTCCAGGTCGGCGCGTCGCTGAACTTCAGGTACCCCAACGAGACGCCGAGCCGCAGCCCGACGCCGGACCGGATCGGCACCACGATCGTCTCGTCGGCGATGGCTGCGCTCATCCCGAACCCGCCGATCACGTAGGCCGAGCCGTCGAGCTCGAGGAAGCGCTTGTACATCTCCGGCGCAGCCGAGAGATTGTAGACGAGCATCATCTGGCGGGCGCCCTCGCCGCCCACGTCGAATCCGAAGGACGGGCCCTGCCAGTAGATGCGCTCGCCTCGGCCGCGGCGCAGGTAGAGGTGGCCCTCGCCGTAGCGGAGGCCGCCGAAGAACGCGCCCGACCCCTCCTGGCCGAGCACGTAGCCGTTCGGCTCGCCCCAGCGCCGCGTCGCCTCCTCGATCGTCAGCGCGAGGCCGCGCGAGACGTTGCCGAAGAAGCTGTGGCCCGAATCGATCAGCTCCCGGCTCGAGAATCGGCCCGGCTCGCCCGGCCGCATCGGCTCGTCGACCCGGGTCTGGCGCGCCAGCGCCCCGCCCCCGCTCGCGACCAGGCCGAGAAGCCCGGCCGAGATCGTCCTCCTCGTGATCATGCGCGTGTCCTCCTGGAGATCCGACCCGAGCGCCGGGCGCCCCTGCGGACGTGTTTACGTCCTGTTCGGGAGCGGCGTGCTGAACAGCTGATCCCGGCCTGAATCCTATGAGCGCATCGTTAAGGATGTCCTTCGCACGCGATCACGCCCTTCGGCTCGCCGCGCTGGTCGCGCTCGCGCTCGCGTCGGTGCCGGGCCCCGCGCGGGCCCAGAACCCCGCGTCTCCGATGCCCGCGTCTCCGACGCCAGCGTCTCGGACGCCCGCGCGGCTGCCGGCGATCGTCGGGGCGACCGAGCGGCAGGCCTCCGACGGGCGCTCCGGGCTCGGCCTCTCCGGCTACGATCCCGTGAGCTATGGGATCGACGGCGAGCCGCGTCCCGGCCTCGCCCGGCACGAGGCCGTCCTGGGAGGGCTCGCCTGGCGCTTCGCCTCGGAGGCGAACCGGCAGGCCTTCCTGCGCGACCCCGACGCCTTCCTGCCCCGGACGGGCGGCTACGACGCGAGCCAGGCTGCAGACGGCCGGGTCGCCGCGGCCGATCCGCTGGTGTTCCTCGTCCGGGCGGGGCGGCTCTACCTGTTCCGCTCGCCCGAGGGCCGCGCGCGCTTCCTCGCCGATCCCGCGGCGCCGGCGGCAGCCGAACGGAACTGGGAGCGGCTTCGCGCCGGTCTCGTGCGCGGCTGACCTCAAGGGCCTCGTCGAAACGGTGCCGGGAGCGCCGCCGCGAGTGTCGCATCGCCCAGCGCCACGAAAGCGCCGTTCCGGAACCCGCGGCCGGACTGGCCGTAGCGCAGGGGCTCTCGCCCGGGACCGAGGACGCAGCCCCCGGCAGCCGTGACGATGTGGTCGCCTGCCGCCGTGTCCCATTCCATGGTCGGGCCGCACCGGACGTAGACGTCGGCCTCGCCCGACGCGATCAGCCCGAACTTCGCCGCGGACGAGACGGTGAACCGCGCGCGGACCGGCAGCGCGTCGAGGCAGCGCTCCGTCTCGGGGTCGCCGTGCCGGCGCGACACGAGCGCGACGGGGCCGGAGGCGGGGACCGGGCGGACCCGCGCCGAGGTCCAGGCAAGGCCGGCTCCCGCGACCGCGAGTTCCGCGACGCGGGCGGTCAGCCCCGCCGCCCAGACGCGGCCGAGCACCGGCACGGCGAGCGCGGCCGCGACCGGCCGATCGCCCTCCACGAGCGCGACGTTGACCGAGTACTCGCCGCTCCCGGTCAGGTAGTCGCGCGTGCCGTCGAGCGGATCGACCAGGAAGAAGCGCCTGCCGATCGCGGGCGCGCCTTCGGATGCCGCCTCCTCGGCCACGACCGGGATGTCGGGATACCGCTCCGCGAGACGCGCGACCACGAGCCGTTCCGCCTCGACATCGGCCGCGGTCGCGGGCGACCCGTCGGGCTTCACGACCCGACCGGCGCCCCGGTCTGCGACGGCCGCGAGATAGAGCCCTGCCTCGACCGCGATCTCGGCCAGGACCGACGCGACGCCGTCGGGATCGCGGCTCACCGCGGATCCCTCCGCGAACCGGCGGCGGAGGCACGCTTCTTTTCATCGCGGCAGCCGAACGGTATCGGATGCGGAGAGCCCCGCCGATTCGACAGTGCGGCGGTCGCTTTCCGGAGCCGGTCCATGGCCACCGTCACCCTCGAGTCCCTGGATTTCGCCGCGCTGGTCTGTTCGCGCGTGTGCCACGACGTCATCAGCCCGGTAGGCGCGATCGTCAACGGGCTCGAGGTGCTGGAGGAGGACAACGATCCCGCGATGCGGGAATTCGCTCTCGACCTGATC
>CAXTKM010000065.1:0-6439 GCA_964244795.1 uncultured Enterovirga sp.
GAGATCCTCGAGGTCGGCCAGCGCGTGCGCCTCGCCCGCGGCGGCAACGGCGGCTTCGGCAACGCCCACTTCAAGAGCTCGACGAACCGCGCGCCGCGCCGCGCCAATCCGGGCCAGGATTCCGAGGAGCGCTGGATCCGGCTTCGCCTCAAGCTGATCGCGGATGCGGGCCTCGTCGGGCTGCCGAATGCCGGCAAGTCGACCTTCCTCGCGGCCGTCACCGCCGCGAAGCCGAAGATCGCCGACTACCCGTTCACCACCCTCCATCCGGGCCTCGGCGTCGTCCGATCGGACGCGCGGGAGTTCGTGCTGGCCGACATTCCGGGCCTGATCGAGGGCGCGCACGAGGGTGCCGGCCTCGGCGACCGCTTCCTCGGCCACCTCGAGCGCTGCCGCGTGCTCCTCCACCTCGTGGACGGCACGGCCGAGGACCCCGGCGAGGCCTACGCGGTCGTCCGCCAGGAGATCTCGGCCTATGGCCACGGGCTCGCGGAGAAGCCCGAGGTCGTGGCGCTGAGCAAGGCCGACGCGCTCAGCCCGGAGCTTCAGGCGGAGCGGGTTGCGATGCTGCGGGACGCGACGGGCGCCGCGCCGCTTCTCCTGTCCTCCGCGTCCGGAGAGGGCGTGGAGGACGCGCTGAGACGCCTCTACGCGACGATCTCGCAGGATCGCGTGGAGCAGGGCGTGGATCCCGTCGGTGATGCCGGGGCGGGGTGGCAGCCCTGATGGTGCCGCATGGTTCGGCGCAACCGACGTCGTGTCGGCCTTGGTTCGGTGACGCGGTCCCGCCCGTGACGCCCTCCCTCGCCACGTTCCGGCGCGTCGTTCTCAAGGTCGGCTCGTCCCTCCTCGTCGATCAAGCCCGGGGGCGCCTGAACCATGCCTGGCTGGCCGCGCTCGCCGAGGACGTGGCCGATCTGCACGGGCGCGGGATCGAGGTGCTGGTCGTCTCGTCAGGCGCGATCGCGCTCGGCCGGAGCCTGCTCGGCTTCACGGCCGTGCCGCTGAAGCTGGAGGAGAGCCAGGCGGCCGCAGCCGTCGGGCAGATCGCGCTCGCCCGGATCTGGTCGGAGGTCCTGGCCCATCACGGCGTCACGGCCGGGCAGATCCTCCTGACCCTGGCCGATACCGAGGAGCGCCGCCGCTATCTGAACGCGCGCGCGACCCTGTCGAAGCTGCTCGAGCTGCGGGCGATCCCGGTCGTGAACGAGAACGACACGGTCGCGACGAGCGAGATCCGCTACGGCGACAACGACCGCCTCGCGGCCCGGGTCGCGACCATGATCGGGGCCGACCTCCTCCTCCTGTTCTCGGACGTCGACGGCCTGTACACGGCCCCGCCCGCGACCGACCCGACGGCCCGGCACGTCCCGGTCGTGGCCCGGATCACGGCCGAGATCGACGCCATGGCGGGCGGCCCCGCATCCGCGCTGTCGCGCGGCGGCATGCGGACCAAGATCGAGGCCGGCAAGATCGCGACGGCCGGCGGCACGCACATGCTGATCGCGGACGGCCGGCCGAAGAACCCGCTCCGGCGGATCCAGGACGGCGCGCCCTGCACCTGGTTCCTGACACCCTCGACACCGGCCACGGCCCGGAAGACCTGGATCGCGGGCGCGCTCGAGCCGCGCGGCGCGCTCGACATCGACGCCGGCGCCGCACGGGCTCTCCGGAGCGGCGCGAGCCTGCTGCCGATCGGCGTCCGGCGGATCGAGGGGACGTTCTCGCGCGGCGACGCCGTGGTGGTGCGGGACGAGGCTGGTCACGTCCTCGGCCGCGGCCTCGTCGCCTACGATGCCGACCAGGCGGCCCGCATCGCTGGACGCTCGAGCCGGGAGATCGCCGAGCTCCTGGGCCATGCCGGCCGGGCCGAGATGATCCACCGCGACGACCTCGCGCTGGCATCCGTGCCGGTCGGGGAGGGGACGGGTCGCCTCGGCACCTGACCGCGAAACGCGGGTGCCCCTCGGTCTCGCGGGAAGGGGACGCCTCGCGAGCGCCCGGGCAAAACGTTGACTTCACACGGGTCCGGCCCTAATCGACGCCGACAGGTGCGGCTCTTCGGGGCCGCGCTTGCAATTGGCGCACCCGTGTTCCGGGCCTTTGGTCCCGGAGCTGTCGTCCCATCGTCCATCCGGACCGGGAAGAGGAGGGCGCGTTCCCGCCGTTTCGGCGCCACCGAGGGAACTGCGAAGAATGTCGAAGAGAGTCACGGCGAAGCACAAGCTCGATCGCCGTATGGGCCAGAACATCTGGGGTCGCCCGAAGAGCCCCGTCAATCGCCGCGAGTACGGCCCCGGCCAGCACGGTCAGCGCCGCAAGGGCAAGATGAGCGACTTCGGCACGCAGCTGCGCGCCAAGCAGAAGCTCAAGGGATCCTACGGCTCGATCACGGAGAAGCAGTTCCGCCGCTACTACGCCGAGGCGATCCGCATGAAGGGCGACTCGAGCGAGAACCTCATCGGCCTGCTCGAGCGCCGGCTCGATGCCGTCGTGTACAGGGCGAAGTTCGTCCCGACCGTGTTCGCGGCGCGC
Organism: uncultured Enterovirga sp.; assembly: GCA_964244795.1. Taxonomy (GTDB): domain Bacteria; phylum Pseudomonadota; class Alphaproteobacteria; order Rhizobiales; family Beijerinckiaceae; genus Enterovirga. Next base: position 2,536 of record CAXTKM010000065.1, read on the forward strand.
CAGTTCGTCAATCACGGCCACGTCAAGGTGAACGGGCGCCGGGTCAACATCCCGAGCTATCTCGTCAAGCCGGACGACGTGATCGAGCTGAAGGATTCGTCGAAGCAGCTCGAGCTCGTGGTCGTGGCGTCTCAGCTTCCGGAGCGCGACGTCCCCGACTACATCGAGGTCGACCACGCCAAGATGACCGCCCGGATCACCCGGATCGCGACGCTGAGCGAGGTGCCCTACGCGGTCCAGATGGAACCGAACCTCGTGATCGAGTTCTACTCGCGCTGACCTCGGAGGTCGCTGGACGAAGGCCGCCTCCGGGCGGCCTTTCTCGTCTCTGGACCTCGTCAGACCGCGGCGGTCTTATCCTCGACCGGTGCCTTCGGGCCGTTTTCCTTGATCGACTTGATGGCGTTCTGGGCCGAGGCCTTGCTTGTATAGCCCTCGGTCGAGAACATCACCTCGGAATTGTATTTGAACCGGACCCGGAACTCGCTCTTCTTGTCCTTGTAGATCTCGAAGCTGTGAGCCACCGTAACCTCCTGTGCGACGATCTCGGCCGAGCGGGCCGGCGGTGCAGGCTCGGAGCGGTCTCCGGCGCTGTCAACGCCCGATGTACGAGATCGTACGCGTGATCCGGACCTGTCCACCGGGTTCTCGCAGTCAGGCGGGCATTCAGAGCCTGCGCAGAAACCCCGCGAGACGCATCAGGCCTTCGGGCCAGGGCCCGAACCCGCCCTCCTGGTCGAGGTGGCCGGCCTCGCCCGCGTCGACCAGCGCCGCGCCCCAGCTATACGAGACGTCCTCCGCGCGCTCGTAGCTCGCGTACGGGTCGTTTCGGCTCGCGACGAGGAGAGACGGGAAGGGCAGGGGCTCGCGCGGAATCGGGGCGAAGGCGTGCAGCGCCGCCGGCATGTCCGGCCGTTCGACATCCGGAGGGGCGACCAGGAACGCGCCCCGCACCACCTCGGCCGGGAAGGCGGGCGCCGCATGCGCGACCGCGACCGCGCCCAGGCCGTGCGCCACGATCAGGACCGGTCGCCGGCTTTCGATCACGGCGTCCACGATGCGGGCGCGCCAGGCGTCGCGGTCGGGCTCGTCGAAGCTCTCCTGCTCGACACGGCGCGCCGTCGACAGCTTCGTCTGCCAGCGCGACTGCCAATGGCCCGGGCCTGCGCCCCCGAGCCCGGGAACGAACAGAATGTCGGCGTCCGAGGTTCGCATGGTCCTCCCCTGCTGGATTGTTCTGGGACATCAAGGTCACGGGGAGAATGAGCGGACCGGGTGGGCATCTTCGGGCGGCCGGACCCGACCGGAACAGCGTCCGGGGGACCGCCTTGGACGCTCGCCTCGCGCAATCCGCTCCAACGCTCCCTCGCAACACGCGGGACATCCCCCGATCAGCGACACCCCACTCCCCTTCCGCGGAGAAATCCGCAAGGGGGAAGGGGAGACGTCCGGCCGAGTGCCTGACCGGCGCCGGATGCATCCCCGGCTGGACGTCCGCGTCCCGGCCCGGCATCTTCCGGGCCCAAGGAGAACCAAGCGGCGATGACGGCGAGCACGGGCGATCTTGAGGGGCGGGCGACCTCGGCGGCGGGGATCGGGACGGCTCCCGCGCGGGGGATCGCGGAGCGGGCAGGGTCGGCCGTCCTGCCGCGGCGGCTCCGCGACATGCTGGCCCTCAAGGATTTCGACGCGGCCGGGCGCCGGCATCTGCCCCGCTCCGTCTATGGATTCATCGCGGGTGCGGCCGAGACCGATTCCGCCCTTCGCGACAACCGCGCGGCCTTTGATGACTGGGCCTTCGTGCCCCGCACCCTCGCCGACGTCTCGGGCCGCAGCCAGGCCGTGACGCTGTTCGGGCGGCGCTACGCCGCGCCCTTCGGGATCGCCCCCATGGGCGCCTCCGCTCTCGCGGCCTACCGGGGCGACCTCGTCCTCGCGAAGGCCGCAGCGGGCGCGAACGTGCCGATGATCGTCAGCGGTGCCTCCCTGATCCCGATGGAGGAGATCCGCGAGGCCGGCTCGCATTGGTACCAGGCCTACCAGCCCGGCGAACCCGACCGGATCGAGGCGCTGGTCGATCGGGTCGCGGCCGCGGGCTTCGAGACCTTCGTGCTGACCGTCGACATCCCGGTGCCGGCGAACCGCGAGAACAACGTCCGGACCGGCTATTCCATGCCGCTGAAGCCGACGCCTCGGCTCGTGCTCGACGCGCTGTCCCATCCGGCCTGGCTGCTGGGCACCTGGCTCCGGACGATGCGCCGGCACGGCATGCCGCATTTCGAGAACATGGATGCGACGCGCGGGCCTCCGATCCTGTCGAAGAACCTCGTCCGCCAGGTCGGTCGGCGCGACCAGCTCGGCTGGGAGCACGTTGCCCTCATCCGGCGGCGCTGGAAGGGCAACCTCGTCTTGAAGGGCATCCTGGCCCGCGAGGACGCCGGGCTCGCCCGGGAACACGGCGTCGACGGGATCATCGTGTCGAATCACGGCGGCCGCCAGCTCGACTATGCGGTCGCGCCGCTGCGGGTGCTGCCCGGGATCGTGGCGGAGAAGGGCAACATGTCGGTGATGCTGGACGGCGGCATCCGGCGCGGGACGGACGTGCTGAAAGCCCTCGCGCTCGGGGCCGACTTCGTGTTCCTTGGCCGGCCGTTCCTGTTCGCGGCCGCGATCGGCGGCGAGGCGGGCGTCCGGCATGCCATCGCGATCCTGTCGGAGGAGGTCGACCGTGACCTCGCGCTGGTCGGGCTCCGGGACGTGGCGGGGCTCGAGCCGCGTTACCTCCTGAACCTCCGCGGCCCGGCCGGCGCGCCGGCTTGAGCGGCCGGGCCCTCGCGGCATCGAGCCTTCTATCGATCGCCTGTCTCTCGTCGGCATTCCCGGCGCTGGCCGCCGGCGACGCCTGCCTCTGGATGACGAAGCCGGTCGCGGAGCTTTCGCTCCAGCAGTTGCCGGTCGGGGCCGTCGTCCAGAAGTACTGCGCGCCCTGCCGCGACCGGCGCGCGACCCGCATCGTGGTCGGGGAGACCGAGATCCGGCCGCTCGACCGCTACAATCACCAGGTCGCGATCAACGGCGAAGTGACCGACCTCGGCTACGTGTACGTGATCGATCCGCGCCGGAAGCGCTGGACCAATCTCGGCCTCCTCGTGCGATGCCACGAGGAGGACGACGTCCCGCCGACCCTGCCGGCCGACAAGGTCGCGCCGTGAGAAGTCTCCCTACCGCGTCATGCTGAGGAGCGCCGAAGGCGCGTCTCGAAGCACCCACAATCGTTGTGCGTCCTTCGAGACGGCCGGCTCCGCAGGATGACGAACGTCGAGATTTCCTGCCAACGACGGCGCTACAGCCAGAAGCCTACCAGTGGGCGCGCTCTTGCGGGGTGGGGAGGCGACCGTTGGGGGTCAGCTTGTCGACGACCTTCGGCAGCGCCTCGGCGAGCTGCTTCATAAGCTCGTCGCGCGGCAGGCCGGTCTCCTTCTCGAGATGGGCGATCGCGTCGGGGCCGAGCGTCTTCTCGACGTCCGGGGCCCCGATCGTCTTGTTCGCGCCCGACCCCACCCAGGAATCGACGGTGTCGCCGTGGCCGCTCGACCGGAAATGGCCGAGCAGCGAATCGAGGCTCGGGATCCCCGCCAGGATGCCGCTCTCGACCTTGCCGGACGGAGCCGGCGCGGCGCCCCCCGGCGTAGGGCCACCCGGCGCAGGGCTCGCGGCCTGGGCATCCGACTTCCCGAAATAGCTCGACGCGGCCTTCGCGGCGAGCAACATCATCAGCGCCTTCATGAGAGGCGACATGCCGCCGGACCCGGTCTGGGCTCTCGACCCGGTCACGCTTCCGATCACCTGATCCAGCAAACCCATCACGCGATCTCCTGCCGAAGCGACGCTTCATCGTTCGGGA
>CAXTKM010000065.1:6449-16910 GCA_964244795.1 uncultured Enterovirga sp.
GAAGACCGAACCTCGGCGGCGGTTCCGCGGACGAACGGCCCGTCAACGACATTCGTGCTAAGCCGTGGGCCGAGCGCCCATGATCTACATCGTCGAGAACATCGTCCCGATCCTCGCCGCCACCCTGGCTGGGCTCGTCTTCGGCTGTGGTCTCGCGGCCGTGCTCGGGGCTCCCGCCCGCCGGGACGCCACGACGCTCGCGGTCGAGGTCCTGGCCGAGTTCTGGGTCGCGGCGATCCTGGCCGGTGCGGTGATCCTCGCGCCCCGGCAGGCTGACCCTTGGATCATGGCGCTCGGCTCCGCCGTCATCATCTGGATCGGTTTCGTGGCTCCCACGCTCGTCGCCACGGGACGGCGGAACGGCGCATCCTGGAGCCGGATCGCGTGCGACGTCGGGCACTGGCTCGGCCTGATGGTGATCCAGGCGGCCGTCGTGCAGGCGATCGGCGTGCGGGCGCCGGCGCCATGAGGCTGGGAGGAACGGCATGACGCCAGGGCTCGACACCAGGACGGCGGCAGCCCGTCCCGACCTCGCGGACGCGCGACTGCGCGGCATCGTCGCGGCCCCGCGCTGGGCGGAGGGGCGCGACGCCCGGGTCGTCGCCCCTTCGGCGCCGCTCCGGCGCCGCCCGGAGCCCGACGCGCCGCTCGACACCGAGGCCCTCATGGGCGAGCCGGTCCGGATCTTCGACGAGGAGAACGGCTACGCCTGGGTGCAGCTCGGCATCGACGGCTACGTCGGCTACCTGCCGGGTGCGGCACTTGGGGCAGCGGGTCCCGCGCCGACCCATCGGGTCGGGGCGATCCGGACGTTCGTATATCCGGTACCGGACCTGAAACGCCCGCCTCTCGCCTTCCTGAGCCTCGGCGCGTCCGTGGTCGCGGCGGGCGACCCCGAAGGGGGCTACCTGCCGCTCGCGGGCGGCGGCTTCGTGTTCGCGGCCCATCTCGCGCCGCTCGCCGCGCGCGAACCCGACCCCGTCGCGGTCGCGGAGCGCCTTCTCGGCACGCCCTATCTCTGGGGCGGCAAGACGAGCCTCGGGCTCGACTGCTCGGCGCTCGTCCAGCTCGCGCTTGCGGCGGCCGGGATGCCCGCGCCGCGCGACAGCGACCAGCAGGAGGCGGCGCTCGGCGTGGTCCTTCCGCCTGCGCCCGACCTCTCGGGTCTTCGGCGCGGCGACCTCGCGTTCTGGCCCGGCCATGTCGGGATCATGCAGGACGCGACCACGCTGCTGCACGCGAACGGCCATCACATGGCGGTCGCATCGGAGCCCCTCGCCGGGGCCGAGCGCCGCATCCTGACCGTGGCCGGCGCCCCGATCCGGACGCTGCGGCGCCCGTCCGGGCCGGCCTGACGGCACCGTCCGGGCCGGGCCGCGTTGTCCGGGCGACCATGCCGCCGCCGATCGTCTCCCACCCCTTCTACGAGGCCGCGCTCCCGGACGGCCACCGCTTCCCCATGGGGAAGTACGGGCGCCTCGCGGAGAGGCTCGCCGAGGCCGGCCTCGCGCCGGACGGCTTCGTCGTTCCCGAGCCGGCCTCCGCCGACACGATCGCGCTCGCGCATGACCGCGCCTATGTCGACGCGGTCCTCGCCTGCGCGGTGCCGCGCGACATCGAGCGCCGGATCGGCCTTCCCGTGACGGAGGAGGTCGTCCGAAGGGCCTGTCACGCGGCGGGCGGCACGATCGCGGCTGCCCGCCTCGCGCTTCGGCACGGGCTCGCGGGCTCGACCGCGGGCGGCAGCCACCACGGCCAGCGCGAGACGGGGGCCGGCTTCTGCGTCTTCAACGACGTCGCGATCGCCGCGAAGGCGCTTCAGGCCTCCGGCGAGATCCGGCGCGCGCTCGTGATCGATCTCGACGTCCACCAGGGCGACGGCACGGCGGATTGCCTCGCGGGCGACCCCGATCTCTTCACGCTCTCGGTCCATGCCGAGAAGAACTACCCGGCCCGCAAGATCGCGGGCGACCTCGACATCGGGCTCCCGGACGAGCTCGGCGACGACGATTACCTCCTGGCGATCGCCGGCCCCGTGCCACGCCTCCTCGACGGCCTCGCCCCGGACCTCGTCTTCTACAACGCGGGCGTCGACCCGCATCGCGACGACAAGCTCGGCCGGCTCGCGCTCAGCGACGACGGCCTTCGTCGCCGGGACGACTTCGTGGTCGGCGAGGCCCACCGGCGCCGGATCCCGCTCGTCGCGGTCGTGGGTGGCGGCTATTCGGCCGACCTCGATGCCCTCGCGCGGCGACACGCCTTCGTGTTCGAGGCGATGGCGGCAGCGTAATTCCCATCCGTTGTCATGGCCGGGCTTGTCCCGGCCATCCCGGTCCCGACGTGTGAACCTTGGAGATTTCGCGCCGGCAGCTGTCGCGCCGCGGATCTGGATGGCCGGGACAAGCCCGGCCATGACAAAGGGGGGGGGCTATGAGCCTCACTCCCGCCGAAACCGCCACACCCGGGTCAGCTTGACGTCGGCATCCTCCAGGGAACGCGTCACCGGCACGCTGTAGCGGGCGATTTCTTCCAGCCGATCCGTCGGCAGGTACGAGCGGCCGGGGTCGCCGACGAGCACCTTCGCGCCGCGCCGTTCCAGCGACCCGAGCCATTCCGTCATCGCGGCCGCGATGTCGCGGTCGTAGAAGATGTCGCCGGCCAGCACGACGTCCCATCCCTCGTCCCGACCGACGAGGTCGTCGAGGCGGGGCCGGACCGTGACCGCGTTCGCGTCCGCATTCAGCACGATCGCGGCCTCCGCGAAGGCGTCGATGTCGGCCGCCTCGACGGACGCCGCTCCGGCCCGCGCGGCCGCGATCGCGACGAGACCGGACCCGGACGCGACATCGAGCACGCGTCGGCCCGCGACGAGGTCCGGGTGGTCGAGGACATAGCGGGCGAGGCCCTGGCCTCCGGCCCAGGCGAAAGCCCAGAACGGGGGCGGCAACCCGACCGCCTCGAGCTCGTCCTCGGTCTTCTGCCAGAGTTCCGTCGCCTCGGCGGCGAGGTGAAGGCGGATCTCGGGGACATGCGGCACCGGGAGGAGCCGCGTCTCGGCCCGGATGAAGGCGGTCCGGTCCGGGATCACGCGCGTACGGGCGGAGCGTCGGCCAGCATCGCGCCGTAGAGCGCTTGAACACCCGCCATCACGTCGCGTTCCGTGAAGCCGTCGAGCACGCGGCGGCGCGCGGCCTCGCCCATCCGGGCGACCAGCGCCGGATCTCCCGCGAGCCGCGCGAAGGCGGTGGCGAGCGCGGTCGCGTCGCCCGGCGGGACCACGAGACCCTCGACGCCGTCCCGAACGAGCCTGCGGCAGCCGGGTACGTCGGTCGTGACGACCGCCCGGCCGGAGGCCGCGCCCTCGAGCAGCGTCCGGGGCAGGCCCTCGCCGCCGCGCGACGGCAGGCAGCAGACGTGGTTGTCGCGCCAGACGGCGGCGGCATCCTGGGTCGGTCCGTGCCAGGCGATGCCGGGCTCGGCGGACCAGGCCCGGAGCTGCGCCTCGTCGAGGGCGCGCGGGTTCGACGGATCGGGCGCGCCGTAGAGCGCGAGCTCGACCGCCGCGCCGCCTGCCCTGACCTGCCGGACGGCCTCGACGGCCGTATCGATCCCCTTCGACCAGAGCATCCGGGATACGATCGCAACCCGAAGCGGCGGCGAGGGCGGGAGCCGCGAGGGCGAATATCGGTCCGGGTCGATTCCGGCCCCGCCCACGATCGCGACCCGGGCGGCATCGGCCGGATCGAGCCCGAGAGCGCGGGCATCGTCCCCGTTCTCGAAGAGGTAGCGCGTGCCCCGGCTTGCGAGCGGTCCGCGCAGCAGCGCCCGGATGGCGAACCGGGCGCCGCGCCCGACGAGGTCCGGCCGCGCGCCGAGATAGCCGAGCCCGGTCAGGGCGTAGACCCGCCGGTCGATGCCGGCCATCAGCGCCGCCGCCCCGCCGACCAGGACCGAACGGAGCGCGATGCAATGGACGAGGTCGGGCCGGGTCGCCTTCAGGATCGCGGCGAGCCGCCCGGCCGCGTCGCCGGCCGCCATCGGGTTGAGGCTCCGCCGCTCCGCCTCGAGCGGGATCACCCGAGCGCCCGCGGCCTCGATCATGCCTCGGTGCTCGCGGACCCGCGTCACGACGTCGACCGCGAGCCCCATCTCGCGCGCGGCACGCGCCATCGGCAGGAAGTGGGAGGCGAAGAACCAGTCTTCGGTGGCCACGAAGGCGATGCGGCGCGAGGGCGGGCTCAAAATGCCACAACGGACCTTGTTCCCAAAACGGGAATAGCTAGAATGTAACCGCTGTGCACGTTCTCGCCAAACGAACCCTGAAGGCGTTCTGGCTCGTCCATCCGCCCGCACGCGCTCCGCTCGAGGCGTGGTATGCCATCGTCAGCAAAGCGGATTGGACGCGGCCGACGGACGTCACGGATGCCTTCGGAGCCGCCGCCGACTTCGTCGGTGACAGCCGGGTCATCTTCGACATTGGCGGGAACAAGTACCGCCTGATCGGCCACTTCGCCTTTCCATATGGGCGCGCGCTCATCAAGTTCGTCGGCACTCATAAGGATTACGACAGGATCAACCCGGAGACGGTGACATGATGGATGTCCGCCCCATTCGCGACGATGGCGACCTGACCTGGGCCCTTGCCGAGATCGCCCGCTACTTCGATCATGTCCCCGTGCAGGGCTCGACCGAAGCGGATCGCTTCGACGTCCTGTCGACCCTGATCGAGAGCTACGAGAGCCGCGTTCACGCGGTGCCTCCGGCCGATCCGGCGGATGTTCTGCGGTTCGCGATCGAAACGCTGGGCCATTCACAGGCCGAGTTGGCAGACCTGCTCAACTCGCGCCCGAGAGCGTCCGAGGTGCTGTCCGGAAAACGGCCGCTGACCCTCGACATGATCCGCGCCATCAGCACCGCTTGGCGCATCCCGGCTGCTGCGTTGATGGCGGCTTCGACGGCGTCGCAGGCGGCCTGAGGGGACAGGCGCGCTGACGGATTCTTCCGCCCAACCTGTCCGGCCTTGCCGACCGTTCCCGTCTCTCCTCATGTCAGGGCAATCAGGCCCGGCAAAAAAGGAAGACGACGATGTTCAAGCAGACCCTTCTCGCGGCCTGCGTCTGCCTCGCGACCGTCACGGCCGCGTCCGCCGGGATGGAAGCCTATCCCGGAATCAGCAAGTACAATTACTGGCGCGGCGAAGCCTGCGGCGACGGCGGCATCCCGGGCTCCCGCTGCGAGCAGGCCTTCCGACGCCTCTGCGGCAAGACGCCGAACGCCGCCTGCGTGAGCCGCCACCAGAAGACGTTCAGCGCCTCGTCCAGCTTCAAGCGGTGAGAGTGGCAGCATCGCCTCGTTCGCAGAGGCGGTCTCTCACCTCAGGAACGGGTTCGTCGCCCTCTCTTCGCCGATGGTCGAGCCGGGTCCGTGCCCAGGCAGGAAGCTCACGTCGTCCCCGAGCGGCAGGATCTTCGTCCTGATGGCGGAGATCAGCTTCTCGTGGCTGCCGCCCGGCAGGTCGGTCCGGCCGACCGAGCCCTGGAACAGCACGTCCCCCATGAAGGCGAAGCGGAGCGCGGGCGAGAACAGCACGACGCTGCCCGGCGAGTGTCCCGGGCAATGCAGCACGTCGAAGGTCACGCCCGCGATCTCGACGTGCTCGCCCTCGGCCAGGAACCGGTCCGGCACGACGTTCCGGACGCCGTCGAGCCCGTATTGTCGGGCCTGCAGCTCGAGCCGGTCGAGCAGCGGCCGGTCGGCCTCGTGCGGCCCGATCACGTCGACGCCGAGATCGGCCGCGAGCTCGGCCGCGCCGCCGGCATGGTCGATATGGCCGTGGGTGAGAAGGATCGCGTCGATCCCGATCCCGAGAGCCGCGATCGCGGACCGGATCGCCGGGAGGTCACCGCCGGGATCCACCACGACGCCGCGCTTCGTCGCGGCCGACCAGGCGAGCGAGCAGTTCTGCTCGAACGCCGTCACGGGCACGACCTGGATGTTGAAGTCCGTCATCGCGACCCTTCTCTCTGTCGGCACGCCCTCGACGGGCGCGGCTCGGCAAGCCCTTGCCCAATCGGTCCGGCAGCGACAAGCCCGGGGTCGCCTCCGTGGTCCGCTCCTGCCGCCGAAGGCCGGCACCCAGAATGCCCCCCTGGGCACCGGCTTTCGCCGGTGCGAGCGTTTCGTGCGAGACGCGGCGGCTCGCTCGAACCTCAGCGGCGACGCGGGGGCGGCGCCTTCGGGGCCGGCGGCTCGTCGCCGCCACCGCCGGCGAGCTGCGCCTTCAGGGCGAGCGAGGCGAGCGGGCTCGCGACCTCGACGACGACGCCCTTCGTGAGGCCGACCTTCGGGTCGTAGTCGCCGGTCAGCATGACGACCCGGCCGGCATCCTTCGAGAGGTCGAGCTTGGTGCCGTCCGGCCCCGTGACGTCGATCGGCTGGGCCTCGATACCCTGCGCGTTCGGGGCATTCGTGAAGAGCACGGTGACCTGAGAGCCGATCACGACGCCCATGTGGCAGATCTCTTCGGCCGTTCGGCAGGGATAGATCGGCGGCGGGGCGGGCGGCTGCTCGGCCGCAGGCTTCGCGGGCGCACGCGCCGGCGGACGGCCCTGGGCATGCGCGGATACGCCGGCGAGCGCGAGCGCCGCAGCGGCGAGGAGGATCCGAGTGGTGTTCATTCCTGTTCGTGCTCCCGTGGTCATGTCCCCCTATCCGGCGCGACCACGGCGACACGGAGGCAGATCGCCCGCAGGGCGTCCGGCGAAGGTTGCCGCAATGTCTCGCCCTTGAGCAAGCCCGCCGATCCCCGACGATCCGACGGGAGGATCCGGATCTCGGCCGCTCCATCCCGCGACGGCCCGGCGCGGATCGGCCGAGGCTGCCCGGCGGTCGCCGGCGCCTCGAGATGCATGATCGCCTTCAGATGAGCAGCGCGCCGTCCTCGTAGGCGGCTCTGCCCTCGGCGCGCCCGAATTCCAGGTAATGCACGAGCGGGTCGATGCCGGCCCGTCTCACGTCCGGATTGGCGTCGAGATACTGGCTCGTATCGAACCGGGCGGACGGGTTCCGGTCCTCGCGGAATCCGAGCTGGTGATAATGCTCGAGCGGGTTGACGCCGGCTGCTCGCACATCCGGGTTGGTGTCGAGATAGGCCTTCGTATCGAAATAGGCGTTCGGGTCTCGGCCTTCCCTCCAGCCGAACGCTTCGAAATGGGCAGCCGCGTCGGCTCTCGACGAGCCGACGTCGGGATTGGTCATCAGGTAGTGCTGCCGGTCGAAGCCGTTCGGGGCGATGTCGTCCCTCGGCCCGTCGGCCGCGCTCGACCGCGCGCCCGTCGCCGGAAAGGTCCCCCGTCCCTCGTCGCGGCCGAAGGCCAGGTAATGCGCGAGCGGGTTCAGACCGGCGGCCCCGACGTCCGGGTTCGCGCGCAGATAGGCCTCGTCGTCGAAGAGAGCCGACGGGTCGCGTCCCTCGCCCGCCCCGCTCGCCAGATAATGGGAGAGCGGAGCAGCGCCCGCGCCCGCGACGTCCGGGTTGGCGGACAGATACCCCTTCGCCGAGAACAGCGCGTTCGGGTCCCGGTTCTCGCGCACGCCGAACGAGAGATAATGCGCGGAGGGGTCGAGGCCGGCCGCGAGCACGTCGCGGTTCGCGGCGAGATAGAATCCGTCGTCGACGAAGAGGCTCGACGGGCCACCGCCGTGCAGCACGAGATCGCTCGCGTCGAGATCGGCGACGCCCGCGACCCGGACCCGTCCGCCCGGCAGGGACAGGACCGTGTCGGCCCCGTCTCGCACGATCGAGACGCCCGCCGTCGGGTCAAGGGCCGCCACCTTCATCCAGACCTTGTCTTCGCCCCGCCGGAAGTCGGTGATGAGATCGTCGCCTCCCCCGATCCTGACCAGGAACGCGTCGCGGCCCGTGCCTCCCGTCAACGTGTCGGAGCCTGGGCCGCCGTCGAGAATGTCCTCGGCGGCGCCTCCGTCGAGCAGGTCCGCCCCGGTCCCGCCGAGCAGGAGGTCGTTCCCGCCCGCGCCATAGAGCAGATCGTCCCCGCCCCGGCCGTCGAGCGTCTCGCCCGCGTCGCTCCCCGAGATGATGCCGGCCGAGCCCCCGCCGACGAGTCCGGTAGCCAGCGTCACGACGGCCGATCCGGTCGCCGTGCGGAGCTGGTCGATCTCGGAGCCGGCGACGAAGTGGTTCAGGATCGTGACCATCCCGGTCGATAGCGTGAGCACGAGGTCCTTGCCGGAGCGGACGGAGTCGAGCACGTCCGACAGCTTGTCGACGACGATCGCGTCCGCGGCGCCCGAGCTGTCGGAGACCGTGTCAGAACCGAGGTCCGAACCTTGGAACAGGTAGCGGTCGTTTCCCGAGCCGCCTTGAAGGGCGTCCGAGCCGCCATCGCCCGCGAGAGCATCGTCGCCGGTTCCCCCTATGAGCACGTCGTTCCCGAGGCCGCCGAACAGCGAATCGTTCCCGGACCCGCCATCGAGCGTGTCGTTGCCCGAGTCGCCCCGCAGGATGTCGTCGCCTCCTCGTCCGGACAGCTTGTCTTTGCCGGCCCCGCCGGAGACATCGTCGTTCACGGTGAGCGTCGTTAGCAGGGCGAGGTCGTCGCTCGGGTCGACGCCGATGAACTCGTCGTCGAACGGCGACAGGACGAAGCGCTCGATCGAGTTGAACGTGTCGGCCGCGTCTCCCGTGGCAGGCCCCTCCGTCAGCACGCCGGGCGCGAGGACGAGCCCGGAGCGAGACCCCGCGTACGAGACGGTGTCGACCCCGAGCCGACCGATGAAGACGTTCGGGCCGTCCGTGCCGGCGAGGACGTCGTTTCCATCGGTGCCGACGACGGTGAGACCGAAGAACGGCCTGATCCCGCCGACCAGGCTCGGCGCGTTGCTCTCGGAGTAGGTGCCGGCCTCGGGCACGACCTGGCGGACATTCCCGATCCGGTTCCAGCCCTCGACCTCCGTTCCGACGTCCCGCCCGTCGGCGCCCGCGACGTGGTGGATGGTCCGCTGTGCCCCGTACTCGAAGGTGTACGTGAACGCGAACCCTTCCTCCTCATCTTGGCTGACGCTGCTCGTCTTCGCGGCCGCTAAGCCGAACTGATAATCGTCGGCGAGAATCCCGCTGAACGTGTAGGTCGCGACCTCGATCTGCAGGGCCGTTCCGCTGGCCAGCAGCCGGTCGAGCGTCGGCCCGAAGCTCCCGGGCTTGAAACTGAGCTCGAGCGGATCGAACGTGACCCGTCCGGCGCCGGCTCCCGGGACCCCGGTGATGTTCAGCGTCTGGGACCGTGCGAAGCCGCCGTCCACGACGTCGAGCCAGGTATCTCCGAGAGCCGGCAGGAAGGAGCCGTCCAGGTTGCGGAATTGCACGACGGCCCGCTGCTCGTCCCGTACGCCACCAGCGGCCTGGATAGGCGTTTCGCCGGCCGCCCTGATCGAGGTTCTGGGCGGGAAGAGGTCGGGACCGAGGGGCGCCGACCCGGGGGCGCCGAGGATCGTCGTCAGCGAATCATCGACGACGTTCGCGACGGCGTTCCAACCGGCCGTCACGGTCCCGGTCGGCACGGTCCCGAAATAATCGATCACGCTGTGGACGAGCCCGCCGTACTGGAGCGCGACCTTGTGATCTCCCGTCAGGATGTCGATGCTGTCCGAGGCCACGCCCGCGAGCTTGAACAGGTCGGTCGAGACCTTCAGAGGACCTGCGCCGCCGTCGCGGTAGCCGACCAATTCCACGGTCCGGAACGGCGTTCCGGACGACAGCATCTGATCGAGCACCGTCGCGCCCCGGCTCGACGACAGCGTGAGGCTCAGCGGCTCGAACGTCAGACGTCCGGCCCCGACGCCGGTCGACTGCGAACCGATGCTGAGGGGGATCGAGCTGCCGAAGCTCGCATCCAGCACCTGGAACCACTGCGTTCCGCTGTCGCCGGTGAGGACGCGCCCGCCGTAATCCGTGAATCGGAGGAAGTAGTCTGGCATCGCGTCGTCCTCGGGAGGGGCTCGCGCGAACCATCGCCCAAGCGCAGCCGTGTCATCGACATGACTAAGCAGTATTCGTCCGCAACGTGACTCGCGATCGGACCCTCGTCAAGGAGAGACGATCGGGTACGACTGTCGAACTTCGCCGACCGCGTCAGTAGAAGTCGATTTCGCGTCGTAGCGGCGAGGTGAGGGTCGACACCCTTTCATGTCCTTCCTCGTGCGGCGGGGAGGGACATCGCGTGCCTCGGCGGTCGCCTTCGATGGCGACGCGCGCGTCGATCGGCTAGGCTCCCCTGATGACGCCAGCCGATAGCCCGACGCCGCAAGCCCTCGGCGAGACCCAAGCGCCCGATATCCTCGCCCGATCCGTGGGGCCGGGCGACCGGATCTTCCTGGTCGACGGCTCCTCCTTCGTGTTCCGGGCCTATTTCCAGTCCATGAACCAGGACCGGAAGTACAACA
>CAXTKM010000066.1:0-14605 GCA_964244795.1 uncultured Enterovirga sp.
ATCGCGACCAGCTCCTTCAGGTCGAACGGCTTCGGAAGGTACTCGTAGGCGCCGCGCTCGGACGCCCGGATCGCGGTCATGAAGGTGTTCTGCGCGCTCATGACGATGATCGGCAGGTCCGGCCGGACCTTCTTGATCCGGGGCAGGAGGTCGAACGCGTTCTCGTCCGGCATGATCACGTCGGTGATGATCAGATCGCCGTCGCCCTGCGCCGCCCACCGCCAGAGCGTCGCCGCATGGCCGGTCGCGCGAACGTCGTATCCGGCCCGCGACAGCGCCTGGTTCAGAACGGTCCTGATCGCAGCGTCGTCGTCGGCCAGCAAGATCTGTCCGCTCGCCATCTCAGCCTCAAAGCTCCCCTTCGCGCCCGTCGCGGGCGCGGAATATGGGCAACAGCACCCGAAAGGTCGTCCGGCGCGGGACGGGGTCGCACTCGACCACGCCGCCATGCGCGCCCACGATCTTCGCAACCAAGGCAAGCCCCAGGCCACTTCCCTGCGCCTTCGTGGTCACGAAGGGGTCGAACAGGTGCGGCAGCAGGTCTTCCGAGACGCCCGGTCCGTTGTCCCGGATCGCGACCTCGATCGGCAGCGCGACCCGGCCGCCGCGCGAGCCGGGCATCTCGAGACGCACGCCGGCCCGGAACGCGGTCGAGAGCACGATCTCGCCGTCGAGGGCATCCGGGCCGATCGCCTCGGCCGCGTTCTTCACGAGGTTGAGGCAGACCTGCACGAGCTGGTCGCGGTTCGCGTGCACGGGCGGGAGCGAGGGGTCGTAGGCCTCGACGATCCGGATGTGCCGGGCGAAGCCGCTGAGCGCGAGGCGCCGGACGTGGTCCAGCACGCCGTGGACGTTGACGGCGCCGCGGTCGAGCGGCCGCTCGTCGCCGAACAGCTCCATCCGCTCGACGAGGTTCACGATCCGGTCGGTCTCGTCGCAGATGAGGCGGGTCAGCATGCGGTCGTTCTCGTCGAGCGACTGCTCGAGAAGCTGGGCCGCGCCCCTGATGCCGGAGAGCGGATTCTTGATCTCGTGCGCCAGCATCGCGCCGAGCGCGGTCAGCGAGCGGGCGGCCCCGCGATGGGTCAGCTGCCGGTCCATCTTGTCCGCGATGGTGCGCTCCTGGAACAGCAGCACGACGGCACCGTCCTCGCCGAGCGGCGTCGCGAACACGTCGACGCGGCGCTCGGTCCCGAGCCGGGGGCTCGACAGGTCGACGCGATGCTCGCTGACGCCCGCGCCGCGGCGCCGGACCTCGTCCACGAGCGCGAAGGCGGGCGAGTCGTAGGGCAGGAGGTCGGCCAGTTGCTGGCGCCGCATGACCCTGACGCCCATGTCGAAGAACGTCTCCGCGGCATGATTCGCGTCGAGCACGTCGCCGCCAGGGCCGATCGTCAGGATCGGCAGCGGCAGCGCGTTGATCACGTGGTCGCTGGTCAGCGTGCTCATCCGGTCAGCGCCCTCATGCCGCCAGCCGGATCGGCTCGCCGTAGATGCGCCCGAGAAGGGCCACGACCCGGGCGGGCTCGAGCGTCGTCACCAGCTCGCGCCTGCCGTCGGCCGTGAGGCCGTAGCCGGACTCCGCCGCGCGATCGGCGTAGGCCGCGAGGTGCTTTCGGGCGTGCCGGGTCCCGATCCGCCGGCCGTACAGAGCGAGAAGGCCCTCGTAATGGTCGATCGCGGCCGCCATGCGGGCCTCCGGCGTCGGCGCCGCGCGGTGGCGCCCCCCCAGTCCGGCCGCGATCTCACCGAGGAGCCAGGGCTGACCGAGGGCGGCCCGGCCCACCATCACGGAGGCCGCGCCCGATGCCGCGAGGCAGGCCCGGGCGTCCGGGAGGGACGCGACGTCGCCGTTCGCGGTGACCGGGATCGACACCCTGTCGACGACGTCCGCGATCGCGCCCCAATCGGCCCGGCCGGTGTAGAATTGATGCCGCGTGCGGCCGTGGACGGTCACGGCCGCGACGCCGAGATCCGCCGCCCGCTGCGCGAGGTCGGCGGCGTTGCGGGTCGCGTCGTCCCAGCCGAGCCGCATCTTCAGCGTCACCGGAACCCGGACGGCCGCCACCACCGCACCCAGGATCGCGAGGGCGAGGTCCGGCTCGCGCATGAGCGCCGATCCGGAGAGCCCGCCGGTCACGCGCTTCGCGGGGCAGCCCATGTTGATGTCGATCGTGTCGGCGCCTGCAGCCTCCGCGAGACGGGCAGCCTCCGCCATGCGAAGCGGTTCGCGGCCGACGAGCTGGACGGCGTGCGGCGCGATGCCGAGTCCCTCGGACCGGAGCCTCGCCTCCTCGTCTCCGGCCACGAAGCACTCCGCCGCGACCATCTCGGTCACGACCGCGCTCGCCCCGAACCGCAGCGCGATGCGCCGGAACGCGACGTCGGTCACGCCGGACATCGGCGCGAGAACGACACCCGGTCCCGTCGGCGTGCTCAATTTGTGGTCAGCGCGCATTCTGCACGTGCAATAGCCAATCCGCCCTCTCTCCTCAATGGGGCATCTTTGCAGCGCAGGCCGGTCGGCCTAATGACCCGTCCGGGCATGGTGCCCTCGCGCGGATCGGACGGGCAGGCTGGACGGGATGGAGATCGTCGCGATCGTGGTGGCCGCCGGCCGCGGCCAGCGGGCCGGCGAGGGACTGCCGAAGCAATATCGGCCGATTGCGGCGCGCCCGATGCTGAGCCGCACGCTCGACGTCCTGCTCTCGCACCCTCGGATCGATGCGGTGCTCTGCGCCATCCATCCCGACGACCGCGGCCTCTACGACGAGGCGACGACCGGCTGTGCAAAGGGCGCGACCCTGCTCGCCCCCGTCGCCGGCGGCGCAACCAGGCAGGTTTCGGTTCTCCGGGCGCTCGAGGCCCTGGCGTCCCGGCCCGCGCCGGCGGGGCGGCGGCTCTGCCTCGTGCACGACGCGGCCCGGATGTTCGTCGACCACGCCCTCGTCGACCGCGCCATCGAGGCCGGGCTCCGGCACGGCGCGGCCGTGCCCGGCCTGCCGGTCACCGACACCGTGAAACGGGTCGACCAGGACGGGATGATCGTCGACACGGTGGACCGGAGCGCGCTCCGGACCGTGCAGACGCCGCAGAGCTTCGCGTATGGCCCGCTGCTCGCCGCCCATCGGCGCGCGGCCGAGGACGGGATCGACGATTTCACCGACGATGCCCGCCTCGCCGAATGGGCCGGCCTTCCCGTCCACATCTTCCCAGGCGATCCGCAGAACATGAAGGTCACGCATCCCGCCGACGTCGCGGAGGCCGAACGGCGCCTCTCGTCCGCCGCCGAAACCCTCGTCACCCGTCTCGCCACGGGGTTCGACGTCCACGTCTTCGGCCCGGGCGACCACATCTGGCTCGGCGGCATCCGGGTTCCGCACGACACCGGGATCGTCGCGCATTCGGACGGCGACGTCGTCCTGCACGCCCTCACCGATGCCGTGCTGGGCACGCTTGGGGACGGCGACATCGGCACGCATTTCCCGCCGAGCGATCCGCAGTGGCGCGGCGCGTCGTCCGACCGTTTCCTCGCCTTCGCGGTCGAGCGGGTCCGGGCCGCCGGCGGCGTCGTCGACCACCTCGACGCAACGATCCTGTGCGAGAAGCCCAAGGTCGGCCCCTATCGCGACGCGATGCGTGAACGCATCGCCGAGATCTGCGGTCTCGACCTCGGGTCGGTGTCGATCAAGGCGACGACGACGGAGAAGCTCGGCTTCACCGGCCGGGGCGAAGGCATCGCCGCCCAGGCGGCCGCGACCGTGCGCCTTCCGGCACGCGGCCGGTGACCCTCAGCCCGGGCACCGCGAGCGCTGCAGCCGTGCTCGACGCCTATCGGGCGCGGGGCTGGCGAATCGCGACGGCCGAATCCTGCACGGGCGGGCTCGTGGCCGCGCTCCTCACCGAGGTCCCGGGCTCCTCCGCCGTGATCGACCGAGGGTTCGTGACCTATTCCAACGAGGCCAAGGCCGAGATGCTCGGCGTGGATGCCGGCCTCATCGCGACGATGGGCGCCGTCAGCGAGGCTGTCGCCCGTGCCATGGCGGAAGGCGCCCTCGCGCATTCGCGCGCGGATGTCGCGGTGTCGATCACGGGCGTCGCAGGCCCGGGCGGCGGCTCGGACGCGAAGCCGGTCGGCCTCGTCCATCTCGGGCTGGCCCGTATCGGCGGCCCGACGGTGCATCTCGAGCGGCGCTACGGCGATCTCGGCCGCGCCGTGGTGAGGGAGCGCTCGGTCGAGGACGCGCTCGCCCTGCTGGCCGGGGCGTTGAACGCCTGACGGTCGATCAGGCGGCCGGGCGACGTCCTGCCTTGCCGCGGCCGTAGACGCTGTCGGCACGGTCCTCGAACGCATCGGTGAAGCGCCGGAAGGCGCGGTCGAACATGGCGCCCATCAGGAGGCCCAGCGCCATCGACCGGAACTCGTAGTCGATCGCGAAGTGGACGGCGCAGCCCTCCCCGTCCTGACGGGCCGAGTCGGGCCGGAACTCCCAGCGATTCTCGAGATAGCGGAACGGGCCGTCGACATAGCTGACGTGGATGTCGAGCGTCGCACGATCGACCCGCACCTTGGTCGTGAACCGCTCGGAGATCGCCTTGTAGCCGATGCTCATCTCGGCCACGAGCGCCTCGCCCCCCTCGCCCTCCTCCTGGCGGCGCAGGACCCGGAGGCCGGTGCAGAGCGGCAGGAACTCAGGGTAGCGCTCGACGTCCGCGACGAGATCGAACATCTCCTGCGGGCTGTGCGGGACGCGGCGCGTAGTCCGGAACGAAGGCATGGACGGTATCTAGGCGAGGCCGCCGCGAAGTCCAGCGATGCCGCCCGGCCGCGAGGTCGCGCCCGGCTCAGGCCCGGGCCGCGAGCGCCCGGTCCCGGTTCACCCGCAGCCTCGCGAAGTCGTCGCCGGCGTGGTGCGAGGACCGCGTGAGCGGCGTCGCCGAGACGAGATGGAAGCCCTTCGCGTAGGCCGCCGTCTCGAGGCTCTTGAACTCGTCCGGCGGCACGAAGCGGACAACGGGATGGTGCTTGCGGGTCGGCTGGAGATACTGGCCGATCGTCAGGAAATCAACGTCGGCCGAGCGCAGGTCGTCCATGAGCTGCAGCACCTCGTTCCTGTCCTCGCCGAGCCCGACCATGATGCCGGATTTCGTGAAGATCGCGGGATCGATCTCCTTCACCCGCTGCAGCAGCCTGATCGAGTGGAAGTAGCGGGCGCCGGGCCGCACCGTCAGATACTTCGACGGAACCGTCTCGAGGTTGTGGTTGAACACGTCGGGCCGGGCCGCGACGACGGCCTCGAGCGCGCCCACCTTCCTCAGGAAGTCGGGCGTCAGGATCTCGATCGTGGTCGCGGGCGAACGCTCCCTGATCTCGGCTACGACGCGGGCGAAGTGCCCTGCCCCGCCATCCGCGAGATCGTCGCGGTCGACCGACGTCACGACGACGTGCTGGAGGCCGAGCTTCGCGACGGCGTCCGCGACCTTCGCGGGCTCGCCCGCGTCCAGCGCCTCCGGCAGGCCCGTTCGCACGTTGCAGAACGCGCAGGCGCGCGTGCAGGTGTCGCCCATGATCATGAAGGTCGCGTGCTTCTTCTCCCAGCACTCGCCGATGTTCGGGCAGCCGGCCTCCTCGCAGACGGTGACGAGCCCGTGCTCCTTCACGATCCGGTTCGTCTCGGCCCATTTCGGCGAGCCGGGCGCCTTCACGCGGATCCAGTCGGGCTTGCGGGCGACGGCCTGATCCGGCCGGTGCGCCTTTTCCGGGTGGCGCGGCCGCGGATCGCGGGCGAGGAGGTCGAGGGCGAGTGTCATCGTGGGGAGCCCGGCATAGACGTCATGTAGGCGCGGCCGCCCCGCCGCGCAAAGCCTCGCGGGAGCCCGCGAAAGATTCTCGGACCACGCTGTCCGGATCGGCGGCCCGTCTCCGTCTCCCCTTGTGACGGACCGCAAGACGCGGAGCCGCTGCCAGGAGATCTCCGATGCGCCTCGCTTCCTTCGCTTCTTCCCACGCCTCTTCCTACACCGCGGCAGCGCCGGCTCAGACGAGCTACGCCAAGGCCGCCCCGGTTCAGAAGAGCTACGTCGCGACCACCTCGGCGCACGTGGATCATCTGGCGTCCACGCCCTCGCTCGATCATTCGAGCTTCGGCGGCCTGCCGAAGCTCGGCCCCTCCTCGGAGGAGACCTACGAGGCCAACGTGAACAACACGACGCTGGAACAGATCACCTGGAACAGCGACGACGGCTTCGACTTCCGGGACGTGGTCCATGGCAACGGCGGCTACGACTACATCTCGACCGGCGGCGGCGCCGACCTGATCACGGTCGGCAACAACGACGGGACGTGGCGCGGCACCGGCAACGAGTTCATGAACAACGCGACGATCGTCGATGGCGGCTCGGGGAACGACGACATCATCGTCGACGCCACGAAGGGCGCCTTCCACATCACGACAGGGGAAGGCCAGGACGACGTCGTGGTGAAGGGCGGCGACTACGTGAAGATCGACGCCTACGACAGCGTCGTCGAGCTGGGGGACACCTTCACCTTCGCGGCGACCTTCGGGGGCAAGGCCGAGCTCTACGGCGTCGACTCGATGAACGGCAGCCCTGGCTGTGCCTACACCGATCACATCTCTCTCGAGGGCGGAGTCTGGCACGAGATGGTGAACGGGAACAACGGCTCGCTCGCCTTCTACAACGATGCCACCGGCGGCATGGTCACGGTTTGGGGAAGCCAGACCGCGGACCTCGGCACTCATCCGACCTGGGACCTCTGAGGCGGATCGACTTCAGGCTCGTCGCGTCCGGGCCCGGCGGCCGGGAAATCGTCTCGGCCGCCGAGGAACCACGATTGGCGTCGCGGGCTCAGTTCAGGCCGCAGAGATCCCGGTAGCGGTCGACCTGGGGGCGGCCGTCGCCCAGCGTGAACCGCATCCGCCTCTCCCCTGCCGTCACCTCCAGCACGTCGCCTCGAAGCGCCGACGAGAGCATCGCCCGCGCCGGCTCGCCGTCCTGCAGCAGGATGAGGGAACCCTCCGCGCTATCGAAGCGCCGCTGCAGGATGGAGACGCCCTCGGCTCCGACGGTCACGTCCTGGCCGTCGACCGGCCAGGTCGCGCCGGGCGCGAGTATCACGATGCCGTACTCCTTCTTCTTCGGCGTGCAGATGAAGGTGACCGTCGCGCTTCCGGCGGTCTCCGCCTCGGAGACCGCGAGGATCTGGTCGCCGTCGTCGCCCGCGTTCTGGACGACGATCGAGCGGGCCGTGGCCGCGGTCGCGGCGGCGACGATGAGGACCGCCCCGAGGACGAGCCGCGCCCTCACGTGTGGATCACCCGGCCATACGCGTCGAGCACGCTCTCGTGCATCGTCTCGGACAGGGTCGGGTGCGGGAAGACGGTGTGCATCAGGTCCTCCTCCGTCGTCTCGAGGTTCATCGCGACGACGTAGCCCTGGATCAGCTCCGTCACCTCCGCCCCGACCATGTGCGCGCCGAGAAGCTGGCCGGTCTTCGCGTCGAAGATCGTCTTCACGAGCCCCTCCGGCTCGCCGAGCGCGATCGCCTTGCCGTTGCCCGCGAAGGGGAAGCGGCCGATCCGGACCGCCCTGCCCTGCTCCTTCGCCTTCTGCTCGGTGATCCCGACGGACGCGATCTGCGGCTGGCAGTAGGTGCAGCCCGGGATCATGCCCTTGTCCATCGCGTGCGCCGGCAGGCCCTTGATCGCGTCGACGCAGAGCGAGCCCTCGTGCTCCGCCTTGTGGGCCAGCATCGGTGGCCCCGCGACGTCGCCGATCGCGAAGATCCCGGGCACGTTCGTGCGGCCGAGCCCGTCCGTCGCGACGACGCCCCGCTCCATCTCGACGCCCAGCGCCTCGAGACCGAGTCCCTCGACGTTGCCGACGACGCCGACGGCGGAGATCATCCGGTCGGCCGTGATCTCCTGAATCTTGCCCCCGACCTCGATCGTGGCCGTGATCGAATCCGCGGCCTTCGCGACCTTCACGACCTTCGCTCCGGTGAGGATCGTCATCCCCTGCTTCTCGAAGCGCTTGCGGGCATGCGCCGCGATCTCGGCATCCTCGACCGGCAGGATCTGCGGCAGCACCTCGACCACCGTCACCTCGCTGCCCATCGTCCGGTAGAAAGACGCGAACTCGATCCCGATCGCGCCCGACCCCATGACGAGGAGCGACTTCGGCAGCGTCTCCGGCACCATCGCCTCGTAATAGGTCCAGATCAGCGCCTTGTCGGGCTCGATCCCGGGCAGGACGCGCGGACGGGCGCCGGTCGCGACGACGATGTGCTTCGCCGCGTAGGAGCCCGGGCCGAGCGCCCCTTTCGGCGGCTCGGCGCGCGCCGTCGCCCTGACGTCGACCTGGCCCGGCTTCGGGATCGCGGCCTCGCCCCAGATCACGTCGATCTTGTTCTTCTTCATGAGGAAGGCGACGCCGTCGGCGAGGCGCTTCGAGACGCCGCGCGAGCGCTTCACCACGGCCGCCGTATCGACCCCGACCTTGCCCTCAAGCGTGAGGCCATACTCGCCCGGGTGCTGCATGTAGTGGTAGATCTCGGCCGAGCGCAGCAGCGCCTTCGTCGGGATGCAGCCCCAGTTCAGGCAGATGCCGCCGAGATGCTCGCGATCGACGACGGCGGTCCGGAACCCGAGCTGCGCCGCCCGGATCGCGGCCACGTAGCCGCCGGGCCCGGCCCCGATCACGATGATGTCGTAGCCCTCGGCCATGTGCGTCCTTCCCCGGCTCTCGCCCTTTCGCCCATCAAGGCGCGGGGAGGCCCCGGGTCAAGGCCGCGGCCGGCGGTCTCGCCCATCCGGTTCGCTCAGGCCCCGACCGCGAGGTTCCTGTCCTCCTGCAGGCCGAAGCCCTTGATCGCCACGCGATCGGGATAGACCTCGACGATCGAATACGCCGTCTTGTCGGGCGTCTCGACCATGCCCCGCAGGTTGACGAAGTGCTTGCCCCGGACGGCTCCATAGTTCCCGGCATGGTTGTGGCCGTTGAGGTAGCAGACGAAGTTCCGGTAGCCGGTGACGAGATCGACGAAGCGCTCCGAGCCCCACATGTTGTGCTCGTTCTCCGGATAGACCGGATAATGCCCGAGGACGAAGATGCGCTCGCCGGCGCGCTCGGCCTCGTCCATCGTCTGCTTGAGCCAAGCGAACTGCTCCTCGCTCGGGCCGCCGTTCCAGATTTGCGCGTTCGGAGCCTTGCGGGCCTCGAGCGCCGCCAGGGTCTCGGCCGCGAGCCTGTGCTTCGCGCTGTCGCGCGGGTTCGCGAACAGGCTGACGTCGTTCCCGTCGATGACGATGAAGCGGTGGCCGCCGCCCTTGAAGTCGTAATAGGCGCGCTTGAGGCCGGTCACCCGCAGGACCGAGCCGAGATAATCCGCTCCGACCTCGAAATCGTGGTTGCCGAGGATGAAGAACTGCGGATGCCGCAGGCGGTCGTAGAGCGGCAGGACGTGGTCGTAGCTCTGCCAGCCTCGGTCGATGATGTCGCCCAGCGTCGTCACGAAGGCGAGGTCCTGCCCGTTGAACGCCTCGACCGCCTCGGAGAGCTTCCAGAGCGAATTCGCGTAGTAGCGCGTGCGGCGCGGCGGCACCGGTGCGTATTGCGGATCGGCGATGACCCCGAAACGGTAGAGCGGGCGGCCGTCCTGCGCCGCGGCCGAGGTCGAGAAACCGCCGAACGGCGCGACGAGCGCGGCGCCGGCGCCGTATCCCAGCATCCCGCGGCGTGACAGCATGATCTCTCTCCGGGCCCGGACATGACACGGGTTCGAGACCGTCAAACCATCTCCAGGCGACGTCCACGCGACAGCGCCGTGGCCCGCCGTGCCGTCGGTCGGCCGGACCGCGTTCCCGCTTGCGGACCCGGCCGCCGGGCGCGACACTCGTGTTCACGACGAGAGGCTGCCGCCAGGGACGGCCTCCGGCCAGGGAGAACCCGATGAGCCTTCTCGGAGCGATGTCGCGCATCGCCGTCGTGGCCCTTTCGTTGGCCGCTCTCGAGGCTGCGGCTGCCGAGTACCCGGCCCCGAAGGAGGGGACCTTCGTCGCGAAGGATTTCCGGTTCGCGACCGGCGAGGTCCTGCCCGAGCTGCGGCTGCACTACCGCACGATCGGCGACCCATCGGGCGAGCCGGTCGTCGTGCTGCACGGCACGGCGGGCTCGGGCGCCTCCATGCTGACTCAGGCCTTCGCGGGCGAGCTGTTCGGCGAAGGCCAGCCGCTCGACGCGAGGCGGCATTTCATCATCCTGCCGGACGCGATCGGCCACGGACAATCGTCGAAGCCATCCGACGGGCTGCGGACCCGCTTCCCGCGCTACACGTCCGAGGACATGGTCGACGCGCAGCACCGGCTGCTTACGGAGGGGCTCGGGCTGAAGCGCGTGCGCGTCATCGTCGGGAACTCGATGGGCGGCATGCATGTCTGGCTCTGGGCCGGGCGGTATCCGGCCTTCGCGGACGCGCTCGTGCCCATGGTCTCGCAGCCCTTCGAGATGGCCTCCCGGAACTGGATGCTGCGGCGGCTGATGATCGAGACGATCCGGCAGGACCCCGGCTACGAGGGCGGGAACTACGCCGCGCAGCCGAAGGCGATGAAGCTCGCGGCCGTGTTCTACGGGGCCGCGACCAACGGCGGCGACCTCGCCTACCAGATGCTCGCCCCGACCCGGGCTTCCGCCGACAGGCTCGTCGACGAACGCCTCGCCCAGCCCTTCACAGCCGACGCGAACGACTTCATCTACGCCTGGGAATCCTCGGCCGCCTACAACCCGACGCCGGGTCTGTCCAAGATCACGGCCGCCCTCCTCGCCATCAACGCCGCCGACGACGAGCGCAACCCGCCGATCACCGGCCTCACTGAACAGGCGATCGGGCGCGTGCGGAACGCCCGGCTGCTGCTGATCCCGGCCAGCACCGAGAGCCGCGGGCATGGCAGCGGGGGCTTGGCGAAGCTCTATGCGCAGGAGCTGGGGGCGTGGCTCGAGACGGTGCCACGCAGGACGGCGGGGTCGCAGTAGGGACGACCCTGTCGCCACGACCTTCGTCATGCTGAGGAGCCGCGAAGCGGCGTCTCGAAGCACGCGCGACCCTCGTGGGTCCTTCGAGACGGCCGGCTCTGCCGGCCTCCTCAGGATGACGAAGTCGGCGTTGACGCCTTCCAGAGCCGTGATTAGCTAACGCTTAGCTAGGAGACGGCCGATGGCGACCGTGACCATCCACGAGGCGAAGACGAACCTGTCCCGGCTGATCGCCCGGGCCGAGGCCGGCGAGGAGATCGTGATCGCACGCGGCAAGGACCCGGTCGTGCGGCTTGCTCTGGTGAAGTCGAGCGGGGAGCCGCGAACGCCGGGCCGGTTGAAAGGCCTGCCCGAGCTGCCGGATTCCGTCTTCTTCGACCCGCTGCCCGAAGAGGAGTTGAGACTGTGGGAGGGCTACGGGCCGGATCCAATGGATCCTGACTGGGATCCGTCGAAACGGTGAGGCTGCTCATCGATACGCATGCCTACGCCTGGTGGGTGACCAACGACCGGCGGCTCTCGCGCCGTGCACGCGAGGAGATGGTGGCGCCGACCGCCGATCTCCTGGTCAGCGCCGTCGTGGCCTGGGAGATCGCGAACAAGTTCCGGATCGGCAAATGGCCGGGCGGGGACGCCATCCTGGCCGATCTCGACCTGGCCCTCGTGGAGGACCGCCTAACTGCCTTGCCGATCACCCTCGCCCACGCCCGCCGCGCCGGCCTCATCGCGTCCGACCACCGCGATCCCTTCGACCGCATGCTGGCCGCCCAGGCCGAGGCGGAGGGCGTGGCAGTGGTGACGGCCGACCCGGTGTTTCGCGGCATGGGGATCGAGGTGGTGTGGTGAGGGCTGGGGCAGATATTCGCGAGTTCTGGTCCAGCACGGTCGCGATCAGTAGTAGCGGCACACCTTCTGGCAGCGGTTGTACACGACGTTCGCGTAGCACGCGACGGCGCGGTTGCTTTGGCAGGAGATCCGGCACCAAGGGCCGTTCGGGGCGATGCAGCCGACCCGATAGCGCGCTGCGTCGGCCGGAGACTGCGAGACGAACAGGAAGAGCGCCCCCAGGCATGCTGCCAGCAGACGCATCGGACGGCTCCTCGAATATTTGACCTACACTGCTCTACACTGAGGCATCCGGTGTCTCAACAGTCAAGCCGCACGATTCGGGCGGTTTCTGCTGCTCGCCGAAGACGATGCCGGTCGACCAGTCACCTTGTGCGGCGACCACGGCAGCCCGTCCGAGGGACACTCGTGTCACGCGACGCAGGCGGGGCGGAGCGCGGTCCACGATCTCGTGAGGACGGCCCCGCTGACGGCGGCCGCGGCCCTCACCATCTCTCGTCCATGTCCGCAGCCATCGCCGAACGGCCCGTCCTTGCCGCGCCCGTCCCGAGACCGAAGCTCTGGACGCCCCGGCACGTCGTCCTGACCCGGGCCGCGCGGGGCTTCGCGCATGGGCGGGCAATGGCCGAGCGCGCGGCCGCCTTGGGCGCCGAGATCGTGGAGCTGCCGGGCGATCGGCTCGTCGGCCTCTCGGCCCTCGGCGACGGCAACCCGCGCCAGGCCTACGCGCGCGCCAAGGCGACGCTCGCGGTCACGGTCGCGAGCCCGGCGAAGCGCCGCCTCCAGCCGATCCCGCCCTCGGCCGATTGGCGCTTCGACCTGGCCCAGGGCTGCCCGGCGCATTGCCAGTACTGCTACCTTGCGGGCTCGCTCGCAGGCCCGCCGATCACCCGCGCCTACGCGAATGTCGACGAGATCTTCGGGGAGCTCGCGGCCGGGCTCGGCCAGGGCGGCGTGACCTCGAAGAGCCGGGCGCGGGCGCAGGAGGGCACGACCTACGAATGCTCCTGCTACACCGACCCGCTCGCGATCGAGCCGATCACCGGCTCGCTCGCGGAGGCGATCCGCTTCTTCGGCCGATGGGACGCGCCTGTCCAGCTCCGCTGGACCACGAAGTACGACGCCGTCGACCCGCTCCTCGCGCTGCCGCATGCCGGCCGCACCCGGGTGCGCTTCTCGGTCAACGCCGAGCCCGTGGCGCGCCGGCTCGAGGGCGGCACGGCCCCCTCGCCTCCCGCCTCGCCGCCCTCGGCCGGATGGCCCGCGCCGGCTACCCGGTCGGCCTCACGATCGCGCCGATCATGCCGGTCGAGGGCTGGCGCGAGCAGTACGGCCGGCTGCTGGACGACACGGCGGCCGCGCTCGCGGGCGTGCAGGGCCTCGACCTCACGGCCGAGCTCATCACCCACCGCTTCACGCCGGGCTCGAAGGAGGTGCTGACCGGGTGGTATCCGGGCTCGACGCTGGAGATGGACGAGGCCGCGCGCTCGCGGAAGCTGACGAAGTTCGGGTCGGTGAAGTACGTGTATCCGACTGAGGCGATGCGGGAGATGCGGGGGTGGTTCGAGCGGGCCCTGGCGGAGAGGCTGCCGGCCGCGCGGGTGTTGTATTGGACGTGAAGAGGCGGAACCTCTTCCGTCTCGAACCGCCGCGAAGCGGCGCCTCGAAGCTGGCAGAGGGCGCGGTCGATGCCGCCACTCGCCGAGGCATCGGGCTTAAGACTTTGTAGGCTTCGCTCTAACAGAGCGCGGCTTGACCGTTGCATGCCAGGTAAAAGGTTTCCAAAAAAAAGTGCCTCGGCCTGTTTCTTGTTCAAAATCTCCAGTTTAGGCTCGTCTAGCGCGTCGGTTACCATCGCCAGCCGCCAATGGCGCGGATTTGTGGCCATGTAGCCAAACTCCTTATGTGACATAAAAAAGTGCGGGCTACTATTCTGCGTGCCTTTAACTTCGATGTGCAGCTCTTCTTGCGAGTTTTCCCTTGAGCGAACGAGCAAATCGAACCCGCAATTTGCTCTTTGTCGATCGTCGACGTCGAAATCATTATCAGGATATTCAGCCTTAACGCGCGCGATTGCCGCCACTTCCACTTCCTTGCGTCGTTCCGCGTCGGCGCAGATTCCGCCTCCCGTGCTGCTGTCTGTCGACTGCTGCGGTTGCCGTAACTCTGGTCGGTACGTCCGCCGGATCGCGAGAAGCTGTTTGGCTACTCTCTCGCACCAGGCACCTTTGGATCCATTCCCCCGCAAGTAGTAGATTGGCGATCGCTTCATGTGGTCGCCCGGCAGGATAAAGGGATGCGCCACAGTATCGATACGGACCGCCGAATCGGATGAGAGTGTGTAAGAAAACTCACTCCCTTCATCGTCAAGCGGTAAGAGTGGCCGCTTTTGCTTGTATTCAGGACGTTTCACGTACGTGCGCTCGAACGAGGCGTCTTCAAACCAGCCCGTTAGATAGAGGCCGGCCCGCTTTGGCGCCTTCGCAACGGAGAATATAAGCCAACCATTCGCCTCTTTGGGCTTAGGGGGGCCGCCAGCAACGGGCGGAGTGTAAGCGTAGAAGCGGCCGTCTGGTCCAGGGAGAAAATTGTATTTTTCATGTCCGTCTTTGAACTGTTTCACATACGCGTGGGCTGCTTCGACCGAACTACCTGTAAAATCGGCCGACCATCCTGTTTTTATAACCGCGATCTTATCCGTCACTGTTTC
>CAXTKM010000066.1:14615-16713 GCA_964244795.1 uncultured Enterovirga sp.
TGTTTCCTCCAAGAAGTAAACCGTGGGCCATCATCGCGATCGGATGAACTTTGGTCGTCGTCGCTTCAATCTTCGGAGCATAGTTGCTTTGGTTCCAGAGAACCCGCTTACCCCGCCAGCGGCAGCAGCTCGAACACCCTCGCCTCTCTCGCCGCCTCCGCGACGTCGCCCCGCCGCAGCGCAAGGCGGACCCGGTCGAGCTTTTTCATCTCGTCGAGCGACACTGTCGGGGACCAGGGGCCGTCGTCGTCAACAATCTCGATCGGGACCTGGGCGGCATATTTCCCTTCGTGGATGATCTGCACGCTTTGCCGGGTCATGGGCGTCGCCTCCGGGTCAAGAAGTCCGTCGACCATCGGGTCGGATCGGGACGATAGACGGTCACCAGAACGGCCAGCATATCGCCGCCCGTTGCAAAGGCCCAAACGGCGTGAGCCGGGCTTCCGTCGGGCAGGCGGTGCAGGGCCAGGACCGATGGTCCGCGCACCGCATCCGGATAATCCTCGACCGGAAGGGAGTCGCGCACGGTCGAAAGAAGGTCTTCGAAGAGGAAGCCATTCTGGTCGATCCGCCCCAGCCCGTGTAGGGAACTGACAACCTGGCCGTTGAGGACGCAGGCGCGGACACGGTCAAGCGTCGCGCTCATGCAATCGGGATGGCCGGGAGACCCCTCTGCAGCTGCTCATGGCGGTTGCTCCGCTCGGCCATGAAACCACCGAAGGGCGTCACTCCGCCGCTTCGCGTCGATGGGCCGGCTTAGCCGCCCTGCCCTTCTTCGCCGCCGTCACCCCCGGCCTGCGCTTCAGCACCTCCCTGAGAAACCGCCCCGTGTGGCTCGCCTCGCTCTTCGCGATGTCCTCCGGCGTCCCCTGCGCGACGATCGCCCCGCCGCCGTCGCCGCCCTCCGGGCCCATGTCGATGACCCAGTCGGCCGTCTTGATGACCTCGAGGTTGTGCTCGATCACGACCACCGTGTTCCCCTGCGCGACGAGCTCGTGCAGCAGCTCCATCAGCTTCGCGACGTCGTGGAAGTGGAGGCCCGTCGTCGGCTCGTCGAGGATGTAGAGCGTGCGGCCGGTGGAGCGCTTCGAGAGCTCCTTCGCGAGCTTGACGCGCTGCGCCTCGCCGCCGGACAGCGTCGTCGCCTGCTGGCCGACATGGAGGTAGTCGAGCCCGACCCGGCACAGCGTCGCGAGCTTCTCGCGGATCGTCGGCACCGCCTTGAACAGGTCGGTCGCCTCCTCGACCGTCATGTCGAGCACGTCCGCGATCGAGCGGTCGCGGAAGCGCACCTCGAGCGTCTCGCGGTCGTAGCGGCGGCCCTTGCAAACGTCGCAGGTGACGTAGACGTCCGGCAGGAAGTGCATCTCGATCTTGATCAGGCCGTCGCCGGCGCAGGCCTCGCAGCGGCCGCCCTTCACGTTGAAGGAGAAGCGGCCCGGGCCGTAGCCGCGCGCCTTCGACTCGGGGAGGCCCGCGAACCAGTCGCGGATCGGCGTGAAGGCGCCGATATAGGTCGCGGGGTTCGAGCGCGGGGTTCGGCCGATGGGCGACTGGTCGATGTCGATGACCTTGTCGAGGTGCTCCAGCCCCTCGATCCGGTCGAAGGGGGCCGGGTGCTCGGCCGCGTTGTTGAGGCGCCGCGCCACGGCCCGGTACAGCGTGTCGATCACGAGGGTCGACTTGCCGCCGCCGGAGACGCCCGTCACGCAGGTGAAGAGCCCGAGCGGCAGCTCGACCGCGACGTCCTTCAGGTTGTTGCCGCGCGCGCCGACGAGCTTGATCTGCCGCGCCCGGTCGCGCTTCCGGCGCGCGGCCGGGATCGGGACGGTCTTCCGGCCGGTGAGGTAGTCGCCCGTCAGCGAGTTCGTGTCGGCCATCACCTCGTCCGGCGTGCCCTGGGCCACGATCCGGCCGCCATGGATTCCGGCGCCGGGCCCGACGTCGACGACGTAGTCGGCGGACCGGACCGCATCCTCGTCGTGCTCGACGACGATCACGGTGTTGCCGAGGTCGCGGAGCCGCCTGAGCGTGACGAGCAGCCGCTCGTTGTCGCGCTGGTGCAGGCCGATCGAGGGCTCGTCCAGCACGTAGAGGA
>CAXTKM010000067.1:0-16684 GCA_964244795.1 uncultured Enterovirga sp.
GTCGGGCGAAGCGCCGCCGAACGTGGCCCTCATGCATCTCATCCTGGCGGCCGAGAGCGAGACGGAACTCGGGGCCGCTCTCGCCGCGGCAGCGATGGCCGAGACCGATCCGGCCGCGACGGCCCGGCTCGCCGCGACGACGGCCCTGCTTCGCGCACACCCCGACGCCTTCGCGACGGTGAAGTCCGTCGCCAGGGCGGCGCCGCACGACGTTGCTTCGGCCTCGCCCGAGGATGCGGTCAGGACCTGGGCCGGCGTCTTCGACGGCCTGGCCGCGAGCGCGCCAGAAGCCGGCGTCGCGCTCTACGGGCTCGGCTCGCCCGCGCTCCTGGCCGCAGCCACGGCGGAGGTCGTCGACGCGATGCGGGCCTGGAACCTCCTCGACCCGGCCGGTCACGTGCTCGAGATCGGCTGCGGCAGCGGCCGCTTCGTCGCGGCCCTGGCCCCGCTCGTGGCTTCGGTCACGGGACTCGACGTCTCCGAGGGGATGATCGCCGCGACGCGCGCCCGCTGCGACGGTCTTGCCAACGCACGTGTCTCTTGCGGCTCGGGACGGGACCTCGCCGGCATCCCGGACGAAAGCCAGGATCTCGTGCTCGCGGCCGACGTCTTCCCGTACCTCCTCGCGGCCGGAGGCGGCCTCGCGGCGCGTCACGTCGCGGAGGCGGCGCGGGTGCTGCGCCCGGGCGGCGCGCTCCTGATCCTGAACCATTCCTACCGGGGCAACCTCGCCCTCGACCGGCAGGACCTCGCGGCGGCCTATGCCGCCTCCGGCCTCCGGCCCGAGCGGGACGGCACGCGCGACCTCGCGCTCTGGGACGCGGCCGCCTTCCTGAGCCGAAAGAAAGACTGAGCCGTCGTCATCCGCTCCTGCCGGCGAAAGCCGGTACCCAGGGGCAGCCGAATGGGTCCCGGCTTCCGCCGGGATGAGCGGCGGCGGATGCGCCAGCGGACGCGAGCAGCGATTCCAGCGTGGCTGCGCGGTGCGCTGCGGTGTGTTCGGCCAGAACCCGCCGCCGTCCGGCCCGGCCGATCGCGGCCGGCCGCTCCCCTGACGTGTCGGCCAGGATCGCCAGCACGTCGGCGGCCGTCGCGGGGAGCAGAATCTCCCGGCCGGGCACGAAGATCTCCTCGATGCCGGGCCAGGCGTCCGACAGGACGGGCACCCCGCAGGCGCCCGCCTCGAACAGGCGGACGCTCGGGCTCCAGCCGGCCCGGACCATGTCGGCCCGGGTCACGTTCAGGGTGTAGCGACTGGCGGCGTAGAACTCGGGATGGTCCTGGGGGCCGACATGCTCGAACCGCAGGACATTCGCCGGCCAGGCGATCTCGGCCGGGTATTGCGGACCCGCGACCGCGAACCGGAGATGCGGCGCCCGCCGGGCCGGCTCGATGAGGAGCCGTTCCAGCACCGGCTGGCGGTCCGGGCTGTAGGTGCCGAGATAGGAGAGGTCCCAGCGCCGCGGCCGCTTGAGCGCCGGATAGGCCGCGGGATCGACCGAACAATAAAGCGCGTGGGCGCCGGGCGAGCCGTAGCGCCGGCGGAGCGTGTCGAGGGTCGGGCCGCCGGTGAAGGACAGGTAGAGGCCGTAGCCCGGGATCAGGTCCGGCGCGAGGTACTCGAAATCGCCCCGTTCCAGCTTCGCGAGCGTGACGGGCGTGTCGATGTCGTAGAAGGCCGTCGCGCCGCGCGCGCGCTCCTGCACGAGGCGGCCGACCGCGACACCGTCCGGGACGTAGGAGCCGATCATCACGGCATCCGCCGATTCGATCAGCGGGAGGTGCGTCCGCAGGCCGTCGAGACCCTCGTAGAGGACGAGGCGGCACCAGTCCGGGTCGCGGAGGTCGCGGTGGGGGCCGGCGTACCAGGGCACGTCGCGCTCCAGGAACGTGACCGTGTGCCCGCGCTCCGCGAAGGCCCGCAGCAGCGCCCGGTACGTGGTCGCGTGCCCGTTGCCCCAGGACGAGGACAGGCTGAGCCCGAGCACGACGAGGTGCATCGGCGCCCCGCTCACGCCGCCGATCGCTCGTGCCGGGCCGAAGCCGCCTCGCGCAGCAGGACATCGAGCTCGGCGCCCCGGCGGGTGTAGGTGTGATCGGCCAGGATGCGGGCACGGGCCGCCGCGCCGATGGCGCGGGCGCGCTCCGGCGTCAGGGCTGCGACGTGATCCGCGACATCCCGGCCGTCGCGGGAGACCAGGACCTCCACGCCCTCCCGCAGGAACAGATCGAGGCCGACCCAGCGATCCGTGATCAGGCAGGCGCCGGCCCCGGCCGCCTCGAACACCCGCGTCGCGGGCGAGAAGCCGACGCTCGCCATCGAGTCGCGGGCGATGTTCAGGACCGCGAGGGGCGAGGTGTTGAACGCGTTGTGCTCGGCCGTATAGACGTGGCCGACATGCCGGACGTTCGTCGGCATCGCCTTGTCGTGCCAGCCGTTTCCGCCGATCAGGAAGCTCCGGTCCGGCAAGCGCGACGCGGCGTCGAGGAAGAAGGTCTCGACCCGGGCCTCGCGGTCCGGCAGGCGATTGCCGAGGAACGAGAGGTCGGCCCGGAACCGCTCCTCGGCCGGAACCGGATGGTGGGTCGAGGGGTCGAGCGCGTTGTAGATCGGCACGCAGCGGCGCGCTCCGAACCCCTCGTAGGCCGCGATGACCGGCGCCCCTCCGCCATAGGTGATGACGAGGTCGAGCGCGGGCAGGATCGCCCGGAGGGGATGGTCCGGCGCGTCCGCGATCTCGGCCAGCGTCGCAGGCGCATCGACGTCGCAGTACATCCGGATCGCGT
This sequence comes from uncultured Enterovirga sp., assembly GCA_964244795.1. GTDB lineage: Bacteria > Pseudomonadota > Alphaproteobacteria > Rhizobiales > Beijerinckiaceae > Enterovirga. Next base: position 2,788 of record CAXTKM010000067.1, read on the forward strand.
CGGGGCGCGCCGCGGCCATCACCCCGGCGAGCAATACGTCGTCGAAAACCCCGACCCCGGACGCCTTCACGACGACCTCGGCACCCGCGGCCTCCGCGATCGCTGCCCGCACGCCCGCGTCGGTCGCCGGGTAGACCCGGACCTCGCACCAATCCGGAGGGTCGATGTCGCGATGCTGCTGCCGCTCGAAGGCATCCGGCTCGTAGAAGGTGATCCGGTGGCCGCGGCGGGCGAGATCGGACAGCAGGCCGCGGTAGTAGGTGGCGGCGCCGTTCCAGTACGAGGAGAGCAGGCTCGATCCGTAGAAGGCGATCTTCACGCGGTTCCCTCCAGGGCCGGGGCGGCCGCGAGCCGGCCCACGAAGGCCAGGAGCTCGTCGACGCGGTGACGGCAGGTGTGGCGCGCCCGGATCGTCTCGAGCCCGTGTCGGGCAAGAGAGCGCCGGAGGCCGGGATCATCCCGGACATCGCGCAGGTGCCGCTCCATCGAGGCCGGATCGCCCGCCATCAGGAAGTCCGTCCCGACCCGGAACAGCCCCTCCTGGTCCCGCCAGGGCGCGGAGACGAGCGGGATGCCGCAGGCCAGGGCCTCGAAGACCCGGATCGTCGGGATGCCGGGCAGCGCCTCGACGTAGAAGCGGCGCGGGACGTGCGCGGTCGCGAGGTGGCGCGCGAAGATCGCCGGCGCGGCCGCGTTCGCGGCCCAGCCGTGATAGCGGGCGCCGTGACGCGCGAGCGTGTCCAGCGCCGCGTCGGGGTAGCGGACGCCGTACACGTCGAGCGGGAGCCCGAGGCTGGCCGCGGGTCGGAACAGGTAGGTTTCCAGCTCGGCGCTCCGCTCGTCGTCGCCCCAGTTTCCGATCCAGACGAGGCCCTGCCGGCCGCCCTCCGGTTCCGGGGCGGGCCGGAACAGGCGCGCGTCGGCCGCCTCGTGCCAGACGAGCACCCTGTCGCGCCAGCCCCAGCCGCGATAGACCTCGGCCAGCGCCTCGCCGAAGGCCAGCACCGCGTCGTAGCCGTCGAGGCAGTAGGCCCGCATCGCGGCGGGGTCGCTGACGGCCCGATGATGCGTGTCGTGGAAGAGGAGCCGGTATCGGCCCCCTCCCGCCCTGTGCCGGCCGATCGCGGCGACGAGCCAAGGCTCGTTCCACTCGTGGACGATCACGATGTCCGCCCCGTCGAGCGCGGCGTCGAGGTCGAGGTCTTGGCCGTAGGTCTCGGAGGCGAGATCCGGGTAGGCGACTCGGAACGGCTGAAGGCCCGCGTCGCCCGCGTCTCGTAGGAGGTTCGAAAGACTCCACGAACCCTCCGGCTCGAGGCTCGCGACCTGATGGCCGCGCGCCGCGAGATCGCTCAGCACGCCGCGCAGGAAATGAGCGTTGCCGTGGTTCCAGCACGAGAGCAGCGAGTGGGTGAGATAGACGATCCTCATGCCGCGGCCGAGCGTTCGCCCCGGAGCGTCCCGTAGACGGCGAGGGTGCCGGAGACCATCGCGTCGATCCCGTAGCGCGTGGACCGGCTTCGCGCGGCCCGACCGAGGTCGGTCGCCCGGTCAGGATCGGCTCCGAGAGCCTCGATCGCGTCGGCGACGGCTTCGCCGTCCTCGGCCGGAACGAAGAGTGCGGCCCCGTCCCACAGCTCCCGAAAGGTCGGGATGTCCGAGAGCACCAGCGGGCAGCCCGCCTGCGCGGCCTCCAGGACCGCGAGGCCGAACGGCTCGTAGCGGGCGAGCGACACGAAAAGGGGGCCTCGGGCGAGGTGCTCCGCGACGACCTCGTCGGCCAGATCGCCGAGCGAGCGGACCGACCGGAGGGCGACGGTCTCGCCGTTCGGGCCGCGGGTCGGTCCGGCGGCGAGGACGGGCAGCGAGACCCGGGCCGCGGCCCGGTCGAGGGTCGCGACGTTCTTGCCGCGATCCCAGAGGCGACCCGCCGTGAAGACGAACGGCTCGCGCCCCGTCCCGTCGCCGGTTCGCCCGACACGGAGCACCTGGCGGCCGTTGTGGACGACGAACGGCGCTCTCGCGAGACCGTAGCGCGCCGCCGTCGCGCCCGAAAAGGCGGCGCTCGGAGCGAGCAGCGCGTCGATGGCGCCATAGCCCTCGCGGACGAGATCGGCCCGCCAGGCGAGATCGGGCGGCAGGGATCCGCCCTCGACCGCGTCCCACCAGGTCGCGACGCAGGAATGGCAGACCCCGAGGACGGGCCGGTCGAACCCGGCCCCGGCCGCGTAGGCCGGTGCGTTGAGATGAACGAGGTCGGCCGAGACCGCTCTTGCCAGGTCCGCAAGCTGGCGGCCGGCCGCCACGACCTCGTCCCGCGAGGCTGCCGTCCAGTCGAGCGCGAGCCCGGTCTCGACCACGGCGAGCCCCGGCACGGTCGCGGCGGCCGCGCGCCGGTCGACACCGGGCGGCGGGCCGACCACCGCGAGCGTGGTCCGGACGCCGTGCTCGGCGAGACCGCGGGCGAGGTCGAGCGCATAGGTCCAGACACCGCCGACCGCATCCGCGGTCATCAGCACGTTCATGCGCCGGGACACCGGGGGAGAGCGATCCTCGCAGGACCGGGGCTCACGAGACGGCCTCGGGGAGCCTCGACGTCGTGGCCGGCAGCGCGATGCCGCGCTCCGCCGCGAGCCAGCCGAGCAGGGCCGACACGCCGTCGCGCCAGCCGATAGGGTTCCCGAGCGCCAGCACCCGGCGGGCCTCGCGCGCATCCGCCACGAAGTAGCGCTGATCCCCGGGCCGCCAGTCCTGGAACGTCGCCTCGACGCGCCGGCCCGTGACGGCCTGCAGGTGGGCGATCAGATGGCGAAGGCTGATCGCGTTCGCGGGACCGCCGCCGAGGTTGAAGGCGCGGCCCGAGACCTCCCGGATCCGGCCCCAGACGGCCATGTAGGCCTCGACCGCGTCCGCGACGTCGAGCACGTCCCGAACCTGGGCGCCATCGCCGTAGATCGAGATCGGCTCGCCCTCGAGCGCCCGGATCGCGAAATGCGCGACCCAGCCCTGGTCTTCCGTCCCCATCTGGCGCTGCCCGTAGACACAGCTCATCCTGAGCACGGCGGTCGGCACGCCGTAGGAGCGGGCATAGTCGAGGACGTACTGGTCGGCCGCTCCCTTGGAGCAGCCGTAGGGCGTGTGGAAATCGAGCGACCGGCCCTCGCCGATCCCATGCGCCCGGACATCGGGATCGGTCGGCGCATAGGCGTCGCCCCGGAGGGCGAAGTCGAGATCGGACAGGTCGCCATAGACCTTGTTCGTCGAGGCGAAGACGAGCGGGACGGGCCGCTCCCGGCGACGGAGCGCCTCGAGAAGCGCGAGCGTCGCCCGAACGTTGACCTCGAAATCGGCGACCGGATCGGCGAGGCTCGTGGTCACGGCGACCTGAGCTGCGAGATGGAACACGGCGGAGGCGTCCCGAGCAGCCGCCGCGAGCGCGTCGCCGTCGCGGACGTCCGCCACCACGGCAGAGATGCGGCGCGGGTGCCGCTCCGTGAGCCAGGCGAGGTTTCGCTCGACGCCCGGCCGCGCCAGCGCGTCGTAGATCAGGACGTCGTGGCCGTCACGGGCGAGGCGGTCGGCGATGTTCGAGCCGATGAAGCCGGCGCCCCCTGTCACGAGGACCGGGCGGGCTGGCGTCGACGGCGCGGCGCTCACGCGACGAGCCCCCGGGTCTCGAGCTCCCGGCGGGCCTCGGCCACGCGGTCCACGGCCTCCTGCTCGGCCACCCAGGCCGCGAGCTCGGCCAGGCCTTCGCCGAAGTCCCGAGACGGCCGGAAGCCGAGCTCCGTCACGGCCTTGCCGATATCCGCGATGTTGTGCCGGATGTCGCCCGCCCGGGCCTTGCCGGCGATCTCGGGCACGAGGTCGGGCCGACCCATGGCGGCGGCCAGGAGCTCGGCCACCTCCGTTACGGTGCGGTCGACGCCGCTCGCGATGTTGTAGACCTGACCCGCGGCGCGCGGATGGTCGAGCGCGAGCAGGAAGGCCTGGGCGACGTCCTCGACATGGACGAAGTCGCGGCGCTGTCGCCCGTCCTCGAACACCATCGGGCGCTTCCCGTTGTGGATCCGGGAGGCGAAGATCGCGAGGACGCCGGTATAGGGGTTCGAGAGCGCCTGGCCCGGCCCGTAGGCGTTCCAGAGCCGGAGCGCGACGCCCTCCATGCCGTAATACGGCCCGAGGGTCAGGGTCAGCCGCTCCTGCACGTATTTCGTGATCGCGTAGACGGAGGCCAGCGACGGCCGCTTCCACTCGGGGGTGGGGACCGGCACGAGAGGCCGGCCGGCCTCGTCCAGCGGGTCCCAGGGCGTGCCCCCGTTCGGCGCCCGGATCACCTCCTCGCGCAGATCGCCGTCGGCGGTGCGGTAGAGGCCCTCGCCGTAGATGCTCATCGAAGACGCGACCACGACGCGCCGCACGGGCTGGGCGATCAGGGCCTGGAACAGCGTCGCGGTGCCGAGGTCGTTGACCGACACGTAGCGATCGACAGCGTACATGCTCTGCCCGACCCCGACCTCGGCCGCGAGGTGGATGACGGCGTCGGCGCCCTTCAGCGCCTGCCGGAGGCTCCCTTCGTCGCGTACGTCGGCCCTGGTGAACTCGGCCCTCGTGTCGAGCCCCGCGGGCCGGGATGTCTCGCCGTGGACCTGCTCGATGAGGCTGTCCAGCACCCGGACCCTAGCGCCGCGATCGAGGAGCGCCCGCGAGACGTGGCGTCCGATGAAACCCGCGCCGCCGGTGATGAGAACCGTTTCCGCCACGTTCCACTCGACTCCCGGCCGACGAGAACCGCCGTCGGCGAACACGATTCCGACAAGATATCGACGTTCGCTTCAGCAACGAGCCTCGTCGGGACCCAAACCAAGCATCTTCTATGTACAATGTTCATAGGCTTGTCATCGTGCGGAACCGGACAGTGCTTCGACTCCAGGCTCGCAGCCGTCCCGAATACATCCTGGCCCGAGCGCCGAGACGGGCTCGCTCGGTGCCCGCGTGCTGTCCTTCCGCGAGAACGTAGAAGCCGACCTGGAAGGCGAGGTAGAGCGGCGTGAGAACGGCGACGAGGGCCGGCGCGACCGGATGACCGCTCTCCCGCGCGACCCGCTCCGTCAGCTCCTCCACCTCCCTGTCCTCAAGGTCGAGCTCGACCGCGGCGCCCGCGATATCCCAGGCGATGTCCTGACAGCCCACGAGGTCATGGCCGGCGTGATGGTCGAGAGCGTCCGTCTTGAGCAGGGTCCGGTCGGTCACGAGCCATTCCCAAGCATGCATCCGGCCGTCGGTCTCGACCGGTCGGGCGAGGTGGCGGACGGCACCGAGCGCGGGCTGCAGCCTGGCGAGGGCGGCGGTGGCGCCGGGCCCGAGCGCATCGCCGGCGTTGTGCATCGCCATGGCGTGAAGCGCGTCGAGGGACGCGCCCCGGCCCGTGGACACGGGAAGGGTTCGGGCACGGAAGCCGAGATAGCGGCCGATCCGGTCCAGCGTCGCGGCTCGCCTCGCTGGAGAGCCCGAAAGGTCGAGGCTTCGGGCGTCGCCGTGCCAGCGCTCGACCAGGAAGCCGTGCCGCCACCCGAGGACGGCCGGCGTGAAGCCGGCCTCGGCCAAGGCCTCGGCTCGGGACGTTCGGCTGAAGCCGACCCGGCCGAGCCCGGCGAAACGGAGCAGCCACGTCCCTGCCACGGTCTCCAGAAGGAATTTCCGCCGCTCCTGCCAGGGAAGGGCGGGCGGCCACTCCGCCTCGCTCCGGTAGCGGTGCCGGCGCCACGCCCCGCCGGAGATATCGACGAGCGGCCGGATCGGCTCGCCGACGAGGTCCGCCACCCATCGCTCGAGCCGGTGCGCCGGCCGGCCGCTCCGCAGTACGAGGTCGTCGAAGGGCACGACGTGGCGAGGATGCGCGGCCCAGACGGCCCGAATCGCCTCGTCGGCCTCGTGTCCCGGCGCTCCCCGGTGGCTCGGCAGGAGATGGATGCGGCCCGGCTCGACGCCCACGGCCACGAGATGCCGGACGACCGCCGCGACCGAAGAGCCCGACAGGCCCGGCCCCTCGTCCACGACGGCGACGGTGCAACCCGCCGGCCCGGCGAGGGCGCGCGCGTCCTCGACCGAGAGCGCGCGACGGAACGGATGGCCGACCGGACGCACCGTCCCCAGGCAGGGCGCATCGAGCGCGGCCGCGACGACAGCGGCCAGCGTCGTGCCGACGCTCCGAATGCCGATCGCCGTGACGCCGTCCTGAGACGGCACGCCAGCCGCCGCCTCGGCGTAACCCTCCGGGTACACGGCATAGAGGGCGAAGCCCTCGGGCTGGCGAATGTCGATCGCGGGCAGGTCCTCGGCGCGATCGAGCAGGGCGAGGGCGGCCAGTGCCGGCTCCCGATCGTCGCTGCCGCCGAAGCCGCCGCGCCAGGAGCGGACGACCCTCCGGGCGAGGGCGGTCGCGAGCGACATCGCGGCATCCCCGGCCGGGTCCGGCGCATCGACTCCGCCCCGCGCCGCGAAGGCGGCGTCGAGGAGCCCTTGCGCCAGCTCGCCGGCCCCGATCAGCGCGGCGACCAGAAGGCCGTGCCGGCGAATGCCGGTCTCGGCGTCCGCAGCCGCGAGATCGGCGCGGATCTCGGCCAGCGTCTCACGGGGGTCGGCCCGCCGGCTGGCGTCGCTGAAGACCAGCATCAGCGTCCGGTCGGGAGATGGCGATAGGCGATCGCCCGGAACGCCTCGAAGGAGGGGACCTCCCAGCCGGCCCGCCGGGCCGCTCGCGCCTCCTCCAGCCAGACGACCCAGCATCGGTACTGGGCCGGCGAGGGCGAGACGAGCGAGCGCCGATCCTTCGCGAGCTCCAGCGCCGCGAGCGGGTCCAGCCCGCGATCCACCAGGACGCAGAGCGCGAGCGTCGCCGAGCGCCCGATCCCATGCTCGCAGTGGATCAGCACCCGTTCGCCGCGGTCGAGGTGACGGCTCGCGAAGTCGACGCCCGTCTCGAGCATCTCAGGCCCGATCGCACCGTGGTCGGGCGTCGGAAGGTGGAGGAAGGCGATGCCGTGCCGGAGAAGGACGGCTTCGTCGTCGCGGTCCTCGCCCCGGAGATCCACGACGGCCCGGATGCCCAGCCGCTCCACGAGATGCCCGGCTCGCTCCGACGGGAAGCGGCCTCCCAAGGCCAGCGCGTCGGTGATCCAACTGAGATTCGGCTCCCAGGCCGATTCGGTCTTCGTGCCGGGGCGTGTCAGGAGCGTCTCGAGACTTGAGGGCGAGGCGGCAAGCTTAGCGGGACCCGGAGAGCTCGTCGATCGGTCATCGTTGACTTCCCGGACAGGAATCCCTAATGCCCGTCCGTCAATCGAGCTGTGTCATGCGGCCGCGCGGTGCTCCGATGGAGGGGTGTCGTCGCGCCATGCGTGTTGTTAGCACCGGCTCGGTCGACGCAACAGGTTTCGTGTCGCCCTCGTGAGCAGGGCGCGAGGAGGCGGCGTGGCCCGTATCGCAGGCGTCAATATCCCGACGAACAAGCGCGTGGTGGTCGCGCTCCAGTACATTCACGGCATCGGCGCCAAGAAGGCGTCCGAGATCGTGGAGAAGGTGTCGATCCCGGCCGAGCGTCGGGTCAACCAGCTCACCGATTCCGAGGTTCTCCAGATCCGCGAGACGATCGACCGCGACTATCAGGTCGAGGGTGATCTTCGTCGCGAAGTCTCGATGAACATCAAGCGGCTGATGGACCTCGGCTGCTACCGTGGCCTTCGTCATCGCCGAAACCTGCCGGTTCGCGGGCAGAGGACGCATACCAATGCCCGGACCCGAAAGGGCAAGTCGAAGCCTATCCAGGGCAAGAAGAAGTGACCTGACGCCGCTCCGCGGCCCCAGGTTATCCCGGGCTTGACCCGGGACTTCGATCGTCACGCCGCGCGCGTCGATCGGGATGGCCGGGACGAGTCCGGCCATGACACGGGTCGGTGTCGACTGAACGGAACAGCCGACACTGACTGATCACCTCCCATCCCGAGCGCCTGGAATGACGGGCGCGCCCGAAGGATCTTGAGCCATGGCAAAAGAAGCGACACGCGTCCGCCGGCGCGAACGCAAGAACATCGTCTCGGGCGTGGCCCACGTGCACGCCTCCTTCAACAACACGATGATCACGATCACGGACGCGCAGGGCAACACGATCTCGTGGTCGTCGGCCGGCACGATGGGGTTCAAGGGGTCCAGGAAGTCGACTCCCTACGCGGCTCAGGTCGCGGCCGAGGACGCGGCCCGCAAGGCCTCCGAGCACGGCATGCGGACCCTCGAGGTCGAGGTGTCGGGCCCAGGTTCCGGCCGTGAATCAGCCCTTCGCGCCCTCCAGGCGACGGGCTTCACGGTGACGTCGATCCGCGACGTGACCCCGATCCCGCACAACGGATGCCGGCCGCGCAAGCGTCGTCGCGTTTGATGTCCCGGAGCCGAAGGCTCCATCTATTTTCACGCGATGAGGCGGGGTGCGGCGCGAGCCGCCGCCCCGCAATCGCCGTTCGAGGGGTAGGCCCGTGATTCAGAAGAACTGGAAAGAACTGATCAAGCCGAACAAGCTCGAGATCGCGCAGGGCGACGATCCGAAGCGCGTCGCGACCGTGGTGGCCGAGCCGCTCGAGCGCGGCTTCGGCACCACGCTCGGAAACGCGCTCCGGCGCGTGCTCCTGTCTTCGCTGCAGGGCGCGGCCGTGACCGCCGTGCAGATCGACGGCGTCTTGCACGAGTTCTCGTCGATCCCGGGCGTGCGCGAGGACGTGACCGACATCGTCCTGAACGTGAAGACGGTCGCGATCCGCATGCAGGGTGACACGGCGAAGCGCCTGTCGCTTCGCAAGACCGGCCCCGGCACGGTCACGGCCGGCGATATCAACACGACCGGCGACATCCAGATCCTGAACCCCGATCTCGTCCTCTGCACCCTCGACGAGGGCGCGGAGATCCGGATGGAGTTCACCGTGATGAACGGGAAGGGCTACGTCCCCTCCGAGCGGAACCGCCCGGAAGACGCGCCGATCGGGCTGATCCCGATCGACAGCCTGTTCTCGCCGGTCCGCAAGGTGTCGTTCCGGGTCGAGAACACCCGCGAGGGCCAAATCCTCGACTACGACAAGCTCACGATGACGATCGAGACGAACGGCGCCGTGACTCCGGAGGATGCGGTCGCCTATGCGGCTCGCATCATCCAGGACCAGCTCTCGGTCTTCGTGAACTTCGAGGAGCCACGCCGCGAGGAGGCGCAGACGCTCGCGCCGCAGCTTCCGTTCAATCCGGCCCTCCTGAAGAAGGTCGACGAGCTCGAGCTGTCGGTCCGGTCGGCGAACTGCTTGAAGAATGACAATATCGTCTACATCGGCGACCTGATCCAGAAGTCCGAAGGCGAGATGCTCCGGACCCCGAATTTCGGCCGCAAGTCTTTGAACGAGATCAAGGAAGTGCTGGCCGGCATGGGTCTCCATCTCGGCATGGAAGTGACCGGCTGGCCGCCCGAGAACATCGACGACCTCGCGAAGAGGTTCGAAGAGCATTACTGAGCGCTTCTCCCCTTGCGGGGTGAGGACGACAAGAAGAGACGGCCGGCCCTTGGCCCGGCGGCCGTAAAACACAGGAGAGCCCTATGCGTCACGGATTTCGCGGTCGTCGGTTCAATCGCACCCCGGAGCACCGCAAGGCGATGTTCGCCAACATGTGCGCGGCCCTGATCAAGCACGAGCAGATCGTCACCACGCTTCCGAAGGCGAAGGACCTTCGTCCTGTCGTCGAGAAGCTCGTCACGCTCGGGAAGCGGGGCGATCTTCACGCGCGCCGGAACGCCATGGCGGACCTGCGTGACGCGGACATGGTCCGCAAGCTCTTCGAGGTGCTGGGGCCCCGGTACAAGACCCGCACGGGCGGCTACTGCCGCGTGCTGAAGGCCGGGTTCCGGCAGGGCGACAACGCCCCGATGGCCGTGATCGAGTTCGTCGAGCGCGACGTCTCGGCGAAGGGCCGCGATTCGGGTCCCGTCCAGGCACCCCGCCCCAGCGAGGACTGACGTCCGCCGCTACGCCCGGGCCGCTACGGCAACGCTGCCGAACGGTTCCGGCTTGCGGCCGCGCGCGGCCTCGACGACCGTCCCATAGACCTCGGCGAGCCGGTCGAGATGGGCGTCGAGCGTCAGCGGGTGAGCCCAGTATCGGGCATGGGCCGCCTCGCTCATGCGACGTGCCGTCGCTTCGTCCGCGAGCGCGCGGAGGCGCCCCGCCAGTGCCTCGGCATTCCCCGAGGGGAACCAGAGGCCCGTCTCGTCGTCTCGCACGGCCTCCCGGCCGGCGCAGACGTCGCTGACGATCACGGGCGTGCCGACCGCGAGCGCCTCGTAGACGGTCAAGGGCTGGCCCTCGTACCACACCGACGGGAACACGAGCGCGCGCGCGGCCCGCATCAGATCGCGGACCTCGTCCGGGCTCTTCCAGCCGAGGAAGAGCGCCTCGGGGTACAGCCGCCGCAGCTCGTCGCCGCTCGGCCCGTCGCCGACGAAGACCGGCCGGATCCCCGCGAGCCGCGCCGCGGCCGCGAAGAGGCCGGCTCCCTTCTCGGGCGACAGCCGCCCGACGAACACGAAGTCGCCGAGCGGATCGCCTGGGTGCTTCGGCCCGAGATTCGGCACCGCGATCGGATTGTCGACGCGATGGAAGCGCGTGCCCGGCGCGAAGTACCGGGCCGAGACCTCGACCTGGAGATCGCTGATCGTGACCACGTCGCGGCAGACCTCCGGCAGCCCGCTCCAGTGCTGGAGCGCCGCGTGCCGGGCGAGACGGAGCACTTTGCGGGGATAGCTGCGCGAATCGCAGTTCCGGGTCACGCAGGCGAGCGACATCGGCGTGCGGTGGCAGACGGCTTCGGCCGGATAGTCGTAGAAGCCGCCGTTGGGGCAGACGAGGAAGAACTCGTGCATGGTGTAGACGACCGGCACGTCGGGATGGGCGAGAAGCGCGCGGCCGATCGAGGGCGACAGCGCCTTCGCCCAGCCGTGGACGTGGACGATCGCGTGCCGCGGGTCGAGGCTGGACAGGAGGCGGGCGAGGGCCCGCGCGGCCGTCGTGTTCCAGACGACCTGCGCCGCGAAGGCGAGCTTGTTGCCCGTCGAGTGGACGTCGGATTGCCCGAGGCAGACGACCTCGATCCCGGCCGCCGGCAGGCGCTCGTCGATCGGGCCGACGGCCGCGAACACGGTCACGGCATGCCCGCGTGCCTTGAGGCCCAGCGCCGAATCCAGCGCGACCTTCGCCTGCCCGCCGTTGATATGCGCGTGATCGAGGATGATGACGACGTTCACGGCGTGCTCCGGCGGCCGGCTCCGGCCGTCGCGCAGCTTGACCCCGCGCGCTTGCGGAATGGTTTAAGCCATCCTGGCGTTTCGCCCGGACGAGGCCCGTCGCCGGGCCGGGCTAGGATGAAGGAGAGGGTGCGATGGTGAGCACGATCGCGACGGCCGGCGCGCGTCTGACCCTGGCGGCGACGGCTGCGGCCCTCCTGCTGTCCGCGCCTGCGCCCGCGCAGACCTTCCGGGCCGCTCCCGAATCGCGAGCCCAGATCCAGCTCTCCTTCGCGCCGATCGTCCGGACCGCTGCGGGGTCCGTGGTCAACGTCTACGGAGCCCGGGTCGAGAAGAACCCCCGCATGGCCGTGATGGACGAGTTCTTCCGACGGTTCTTCGGCCAGGGGACGCCCAACATGGCGCCGGACCGGACGCAGCGCTCGCTCGGGTCCGGAGTCATCGTGGACGGCTCGGGGCTCGTCGTCACGAACCACCACGTGATCGAGAACATGACGGAGGTACGGGTGTCGCTCGCCGACCGGCGCGAGGTGGAGGCCGAGATCGTGCTGCGCGATCCGCGCGCCGACCTCGCCGTGCTGCGCCTCAAGGGGCGGGGCACCTATCGGGCGATCGATCTCGGCGAATCGGACGATCTCCAGGTGGGAGACATCGTGCTCGCGATCGGCAACCCTTTCGGGGTCGGCCAGACCGTGACGCAGGGCATCGTGTCCGGGCTCGCCAGGACCAATGTCGGCGTCGCCGACTACAGCTACTTCATCCAGACCGATGCCGCGATCAATCCGGGCAATTCGGGCGGCGCGCTCGTCGACATCAACGGGCGCCTCGTCGGCATCAACTCGGCGATCTACTCGCAGTCGGGCGGCAGCGTCGGGATCGGCTTCGCGATCCCGGCGAACATGGTCCGGGCGGTCGTCGCCTCCGCGCAGGCCGGGGCGAGGACCATGCAGCGGCCCTGGCTCGGAGCCTCGCTCCAGCCGGTCACGACCGAGATCGCCGAGAGCCTCGGGCTCGATCCGCCGAGCGGCGCGCTCGTCGCCTCCGTCCGGGACGGAAGCCCCGCGGACCGGGCAGGCCTTCGGAGAGCCGACGTGATCCTCGAGGTCGACGGTCGACCGGTCGACGATCCGGACGCCTTCGGCTGGCGCTACGCCCTGAAGGGCATCTCCGGCGAGACGCCCGTCACCGTGAACCGGCGCGGCAAGCGCCAGGTGCTCACGGTGCGGCTCGCCTCGCCGCCCGAGATCCCGGCGCGCGAGCCGGTCCAGCCCCGCGGCCGGACGCCCTTCGCCGGCACGACGGTCGTGAACCTCTCTCCCGCCGTCGCAGACGAGATGCGGCTCGAGACGTCCGAAGGCGTGGTCGTGAGCGAGGTGGAGGAGGGGACCGTGGCCGAGCGCCTCGGCTTCCGGAAGGGCGACATCCTGGTCGCGATCAACACCGAGACGCTCGCGTCGACCCGCGACCTCGAACGCGTCCTGAGGGCCGGCGCGAGACCCTGGGAGGTCTCGATCCGGCGGGGCGGTCAGGTGCTGACGAGCGTGTTCGGCGGCTGAAACGGCTCAGTCGACCCGCTTCGTGTCGTCCGGGCGCTGCGGCGGCATCTTGATGGCGATCGCCTTGTACCGGCCCGTGGCTGCCTTCGATCCGGCATGGATCGTGCCCTTCGGGATGATGACGAGGTCGCCGGCCTTGATCTGCTGCTCCTTGTCGCCGAGCCAGAACGAGCCCGCGCCTTCGATGATGTACTGAATCTCGTTCGCGTCGGCGTGGTAGTGCTTGAACACGTTCCCGCTCTGGATCGCGACCGTGCCGTGCTCCGTCGCCCCGAGGAGCCGGGTCCGGAGGTCGGTGTTCGGGACCAGGGGGCCGATCTGCTCGTCCGTCATCGCGGTCAGGCTGATGATCTGCGCCGTGAGCGTCGGAGGCGCCGTTTGCGCCGTCGCGTCGGGCACGAACCGTGCCACGACGAGCCCAGCCGCGAAGGCGAAGGCGAAACCGGACCAGATCATCGGCGTGCGCATGGCGGCTCCCGCTGCGTTCTCTTGACGCAGCAGGTCTACGCACGGGCACGGAGGGCCTGCAAGTCCGCCTTTCGTTGCTCCTCGCCGTCTCGGACCGGATGTTGAGGGGGGCGGACGACATCGGTTAGCGACAGGGGTCGCGGTCCTGACGATCGCGACCCTGCCGGAACGTCCATGTCAGATCTCTTCGCCGCAGCCGGGCTCGATCGCGGCGCGCCTCGGCCGCTCGCCGACCGGCTCCGCCCTTCGGCCCTCGCCGAGGTGGTGGGGCAGGATCACCTCGTCGGTCCGGAGGGAGCGCTGACCCGTCTCGTCGACGCGGGCTCGATCGGCTCGCTCGTGTTCTGGGGACCGCCCGGCACGGGCAAGACCACGGTGGCCCGGCTTCTCGCGGGCGGGACCGATCTCCATTTCGAGCAGATCTCGGCCATCTTCTCCGGCGTCCAGGACCTGAGGAAGCTGTTCGAGGCGGCGCGAGGCCGTCGCTCGACCGGGCGCGGCACGCTCCTCTTCGTGGACGAGATCCACCGCTTCAACCGCGCCC
>CAXTKM010000068.1:0-16534 GCA_964244795.1 uncultured Enterovirga sp.
CCGACCGCTACGCCCATCAGATGAGCGGCGGCGAGAAGCAGCGGGTCGGCATCGCGCGCGCCCTCGCGACCGCGCCGCGCTTCATCGTCTGCGACGAGCCGGTCTCGGCGCTCGACGTCTCGGTCCAGGCCGCGATCGTGAACCTGCTGGCCGATCTGCGCGACCGCCTCGGCGTCGCCTATCTCTTCATCTCGCACGACATCGCGGTCGTGGCGCACCTCGCGGATCGCATCGCGGTCATGCACAGGGGCAAGATCGTCGAGGTCGGCCCCGTCGACGAGATCATCGCGGCACCGCGCGATCCCTACACGCGGCGGCTGCTGGCCGCAGTCCCGCGCGTGGATGCTTCATGATCCGTGGCGGCTGCAGAAGCGGCGTCCATCGGACATGCCCGTCCGGCCGTCGACGTGACCGATAGCGGGCGCTATCCGTGACGGGATGGTCATCCCGTCGTCGGATCCACCCGATCTGGCCCAGCTTGCGGTACCCGGGATCGACCTTCATCCTTTCCTGGAGACCGCACCGACGCCGTGACCCAGAAGCCTGGCGGTCGTTTCCCGAAGCCACTGGATGCCGGTGTCGTTACCGAAGCGGACGTGGCTGTGCACCCGGACATCCATCGCAGGAAGATCGAACGGGAGGTCCAACAGCCGGAAGTCCCGTGCGCGTTGCAGATTCAAGGCCAACAACCTCGGAAAGATCGCGGCCAGGTCCGAATGGCGCACGATCTCCGGGGCAGTCGAGAAGTGCCCGCGCACGGCGATCCGGGGTCGGGCATTCTCGTCGGCAAGCCATTGCTCGGCCAGTTGATAAACGGAGGATGTCGTCCTCGCGTAGAAGAAGCGCAGCTTGGCGAACGTCTCGCGCGTCAGTCTCGATGTCGCGATCGGATGGCCCGCGCGCACCAAGCAGATGTATCTGTCGTTGAACGTGTCGACGCTGACGCAATCCTTGTCGGAAACACCGATGGTGCCGATGGCGAGATCGATCTCGCCCGACCGCATCGCGCTCGCGACGCCGTCCGGGATCAGAGGCACGATATCGACGCGAACGAACGGCGAGATGAGCGACAGCTCGTGCATCAGCCGAGGCAGGATATAGCTTTCGGCGATGTCCGACATCGCGACCCTGAAGGTTCGCTCGGTCACCAGCGGGTCGAACGCGAGATTGCTTTGCAGGGCCCGATTCAAGAGCTCGAACGCTTGATCGAGAGGCTCGTGCAATCGGACGGCGGCATCCGTCGGGAGCATTCGGTTCGCCACCCTGACGAAGAGCGGATCCCCGAAGCGATCCCGCAATCGGCGCAGGGCGTGGCTGACGGCCGGCTGGGTCAGCCCGAGGCGCGCGCCCGCGGCCGTCAAGCTCCGAAGGTCCCAGATCGCCAGGAAGACGCGCCACAGATTGAGATCGAGATGATCATGCGGCGCGTTCATACAATGAAGGATGACTATGAATTTGACTTAGTTCAAGGCGGCCGACACGATCCTGCGTGTGGAACCCAAGCTCAACACGGCTGTCGATCTGTGCGCGCTCATCAGGGCTGGTGAGCTGTCAAGCGTCGACGTCCTCTCGGACTTCATCGCCAGGATCGAGGCGTCCGACCGGGCCATCAATGCCGTCGTGGTGCGGGATTTCGAGCGAGCGCTGGAGCGGGCGAAGGCAGCCGATCGTCGTCGCAGCCAAGGAAGCCTCGACGGCCTCGGCCGTCTCGAAGGGCTGCCTCTCACCGTCAAGGAATCCTTCGGTGTCTCGGGGCTCGCGACGACGTGGGGCCTGCCGTCGCATCGAGACAACAGGGCCGACCAGGACGCGGAGGTCGTTCGGCGACTCGGCGCCGCCGGGGCGATCGTCTTCGGCAAGACGAACGTCCCGACCGGTGTCGCGGATCAACAGACGTCCAATTCCCTGTTCGGCACCACGAACAATCCGTGGAACGGGAACCTGACCTGCGGTGGGTCGTCGGGCGGCTCGGCCGCGGCCGTGGCGGCGGGGTTCACGAGTGTCGAGATCGGAAGCGATCTGGCCGGATCGCTTCGCATTCCCGCGCATTTCTGCGGGATCTACACGCACCGGCCCTCCTACGGGCTGGTGCCCCAGACCGGACACTCGCTGACGGGTCGGTCCGCGACCACCGATCTGACATCCATCGGTCCCATGGCGCGTTCCGTCGCCGACCTCCGCTTGCTGCTCGATGTCATCATGGGCCCGGATCCGTTGGACGCGCCCGGCTGGAGGATCGACCTTCCACGATCCCGCGCAGAGACGTTGAGTGGATTTCGCGTCGCAGTCCTCGTCGACCACGAGGCCTGCGAGGTCGACGAGGGGATCACGTCATCGATCCGCGATCTCGTCGAAACGCTGCGTCGGGCCGGAGCTCGCGTCGACGAGACGGTCGAGTGGCCGATCGATCTCGAGGTCTGTCATCACGATTACATGGTGATGGCCCGAGCCGTCGGGCTCCGGCACAGTCCACCCGAGCTGATCCGACGTCTGAGCGACGAGGCCTCCGGGCTGGACGAGGCCGACATGAGCTACCGTGCGGCGGGTCGGCGCGCTGCGGGGTTGAGCCATCATGGCTGGCATGCCCTGAACGAACGCCGCCACATGTTTCGCCTCGCGTGGCAGCGCTTCTTTCGTTCGTACGATGTCGTGCTGTGTCCGGTGCATGCGTCCCAGGCGTTTCCTCACGATCTCGACACCGAACGGGAGAGCCGGACGATCGAGGTCAACGGGAAGCCTCAGGACTACAACGCATCGCTTTTCTGGATGGCCATCGCCGGGCTGAACTATCTTCCCGTGACCGTTCGTCCGATCGGGCTGGTGAACCACCTCCCGGTCGGACTTCAGATCATCGGGCCCTATCTCGAGGATCTGACGACGCTTCGCTTCGCCGAGCTCCTGGAGGAGCTTTGTCCGCGCCTGATCTACCCGCTTGACGGACGTCAGCGCACGCCCGACCGCGGCGATGGTGGATCGCACCGTGGGTCCGGCATCGCTGCCGTCGAGCATGGAATTGGAACATAGCCGGAGCGCGGTCCGATAACGGAGAGGTCCGGTGGACCTCCGGACGCCGATGCAGGCGATATCTGGCCGATCGTACTGGACGTTCGAGACGTGTTAGCGAGGAGAGGCAGAATGAGCAGCGCCGTAGCAATGAGCAGGGTTCAGAGGGACACCCCGGTCGCGCCCGGCTTCGACTACAAGACCGCCGCGCGTGCCATCCTTCCGAGGCTGGCCGCGACCACGCTCGAGAGCGATCGCCGGCGCCGTCTGAGCGACGATGCCGCCGATGCCCTTCGCGGATCGGGATTGGCGCGCGTGATCACCCCGAAGCAGTTCGGCGGCCTCGAGCTCTCACCCAGCGCCCACATCTGGGCCTGCGCGGAAATCGCGAATGTCTGCTCGGCGTCGAGCTGGGTGCTGATGGTCTGCGTCGCCCACGACTACATCATCGGACGGTTCCCAAAAGAGTGTCAGAGGGAGGTCTACGAAGGCGACCCCGACAATCTCGTCGCGGGGTCATTGGCGCCTCAGGGCCTGATCGAACGGGTCCCGGGAGGCTGGCGCCTCACGGGCCGGTGGCAGTTCGGCAGTGGATGCGACCATTCTCCCTGGTTCATCCTCGGCGCGAAGGTGACCAACCCTGAAGCCGACGATTACCTGATCCATCACGTCATGGTCCCGAGGGCCGATGTCGAGCTCGACGACACGTGGCACACGCTCGGAATGCATGGGACGGGCTCGAAGGACCTCGTCGTGAACGGCGCGTTCGTACCGGAGCACAGGGCCATGCCGACGTTCCCGACCTTCCTCGGCCTCAGTCCGCACGCGACGTCGCCGGTCTACCGCCTCTCCGTCTATTCCGGTCTTCCGGCGATGCTGTCCGGATCCGTTCTCGGGATGGCCGAGGCCGGGCTCAAGGCCTTCCTGGACATGACGTCGACGCGAACGACGCCTCATGGCGTGTCCAAGGGGAAAAGTCCCACGATGCAGAAGCGCGTGGCGGAATCGGTCGCGGAGATCGCCGCAGCGAGGCGCCTTCTCGACGACATGTGCGATCGCTTCGATTCCCTCCTGGCGGACGATCAGTACCCGATGTCGACGAGGGACCGGATCCAGATGCGCTGGGACTCGGCGTATGTCGTCGAGCTGAGCCGCCGGGCGATCGATCGGCTCTTCGCTGCATCCGGTGCCCACGGCCTCTACGAAGGCAACGCCGTCCATCGCGCCTACAGAGACATCAACACGGCGTGCCACCACGCCGTCATCGATTTCGACACGGTGTCCGGCCTGATGGGCCAGTTCAAGTTGACCGGCGACATCGGCGAGAACCCGCGAGCGGCGCCGTTCGCCTGAGGTCCACACGCGAGCCGTCGCGTGTCGGCAGTCGATCGGAGGATCGCCGAAGCTCGCGCCGTCGATCGACGTCCAGGCAGGTCGAAGCGGGCTTCAGGTCACGCCTTCGTCACGCCCCAGAACTTGATCAAGCCGCCCGGGATCATGCCGGAGAGGGACCGCCGGTGAACGGTGGGCAGGAAGTATTGACCCAAGGGCACGAAGGGAACGTCGCGGCTGTATTGCGCCTCGTATTCGGTCGCTAGCGCCTTTCGGGCGGCGACGTCCGGCAGGTCGACCCAGCGGCTGTAGAGCGCCTCGATCGCGTCGCTCTTGGTGAACCCGTTCGAGGGCAGCTCGCCCGTCCCGCGCAGGTTCGGCGCAGTCGCGGGATCGGCGATGTAATAGCCCGGCGTCGGGACCACGAAGGCGCTGTAGCCGCCCTCGGATATCGGCTTGCGACTGACGCGGCGCTGCAGGACCGTTCCCCAGTCCACGACCTGGACGTCGAGGTTGATGCCGACCTTGCCCAGCACGTCGGCCACGACCTGGCCGGCGGAGCTGATATCCGGGATGTCGGACCCGATCATCAGGACGACCCTCTCGCCCGCGTAGCCGGCGGCCGCGAGGGCAGCCTTCACCTCGGCGGCCGGCCTCGTCTTCAGGGCCGCTTGTCCGGCGTCGTTCGCCCAGGGCGAACCGGCCGGCAGCCAGCCGGTGCCTGTCTTCCAATACGTCTGGTCGTCGCCCGCGACGGCCTGCATCACGTCCGACTGGCTGAAGGCGCCGAGCAGCGCCTGACGCACGGCCGGCTTATCGAACGGCGGCTGGGCCTGGTTCAGCACGAAGGTCGAGACCTCTCCCAGAGGGTCGTTCTTCCAGATCACCAGGTCCTTGTTGCGGCTCATCGCGGGCAGGAGATCGAAGATCGGTCGCTCCCACCAATCCATCTCGCCCGCCTGCATGGCCGCCATGGCGCTCGCCGGGTCGGGCACGACGTGCCATTCGACGCGATCGACGTTGACGATCTTGGGCCCGGCCGATTGCGACACCGGTCCGCCGGGCCGCGGCACGTAGGCGGCGTTCTTCTCGTAGACGACGCGTGCTCCGGGAACGCGCTCGGCCGCGACGTAGCGGAACGGCCCGCTGCCGACGACCTCGGTCAGCGGCGTCGTGAGCGGCCGGGAGGCGAGCCGTTCCGGCATGATGGCCAGCATGTTCGGCTGCAGCTTGCCGAGCGCGAGCGGCAGTTGCGGGAACGGGGCTTTCAGACGAAACCGAATGCCCCGGTCCGAGGACGCCGACAGCTCGTCGGTTCGGGCCAGAAGCCGGGACCCCAGCGCGTCGGCGGCCGCCCAGCGCCTGATCGACGCGACGACGTCTCGACCCCGCACGGGCTCGCCGTCATGGAACCGCAAGCCTTCGCGAAGCGTCAGATCCCAGACGAGGTCGCCGTCCTGGCGATGCCCCTCGACCATCTGGGGGTGGATCCCGAAGCTCTCGTCCATCCCGTAGAGCGTGTCGTACACCATGTAGGAATGGTGCAACGTCACCTTCGCGGGCGCGCGGATCGGATCGAGGACGGCGAGTTCGCCAAGCGGGATGAACTTGATGACTTTGGCGCGCTGGGCGATCGCCGGCGCCGCGAAACTGAACGAGGCGGCCGCCATCGAGCCCAGGAACGTTCTCCGTCTCATCGGAAGACCACTTTCCTATCTGACAAACTGCCGCACCACTTCGCATTACACCGCCGGATCGGGTCTGGCGAGCGTCTGCGAAGGCTGCGTCGCCCGACGCGACGGTCGCCACTGCCATGGCGCTCCCCACACCGTCCCTGTCCAAGCCGCAGGCTTCCCGTCGGTCGCGGAAGTGGGTCGAGACTCCGTCGCTGGATGGCGTTCGCTCAGGGCTCTCGCGGACCATGGGCCGCACACAGGCGTCCCATTCGCTCGGCTATACGCGAGCGATGGCAACCGACCTTCCCGACGCCTTCTCGTCCTGGACGGAGGCACCCCGCGTTCGCCGCTTCAACGCCGCACCGATGAAGGGTGAAGGCGCTCGCTACGTCCTCTGCTGGTTGCAGCAAGCGCTCCGCTCGCACGACAACCCCGTCATCGACGCGGCCGTGCGGCTCGGTAACGAACTCCGGTTTCCCGTTCTCGTCTACCACGGTCTGCGCGAGGACTACCCCTTCGCCTCGGCCCGCCTGCATCGGTTCATCCTCGGGGCGTCGCGCGATGTCGCCCGAGGATGCGAGCGGCGGGGGATCGCTTGCGTCCAGCATGTCGACCGGGCGAGCCGTCGCGAGCGGGGGCTCGTGTACCGCCTCGCGGACCGCGCGGCGGCGCTCGTGCTGGAGGACCAGCCGGCCTTCGTGGCGCAGTGGCATGCGGAGCGGGTGGCGGCCAAGGCGACGGTGCCCGTGTTCGCCGTGAACGCGGCCTGCACCGTTCCGCCGGCGGCATTGGACGCCGGCATCGGCACGACATCGGCGTTCCGGCGCAAGCACGAGCGCGTGCGGGCGGAATGGCAGGCCACCCACGACGAAACGCCGGCCCCTTCGCCGTTCGACGGCCCGCTGCCGTTCGTGCCGGATCGGCTGATCGACCTGGACGACGCCGGCCTCGACGCCCTCGTGGCCGAATGCGCCGTCGACCATGCCCTCACGGCCGCGCCGGGCTTCCCGCCGACGCGGGACGAGGTGGACCGCAGGCTCGCCCGCCTGGCCGCGGACGTGCTGCCCGCCTATGCCGGTGCGCGCAACGACGCGAGCCGGCCCGAAGGGGCAAGCTCGCTCTCGCCCTACCTCCATTTCGGGATGGTCGGGCCGCGCGAGATCGTCCGGGCCGTGGCAGGCGCGGACGCGCCCGCGGGCAGCAAGGCGAAATACCTGGACGAGCTTCTCACCTGGCGCGAGTGGTTCCACTACAAGGCCCGAGGCCTGGGCGTCCCCGGGAGCTACGAGCGCCTGCCGGCACGGGCGCATCGCGCCCTCGACGCCCATGCGGGCGACCCCCGGCCGGAGCAGGAAACGCTGGATGCGCTCCTGCACGGGGAGACGCGCGACGAGACCTGGAACGCCTGCCAGAAGCAGTATCTGCTCGACGGATGGATGCACAACAACCTTCGCATGTACTGGGCGAAGCGCATCATCGCCTTCACGCCGGACCCGAGGACG
Organism: uncultured Enterovirga sp.; assembly: GCA_964244795.1. Classification (GTDB taxonomy): domain Bacteria; phylum Pseudomonadota; class Alphaproteobacteria; order Rhizobiales; family Beijerinckiaceae; genus Enterovirga. Next base: position 7,514 of record CAXTKM010000068.1, read on the forward strand.
GCCTGGGCGACGGCGTGCTACCTCAATGACCGGTTGAGCCTCGACGGCCGGGATCCTTCGACCTACGGCAACCTGGCATGGGCGTTCGGGGACGCGGCGCCGGGCTACCGCGACCTGCCCATCTACGGATGGGTCTCGACCAAGTCGGACGGATCCATCAGGGGCCGGCCGAACGGGCCTGCCTGGATCGCCCAGGCCGCAGCGAGGCCAGCCATGGGCCTGTCCGTCCCGAAAGCCGCACCCACCGACCCGTACCTGAGTGAGAAGCCGCCCGTCTCGTCGCGCACGACCGACCAAACCTGAGCGATCTGCTCACCGGAGAGCGGGCTCGCACGGGTTGTCCGGCGGAGACGTCGCTCTTGCCAATCTCCCCTTCTTGGAAGCATCCCGTTCAGGGTGGAGGGTGGAGCACGAATGGCCCAGCAGCGCTTTGCGGACCGCGGCGTCATCGTGACCGGGGCGGCTCGCGGCATCGGGGCCGCCATCGTCCGGCGCATCGCCTCCGAAGGGGGGCGGGTGCTGTTGGTCGATCGGGATGCCGCGGTCCACGACACCGCTCATCGCCTGGAACCAGGTCGAGGCACGGCTCTCGAACTCGACGTGACGCTGCCCGAGGCGGGGGACCGGATCGCCCAGACTGCGCGCGACATCTTCGGAGACGTCGACGTGCTGGTGAACAATGCCGGGATCGGCGGGGCGAAGCCGCTCGCCGAATCCGACGATGCCCTGCTGCACCGGTTCATCGACACGAACCTCATGGCCGTGCTGCGGGTGACCCGCTCCATCCTCCCACTCCTGACCCGGCCTGGCGGAGCGATCGTCAATGTTTCCTCGATCTTCGGCCTCGTGGGCTTTCCCGGGACGACGGCCTACGCGGCGGCGAAAGGCGCGATCGCGCAGGTGACGCGCCAGATGGCGGGCGATCTCGGGCCCGAGGGCATCCGGGTCAATGCGGTCGCTCCCGGGGTGATCGTGACGCCCATGACGGAGGGGCATTTCGCCGATCCGTTCTACCGGCGCACGCAGATCGACGAGACGCCCTTGGGGCGGGTCGGTCAGCCCGAGGAGATCGCGGCGGTCGTCGCTTTCCTCGCGTCGGACGATGGGTCCTTCGTCACCGGAATCGTCTTGCCGGTCGATGGCGGCAGCACCGCAGCGCGGCGACGACGCCAGGAGTGAAGCCGACGTCGCTCAGTAGACGGCGGGCGTGACCACCCAGATCAGGTCGACCGGCTGATCGCCGATGCACCAGAAGCGGGCGAGCTTGGTGGCCGCGAAAGCGAAGCTGTCGCCGGTCGCCAGCACGTAGCCTTGGCCTTCGACCTCGAGCCCCAGCGTACCCGAGACCACGGTCCCGGCCTTCGAGCCGCTCTCGTTGTTGTAGGGCTGCTCGCCGGACGAGCCGCCTGGCTGAACGACGATACGGATCATCTGGATGCCCGGGACGGCATCCGGCGAAAGCAATTCCTTCGTCATGCCCTTGGGTCCGAGATTCATGATCCGGCGCGCCCCCGCCCGGATCACGACGTCCTCGTGCTCTCCCTCCGGCACGTCGAACAGCCAGCCCACCGGCATGTCGAGAGCGCCGCAGATCTGGCGCAGAGACTTCAGCGACGGCATCGTCACGTTGCGCTCGATCTGGCTCAGCAGGCCGATCGAGATCTCGGCCCTCTCGGCGACCTCCTGCAGCGAGCGCCCCTTGATCGAGCGGCGCAGACGCAACTTGCGGCCGATGCTGGTGTCCGCCCCCTCACCGAGCGGCACCACGTTCGCGGCCTGTCGTGCCATCGCGGTCATCTTCCCTGGCTTCGGCCTCGTCGAAACTGCGTATGATTGCAGCAACGGTGCAAATATCGTCCATTGTTTTCACCCTGGTTGCAATCCCTGGCGATCTCTGCTCAAAAATGTCAAACGACGGGTCGATTTGGAGCGGAGATGCGCGTCGGGATCGAGGTGGGAGGAACATTCACGGATCTCGTGGCCGTCGACGGCAGCCGCGTGGACGTCGTGAAAGTCCCCAGCACGCCCGGCAATCCCGAGGTCGGTGCCTTCAACGCGCTGCAGGCGGCCGGGATCGATGCGGCCTCCGTGACCGATCTCGTGCACGGCTCGACCGTCGCCACCAACGCGATCCTCGAGCGCAAGGGCGCGAGGGTCGCCTTCGTGACGACTCGGGGCTTCCGGGACATCCTGTTCTTCCAGCGCCACGACCGCCGCAACATCTACGACCTGCGCTACAGGAAGCCGGCTCCACCCCTTCGCCGCAAGGATTGCTTCGAAGTCGCCGAGCGCGTGGATGGGCACGGCAACGTCGTCCTGCCCCTCGACGAGGCCGAGGTTCGACGTGACCTCATTCCGCGCCTCGCAGCCGGCGATTACGAGGCCGTCGCGATCTGCCTCCTCTCGGCCTACGTCGCGCCCGCGCACGAGGCGCGGGTCAGGGAGCTGATCGCCGAAGCTCTGCCGCACGTTCAGGTGGCGGCCTCGCACGAGATCGCGAGCGAGTTTCGCGAATACGAGCGCGCGTCGACCACCGTGCTGTCGGCCTATGTCCAGCCGGTCATCAACGGCTATCTCGCCCGCTTCGAGACGACGCTCGCCAGGGCGAGTTTCACTGGCGGCTTCAGCGTCATGCAGTCGAACGGCGGCCGGCTGCCGGCGGTCGCCATGCGCAAGAACTCGATCACGGCGCTGTTCAGCGGACCGGCCGCCGGGGTCGTGGGCGCGATCGGCCAGGCGCAGCGCTCCCAGCGCAAGAATCTGATCACCTTCGACATGGGCGGCACCTCGACGGACGTCTGCCTCGTCATCGACGGCGTCCCCTCGATCTCGCCGGAAACCGAGGTCGACGGCCTGCCCATCCGCACGCCGGTTCTCGACATCGTGAGCGTCGGGGCCGGGGGCGGTTCGCTGGTCTGGATCGACGACGGCGGCATGCTGCGCGTCGGCCCGCGCAGCTCCGGCGCTCATCCGGGGCCGGCCTGCTACGGGCGGGGCGGCACCGAGCCGACCGTGACCGACGCTCATCTCGTGCGCGGCACGATCCGGGCGGACGCCTTCCTCGGCGGCTCGATGGTTCTTCACGTCGAGAAGGCCCATCGATCCTTCGAGGAGGTCGCCGCACGGCTCGGCATCTCGGTGCGAGACGCGGCCGCGGCCGCGATCCGCCTCGCGGTCGCGAACATCGTCCGGGCCGTGCAGCTCGTCTCGACCGAACGCGGCCGCGATCCGCGCGACTACGCGCTCCTGCCGTTCGGCGGCGCCGGTCCGCTGCTGGCGGCCGAGATCGCCGACGAGCTCGGCCTGCGCGAGATCGTGGTTCCGCCGAATCCGGGCGTGATCTCGGCCTTCGGCCTGCTCGCCGCCGATTACGTCCGGGTGTCCGGCGTCACGCGCCGCGTCGCGCTGTCGGAGGACGCGCCCGCGATGCTGCGCGAGGAATTCGCCCGCTTCCGCGCGGCGGCCGAACGCGAGTTCCGCGATCTCGGCCTCGACGGGGCGCTCACCTTCGAATTGACGGCCGAGATGCGTTTCGTCGGCCAGGCCTTCGAGATCCCGGTCGACATCGATCCGGGCCGGCTCGCCGGGCTGCGGCCATCGGACCTCGCCGACGAGTTCAGCGCGGCGCACCGGCGCATCTACTTCCACGGCGGCGAGCCCGGACGGAAGGTCGAGATCGTCGGCCTTCGCTTCGGCGTTCGGCGCAAGCTCGATTCCCTGCCCGATTTCCGCGAGCGTCCCTCGCATCTCGCCCATCCCGGCGAGGTCGACGTCTGGACGCCTGCGGGGGCGGTGGCGACGACGCTCGTCGATGCCGATACGCTCATGCCCGGGCGCATCGTGGACGGAGCGGCGATGATCGAGGGCTACTCGTCGACGCTCTGGGTGCCGCCCGGGTGGCAGGCCGAGCGCGATGCGCTCGGCAACATCGTCATGCGGAAGGGGTGAACGGGATGGCCCTCGATCCGAAAACCCTCGATCCGGTCGACTACGCGATCGTCAGCCAGTCGCTCATCGCGGCCGCGCGCGAGATGGGCGCGAAGCTCATCCGCTCCGCCTATTCGACCGTCCTGCGCGAGGCCCGCGACGGCTCGGCGGCGCTGCTCGACGCCCAGGGCAATACCATCGCCCAGGCCGAGCTGATCCCGATGCAGCTCGGGACGATCGGCCACGTCTTCCAGCCCTGCACCAAGCTCTTCCCCAACGAGACGCTCGTCCCGGGCGATTTCTTCGTCATCAACGACCCGTATTCCGGCGGTCAGCACCTGCAGGACGTCTTCTTCTTCCACCCCATCTTCTTCGAGGAGCGGGTGCTGGGCTTCTCGGCCTCGGTCGCCCATCATCTCGACGTGTCGGGCGGGGATCCCGGGCTGAACATCGCGGCGCCCGACGTCTACGCGGAGGGCCTCATCATCCCGCCTCTCAAGCTGAACATGGCGCGGGACTGGCACGGCGGCTCCTTCGAGCGGCTCCTGCGCGCGAACGTCCGGGTGCCGCAGCAGACGATGGGCGATTTCGATGCCCAGATGGCCGCCAACGCGACCGGCGAGAAGCGCGTGATCGAGCTCGCCGAGCGATACGGGGCCGAGACGATCACGGCCGTGATGGCGGCCTTGCTCGATTATTCCGAGGCCCGCATGCGGGCGGCGCTGCGCGAGGTTCCGGACGGCGTCTATACGGGCGAGGACGCGGTCGACGACGACGGCATCTCGGATACGCCGCTGCCGGTGCGCGCGACCGTGACGATCAAGGGCGATTGCGCCGAGATCGACTTCACGGGCACGGCGCTCCAGGTCCGCCGCAATCTCAACGCACCGTTCGCCGCGACCGTCTCGGCGGCGCTCTCCTGCCTCAAGGCCGCGCTGACGAGCCCCGACATTCCGTTCAACGCGGGCGCCTTCCGGCCGATCACGGTCACGGCCCCCAAGGGCACGATGCTGAACCCGAACCATCCCGCGCCCGTCCGCGCCCGGATGGAGGTCTGCTCGCGCGCCTGGAACGCAATCATGAAGGCGTTGTCGCAGGCCGTGCCGGACAAGGTCATCGCCTGCGGGTTCGACACCACCACCTCCTTCGTCCTGTCCCATCTCGGAGAGGCCGGCTGGTCGGTCTATCTCGAGATCTACGGAGGTGGCTTCGGGGCCGCGAACGACACCGACGGCTGCGACGGCGTCGACAATCCGCTCTCGAATTGCTCGAACACGCCGGTCGAGGCCCTAGACCAGGATTTCCCCTTTTTCCGGGTCGTCGAGTACGCCATGCGAACCGATAGCTGCGGACCGGGACGGCAGCGCGGCGGGATGGGCTTCCGCCGCGGCTTCGAAATCCTGCGCGACGATGTCCGCATCTCGCTCTACAGCGACCGGTTCCGGCGCTCGGCCGAGGGCCTGTTCGGCGGCCGCGAGGGTGCGACCGGCTACTGCGAGGTCCGACGCGGCGGCGAGATCATCCAGCTCAAATCGAAGGACGCCCTCGATCTTCGGCGCGGCGACCTCGTCACGCTCGGCCTCGGCGGAGGCGGTGGCTACGGCGATCCCGCCGACCGGCCCTCCGCCCTGATCGCCGCGGATCTCGAGGATGGGGTCGTCTCCGAGGAGGTCGCCCGGACCTGGGCGTCGGGACGCCTCGCGACCGGCCTGCCGGGACCCCGCTGACATGGGCTCCTCCGCCGACAGCGCCCACGACGCGCTCTGGACGGCGACCGTCCGGGAGCCCGCGCCGAAGGCCGACGCCTTCGAGGCCGGCAGGCAGGTCGATCTCGCGATCGTCGGCGGCGGGTTCACGGGGATCAGCGCCGCCCTGTCGGCTGCGGAGCGGGGCGCGAGCGTCGCGCTGGTCGAGGCTCGCACCATCGGCTGGGGCGCCTCGGGCCGGAACGGCGGCCAGGTCATCCCGGGCCTCAAGCTCGATCCGTCCGAAATGCGCGCGGTCTATGGCCAAGCCGACGGTCGGCGCCTCGCCGAGGCCGCCGGCGGCGTCGCGGACGTCGTCTTCGGTCTGATCGAGGCGCTCGGCATCGATTGCGAGCCGAAGCGCTCGGGCTGGATCCAGGCCGCGCATGCCGAGAGCGCGCTCGCGCGGGTCCAGGCGCGCGGCGACGAATGGGCGGCCCTCGGCGCGCCCGCCGAACGCCTCGACCGAGCGGCGCTCACGCGGCTCACCGGGACGAATGCCTATCTCGGGGGCTGGATCGACCGTCGCGCCGGCACCATCCAGCCGCTCTCCTACATTCGCGGCCTGGCGCGCACGGCGCAGGCCCGCGGGGCGAAGATGCATGAGGGCGCGAAGGCGACCGCCCTGTCGCGGGACGGCAACGGCTGGCGCGTCGCGACCTCGCAGGGCGAGATCAGGGCGAAGTCCGTGATCGTCGGGCAAGACGGCTACGCGGACGATCTCGTCCCGGGTCTCGCCCGTACGCTGATCTGCGTGCAGAGCGCCCAGGTGGCGACCGAAACATTGCCGGAGGCGCTGCGGAGCCGCATCATGCCGGGCGGCATCTGCGCGTCCGAGACGCGCCGGCTCGCCTTCTATTTTCGCCAATCGCCGGATGGCCGTCTCGTCTTCGGCGGTCGCGGCGCGATCGGCGATGCCGAGAACCCGGCCTTCTTCGCAGCACTGGTCGCGGCCATGCACCGGCTTTTCCCGGACACGAGAGGGCTCGCGATCCAGCACCGCTGGTCGGGCCAGGTCGCGCTGACGCTCGACGGCATCCCGCACATCCACGAACCGGAACCGGGGCTCCTGGTCGGGATCGGGTACAACGGGCGCGGCATCGCCATGGCGACCGCCATGGGCCGCTGGCTCGCCGCCAAGGCGCTCGACGGGACGGCGCCTCCGCTGCCGATGACGGCGATCGCCCCGATCCCCTTCCATCAGTTCCGGAAGCCGGGGATCCAGGCAGGCATCGCCTGGGCCTGGCTGCGCGACCGCATGGGCTTCGCCGGATGAGCGAGACCCCCCATCTGTTCACGCCGCTGACCCTGCGCTCGGTCGAGACGCCGAACCGCATCGTGGTCTCGCCGATGCAGCAATACGTGGCCGGCGACGACGGGCTGCCGACCGATTTCCACCTGCAGCATTACGGCCGGCTCGGCATCGGGGGCGCGGGCCTCGTCTTCACCGAGGCGCTGGCGATCGCACCCGAAGGCCGCGTCACGCACCACGATCTCGGCATCTGGTCCGACGATCACGTCGCGCCGCTCCGGCCGATCGCTGCCGCGATCGCCGCGCATGGTGCGGTGCCCGCGACACAGCTCATCCATGCCGGCCGCAAGGGCAGCGTCGGGCGGCCATGGGAGGGATACAGCCCGCTCGACGGAGCACGCGGCGAGGCACCCTGGACGACGCTCGCGGCGAGCGCGATCCCGGCCAACCCCGGTTGGCACACGCCGCAGGCGCTGGACGAGGACGGGATCGCCAGGCTGGTCGAGGCCTATGCGACGGGTGCGCGGCGGGCCGCGGCGGCCGGTTTCCTGGCGCTCGATCTCCATGCCGCCCACGGCTACCTGATCCACACCTTCCTCTCGCCGCTCGCCAACAGACGCGACGATCGCTTCGGCGGGGATTTCGAGGGCCGCATCCGCTTCCTGATGGTGCTGACGGAAGCCGTGCGAAGGGCCTGGCCTTCGGGTCTGCCGCTCTTCGTACGTCTCTCGTGCGTCGACGATCAGGAGGGCGGCTGGACCCTCGACGACTCCGTGGCGCTGTCGCGACGCCTGAGGGACATCGGCGTCGACGTCATCGATTGTTCCTCGGGAGGGCTCGGCGAGCGCACCACGACCAAGCTGATCCGACGGCCCGAGGGCTATCAGGTCCCCTACGCCGAGCGCATCCGGGCCGAGGCCGACATCGCCACGATGGCCGTCGGGCTCATCACCACGCCCGATTTCGCGGAGAGCGTCGTGCGTGGCGGGCGCGCCGACCTCGTCGCCATCGGGCGCGAGGCGCTGATGAACCCGCATTGGCCGTTGCAGGCTGCCCGCGCCCTCGGCCACGATACGAGCTTCGCCGCTTGGCCTCCCTCCTGGGGCTGGTGGCTCGAGAAGCGCGCCCGATCCGCCGCCGCGCCGGCATCCGGTTCGTAACGAGAGGGAATCAGCCATGACGATCGAACGCAGGACGCTTCTCAAAGGTCTCGGCGCGGCGCCGGTCGCGCTCGCCGCACCGCCCTTCATCCGCGAGGTGTCCGCTCAGGGATCGACGCTCGACATCGCGGCCGTGTATTCCTTGTCGGGCACCTTCGCGAATGTCGGCACGCTGCTGAACAACGGCAGCAAATGGGCGGTCGAGAAGTACGACACTGTCCTTGGCAAGAAGCTGAACTACGTGCTCCTCGACGATCGCGGCGATGCCGGCGAGGCCGTCCGCAAGGTCCAGGAGGTGATGACCCAGCGCGGCATCAAGCACATCATCGGCTGCACCAATTCGGCCATCGGCCTCGCGGTGCAGAAGGAGGTGCACGCCCGGGGCGGCATCTACGTGCAGGAGGCGGGCGCCGACGAATCGACCGGCCGGGACTGCAATCGGTCGAACTTCCGCTGGCCCGTCGCGAGCTACAGCGCGGTCAACGCAACCGTCCGGCCGATCATCGCGAAGTTCCCGAACGCCAAGAAGTGGTACACGATCACGGGTCAGTATGTCTTCGGCGACAGTCTGCTGACGAACTGCAAGGATATCTTCAAGGAGACCGGGATCCAGCACGTCGGCAACAGCTATCACTCGCTCTCCGATCGAGAATATTCTGGCTTCATCGCGACCGCTCTTGCGGCCGGTCCCGACGTCTTGGCCATCTGCAATTTCGGCAACCAGACGCTCGATGTGATCCGCCAGGCGATCAGCTACGGCATGAAGCGCAACACCAAGATCCTGGCGATCTGGTCGACCGGCCTCGACCAGTACCAGGCGCTCGGCCCGGACAATTGCGAGGACGTCTATTTCGGCTGCAACTTCTGGCACGGGGTCGACACGCCCGGCGGCCGGCAAGTCGCCGAGGTCGTGCGCGCCAAGACCGGCGACGTGCTG